>NZ_JBNGGC010000025.1:0-129264 GCF_049974565.1 Streptomyces sp. WG5 | reverse complement strand
GCCGTCAGCTCGGCGATCTGCTGGAGCGTCGCACCGATGTCCGACGTACGGGTCGTGGTCATGGACTGCACCGACACCGGGGCCCCGCCCCCGACGGCCACCGGCCCGACCTGGATCCGCCGCGACTCGCGCCGCTCGGCGATCGGCCGGACCGGTACCTCGGGGACGCCCAGGGAGATGGCGGTCATGCCGTCAGTCCCGGTTCCCGGAGACCGTCTCCCGCATGGCACGCAGGGACTCCTTGAGCGAGCCCATGGTGGCCAGGACCGCGGTGGGCTCGTAGCCGCAGTGGGCCATGCAGTTGGCGCAGCGCGGGTCCTTGCCGCGGCCGTACTTGTCCCAGTCGGTGTCCTCGATCAGCTCCCGGTACGTCGGGACGTAGCCGTCGCTCATCAGGTAGCAGGGACGCTGCCAGCCGAAGAGGGAGTAGTTCGGGATCGCCCACGCGGTGCACGGGAAGTCGACCTTGCCCTCGAGGAAGTCGAGGAACAGCGGGGAGTGGTTGAGCCGCCAGCGGGCCCGGTTGCCGCCCGAGAAGGCCTTCTTGAACAGCTCGCGGGTCTGCTCCACGCCCAGGAAGTGCTCCTGGTCGGGTGCCTTCTCGTAGGCGTAGGCGGGCGAGATCATCATCTCGTCGACCTTGAGGTCGTCGTTGAGGAAGTTGAGGACCTCGACGATGGTCTGCGGGGTGTCGGTGTTGAAGAAGGTCGAGTTGGTGGTCACCCGGAAGCCGCGCCGCTTGGCCTCCTTGATGGCCTCCACGGCCTCGTCGAACACGCCCTCCTTCGCCACGGACTCGTCGTGCCGCTCCCGCAGCCCGTCGATGTGCACCGCGAACGCGAAGTAGGGGGAGGGCGTGAACTTGTCCATCTTCTTGCGCATGAGCAGGGCGTTGGTGCAGAGGAAGACGTATTTCCGCTTGGCCACCAACTGGCGGGTGATCTCGTCGATCTGCGGATGCATCAGCGGCTCGCCGCCGGCGATGGAGACCATCGGCGCACCCGACTCGAGCACCGCGCCCACCGCCTGCGCGACCGGCATGCGCTGCTTGAGCACTCCGGCCGGGTGCTGGATCTTGCCGCACCCCTCGCACTTCAGGTTGCAGGCGAAGAGCGGCTCCAGCTCCACGATGAGCGGAAACTTGTCCCGTCGGCGGATCTTCTGTTCGGCCAGGTACGTAGCGACCTTGACGGACTGGCGTAGCGGCATGGCCATCTGGGCTCACCTCCGAGGGAGCGGCAAAGAACGGTGCCATTCGAAGAATGCGGGAAGAACGGAGCGAAGAACACGGAAAGCCGATATTCCACCGCGCACCGTTCCGATCCGGACGAGTTCGTGCTCTGGAGCGTCCACGACCACCCGGACGGCCGCAACCGGGCGCGCGCCCGTCCGGACGGCGCTCAGGAGCGTGGCCGCGGACTCCATGTCGGCGGCGATCGCGCCGGTCGCGAGCAGCTCGGCGCGTTCGGGACCGCGGACGACGTGGTCCGAGCCGGTCAGCGGCCCGGTGTGGACGGCGCGCCCGGGCACGGCACGCGCGAGTTCCTTGACGAGCCGGTCCGTTCCGACGCCGGCGACGGTGCCGCGCGGATCCCGGGTCTCCTCGGCGACGACCAGGTCGCCCGGGTGCATGCCGGGGGCGAGTCCGGCGCAGAAGCCCGTGGCCAGCACGGCGGCGCCGCCGAGCCCGGGACCGGCCAGGATCCGGGCGACCGAGCGCTCGGCCGCCTTGGGGCCCATTCCGGTGCGCAGGACGGTGACCGGCCCACCCGCGCCGCCGCGTTCCCCGGTGCGCAGGGCAAGGTGTTCGATGCCGAGCGCGCAGGCGATCAGCAGCGGGGACGGGCCGGGCGGTCGGCTCATCAGCTGCCCCTCGCCTCGGCGGCGATCGTCTCGGTGAGGGGCCGTTCGGCGGGGGCGGAGACCTGTGCCGCGCGCGGCTTGTCGGCGAAGGGCTCCCCGTGGACGTACCGGCCGAGGGCGGTGAGCGGGAAGACCTGCCGGTAGAGGTGGTAGTTGATGGAGAAGTCCCAGGGGAAGCCGGTGCCGGTGAAGTACGGCTCGTCCCAGGAGCCGTCCTCCCGCTGGGTGGCGGCGAGCCACGCGATGCCGCGTTCGACGGCCTTGGACTCCCGTTCCCCCGCCGCCAGCAGGGCCATCAGGGCCCAGGCCGTCTGCGAGGCGGTCGAGGCGCCCCGGCCGCTCCACTCCCTGACGTGACGGTAGGAACGCAGGTCCTCGCCCCAGCCGCCGTCGTCGTTCTGGACGGACTCCAGCCAGGCCACCGCGCGGCGGATCGCGGGGTGCGAGGCGGGGATTCCGGCCGCGGTCAGGGCAGGGACCACGGAGCCGGTGCCGTAGACGTAGTTGACGCCCCAGCGGCCGAACCACGAGCCGTCCGCCTCCTGCGCGGCGAGCAGCCACTGGACGCCCCGCCGGGTGCGCGGGTCGTGGGTGAGGCCCTCGACGGCGAGCATCTCGACGACATGCGCGGTGACGTCCGCCGACGGCGGGTCGATGACCTCCCCGAAGTCGCAGAACGGCAGCCGGTTGGGGAAGGCGCTGGTGTTGTCGACGTCGAACGCGCCCCAGGCACCGTTCCTGGACTGCATGCCGAGGTTCCAGCGCACGCCGCGGCCGATCGCCTTCTCGACCCGTTCCGGATCGTGGTGGCTGACCCGGCGCAGGGCGAGGACCACCTCGGCGGTGTCGTCGATGTCGGGGTAGTTGTCGTTGTGGAACTCGAACGCCCAGCCACCGGGCGGGAGTCCGGGCCGCTTCACCGACCAGTCACCGGGGCGCACGATCTGCTCACCGAGCATCCAGTCCGCGGCCTTCACCAGCTGCGGATGGTCGGCGGGCACCCCGGCGTCGGCCAGCGCGATGGTGGCCAGGCAGGTGTCCCACACCGGGGACTGGCAGGCCTCGATCATCCGGGCGCCGTCCTCGCGCCACACGGCGAACCGGTCCAGTGACTCCAGCCCCGCGCGCATCACGGGGTGTTCGAGGTCGTATCCCAGCAGGTACAGCGCGATGACCGAGTAGACGGCGGGCGGCTGGATGCCGCCCCAGCAGCCGTCGTTCTCCTGCCGCTCGATGATCCAGCGGGCGGCGGTGTTCATCGCGGCCCGGCGCAGCCGGCGCGGGGCGACCTTGCGGTAGGCGTGCAGTGCCTTGTCGAGGCGCTGGAAGACGCCGTCCCAGCTGGCCGCCGGTGCCAGGGGTCTCGCCGGATTGGGGAGGGCCGGGTCGGTGTGCAGTTCGTCGAGCGGGAAGGGCGCGGGACGCACCGGCCGCTTCGCCGAGACGATGGTCAGCGGCACGATGGTCTGCCGGGCCCAGCAGCCGAAGTCGTAGATGTTGAGCGGTACCCAGGTGGGGAAGTAGATGAGCTCCGGCGGGAGTTCGGGCAGGTCGTCCCACGACCACCAGCCGAACAGGGCGAGCCAGATCCGGGTGAAGACGCGGGCTGCGGCGATACCGCCCCGGGACCGGATCCACTCCGACGCCTTCGCCATGTGCGGGGCGTCGGGCGCGTCACCGGCCAGGCGCAGGGCGACGTAGGCCTCGATGGTGGCGGAGAGGTCGCCGGGGCCGCCGTAGAACGTGGCCCAGGTGCCGTCCTCGCGCTGCTCGCCGCGGATGAACAGGGCGGCCGCCCGCGTGGTCTCGTCGTCGCCGATGCCCAGGAACTGGCGGAGGAGCAGGTCCTCGGCGTCCATCGTGACGTTCGTCTCGAGGTCGCCCTTCCACCAGCCCCCGGCGTCCTGCCGGGAGAGCAGGAAGTCCGTGGCGCGCCGGGTGGCGCGTGCGGCGGCTTCTGGTACCCCGGCCGCCACGGCGGGGATCGTGATGTCGGTTTCGCTGGCCGCGGCTGCGAGGGGCTTCAGGCTGGCCCCGGTGCTTCCGTCGGTCGTCGCTGTCATGGCTTCCCCTTCGTGCAGTGTGCAAGTGGTGCTTCTGCTGTGGGTCCGCCGTCGGCCGGTGCTCGTCTTCGTGGGGGTCCCCCCGCTCGAGCGAAGCCGAGAGTGGGAGAGGCACCGGCCGGCGACTACGCGAGGGCTATTCGACCGATAGTGATCATCTCTTTCGTACGACGACGAAGTCCGCGAGCGCCGTGAAACGGTCCCGCACCCGGTCGGGCATGTCGACGGCGTCGAGGGCTTCGAGGGCGATGGTGTGCTGACGGCGCGCCTCGTCGGCGGTCCATTCGCGGCCGCCCGCCTCCTCGATGAGCGCGGCGCGGGCCGCGAACTCCTCCTCGGAGAAGTTCGCGAAGTCGCTGGCCTTGGCGTCGGCGGCGAGGATGTCACCGAGCCGCTCGGAGGCGTCGCCGCCCGCCGCGAGGGCGGCCACCACCGGCAGGGACTTCTTGCGCTGGCGCAGGTCGCTCCAGGTCTGCTTGCCGGTGGAGTCCGGGTCGCCCCAGATGCCGAGGAGGTCGTCGACGGCCTGGAAGGCCAGGCCGAGGTGGTAGCCGTACTTCTCCAGGGCGTCGGCGGTGTGCTCGTCGGCGCCGCCGAGCACCGCGCCGATGGAGCTGGCGGAGGCGAGCAGGGCGCCGGTCTTGTTGCCCTCCATCTCCAGGCACTCCTCGACGCTGACGCGGTCGCGGTGCTCGTAGGAGATGTCCTGGGCCTGACCGTCGATCAGGGCGCGGCTGGCGCGGGTCAGCCGGCGGGTGGCGCGGCCGGCCTCGACCGTGCCGAGCTCCAGCAGCACCTCGTTGGCCAGGGCGAACAGGGCGTCGCCGACCAGGATGGCCTGGGCGGGACCGTGCACCTTCCAGACGGTGTCCCGGTGGCGGCGCTGCTCGTCGCCGTCCATCAGGTCGTCGTGCAGGAGGGAGAAGTTGTGCACCAGTTCCACGGCCACCGCGCCGGGTACGCCGACCTCCGGAGCGGCACCGGTGACCTCGGCGGAGAGTACCGCGAGCGCGGGACGGACGGCCTTGCCACCGTCGCCGTCCGCGGGATTGCCCCGGGCGTCGATCCAGCCGAAGTGGTAGGCGGCGACGGTGTCCATGGGAGGTGCCAGGCGGTCGACGGCCGCCCGCAGGACCGGCGTGGCCAGGGTCCGGCCGCGCTCCAGAAGCGCGGTCACGTCCACCGTGGTCCTCGGAGCGGCCTTCGGGGCCGGGGGCACAGTGGGCACAGTCATTCCTCCAGTTGCGGTGCCGGGAGTGCGGGCGTCGGACCCGCGTGGATCGGCCTTCATGCCGCCTCCTCCAGGAAATCCGGGAGGAGGCCGCGGGACCGGCCCAGGGTGCCGAGGGCGGCGCTCGCCGCCGAGACACCGCTGCGAACCGCACTCTCCATGGTCGCGGGCCACCCGGTGGCGGTCCACGCTCCGGCCAGATAGAGGCCGGGTGCCTTGGTGCGGGCGCCGGGCCGGAGCCGTCCGACGCCGGGGGCGGGAGCGAACGTCGCGGTGCGCTCCCTGGTCACGAAGAAGTCCTTCACCTCGGCGCCCCGGGTGCGGGGCAGCAGCCGCTCCAGTTCGGGCAGGTACCGCTCGCGCAACGCGGCCACGGGCTCGTCGATCTCGTTCTGCGCGGTCGACTGCGACAGCGCCAGGTACTGGCCCTCCTCCAGTCCGGAGGCCTCGGTACGGTCGAACACCCACTGCACCGGGGTGCCGAGAGCCGTCAGGAAGGGTGTGGCGAGCACCTTGCGATCGTAGATCACGTGCACGTTGAGGATCGGCGCGGTGCCGATCTCCAGGAGGTTTCCGGGGGCGTCGAGCGCGTCCGCGGGCAGCAGGCCGTGCGCCTCGCGCTGCGGTACGGCGAGGACGACCGCGTCCGCCTCCAGCGTCTCGCCGGGAACCTGAACGCTCCAGCCGCCGTCGTCGTGCGCACGGACGGAGGTGACGCGGGTACGGACCTCGGTCCGGACGCCCGCGGAGTCGAGTGCCTTGCGGGCCAGCCGGTCGTGCAGTTCGCCCAGCGGGACGCGGGACCAGCCGATGTCGGCCGCGCCCGGGTCGGACAGCAGCCCGGTCTTGAACACCATCGCGGCGAGCCCCAGGGAGGCGTCGCCGGCGACCGCGTTGAGGGTGGCGACCCCGACCAGGTCCCACAGGGCCTCGACGGCGCGCGCCGACTGCCCGTGCGCGGCCAGCCAGCTGCCGAAGTCCTGGGTGTCCAGGGCCGGGTCGGCGGGGTCGAGCCCCTTGAGCGCGAGCGCGGCACGCCCGACCCTGGCACGCTCGGCGAGCGAGAGATGCGGGTACGACGCCAGGCTGCGCCCCAGGTGGAGGGGGACGGGCAGGGCGTCGCGCCGCAGTCTGCCGAGCCGCCGCCCCTCGGGCCGGGCCAGGTCGAGCACGGGCACGTCGAGGCGGTCCTGCACCGGAGCGAGCGCGCTCCCCCCGACACGGTCGAGGAACCAGCGGTAGGCGGTGCAGCAGCGCAGGTACACGTGCTGGCCGTTGTCGACGGTGAGGTCGCCGCGCTGGAAGGAGAAGGCGAGTCCGCCCAGGCGCGGCCGTCCTTCGAGCAGGGTGACGCGCACCCCGGCGTCGGCGAGCGCGAGGGCGGCGGTGACACCGGCGAGTCCGCCGCCGACCACGACGGTGTGTCCGCCGGGGCGGAGGGCGGAGACGTCCGCGAGCTGCCCGCCGTCACGCGTGCCGTTGCCGTGGGTCATGGTGCGCCTTTCCCTGTCCGGTCGCCGCGGTGCTTGAACGGCGTACGGACGACCGTCTCAGTCAGGGACGTCGGGCGCCACCGGAGGGTTGCCCGCCGTTCTTCGCCGCAGGCATCGCCTCGGCCCGGCTTGTCGAGTGTGCCGGATGTGTCCATCAGGCGCGCCTCCTGACGGCCCGCCGGGTGACGTGCCGGGCGTCCAGCCCGGACAGGCCGCGCACGGCGACGTACGCCTTCTCGCGTCCGGGGAGCGAGACCCGGCCGCGCAGCACGGCCTCCGGGTCGCGCTCGATGCGGTCCAGCAGGCGGCGGTAGATGCCGGCCATGGCGGCCACGCAGGCGCCGCTGCGCCGGTCGAGCATGGGCAGCAACCGGTAGCCCTCGGCGAAGAGGGCGCGGGCCCGTCGCACCTCGAAGTGCACGAGGCCCGTGAAGTCGGATCCCTCGGGCGGCCTCGGTCCGCTGAACCCGGCCGAGCAGCCGAACTTGGCGAGGTCGTCGGCGGGCAGGTAGGTCCGACCGTCCTCGGCGTCCTCGCGGACGTCCCGCAGGATGTTGGTGAGCTGGAGCGCGAGCCCGAGCGTGTCGGCGTACTCCGGCGCGCGCTCGGCGCCGCGCGCCCTCGGTTCCGTACCGAACACGCCGAGCGAGAGGCGTCCGATGGCGCCTGCCACGCAGCGGCAGTACACCTTCAGGTCGTCCCAGGTCTCGTAGGTCTCGCCGCGCAGGTCCATCTGGACGCCGTCGATCAGTTCGTCGAGGCCGCCGAGCGGGATCGGGAACTGCCGGGCGGCGTGGGTGAGGGCGACGGCGACCGGGTCGGTGTCGTCCTCGTCGACCGCGCCGTCGTGGATGCGGGCGAGCACGGCCCGGGTCTCCTCGAGGCGGGCGACCTTGACGTCGGCCGCCAGCGCCCCGTCGCCGATGTCGTCGACGCGGCGCGAGAACGCGTACAGCGCCGACATCGCCCGGCGCTTGGGCGCCGGCAGGAGCCGGATGCCGTAGGCGAAGTTGCGGGCCTGTTGTCCGGTGACGGCCTCGCAGTAGCTGTAGGCGGCGAGTACCGGCGCCGACGCGTGCCCTGACGGCTCCACGGCCTGGATCACCCCTCTCCTCGCAGGGTCACGCCCACCTCGCGCAGCAACTGCACCTTGCCGGGCTTGGGCGGGCCGGGAAGTACGTCGTGACCGGCGGCGGCGATCGCCCGGACGGCCGCCCTTCCGCCCGCCACGAAGCCCGCGAGCAGCAGACGCAGCCTGCCTTGAACGCTACCCACCAAGGGGGCGCCCTCATTCAGCAGGTCGCTGGCGCGCTGGGCTTCGTAGGCCACCAGGGCGCGCACCGACGCGCTCCCGGTGGGCGCGGCGAGGTCCGACTCCTGGACGTGGAAACGTTTCATGTCCTCGGCGGGCAGGTAGATGCGGTCCCGGCTCAGGTCCTCGGCGACGTCCTGGAGGTGCTCGACGATCTGCAGGGCGGTGCAGATCGCGTCGGAGCGGCGGATCCGCTCGGGCGTCGAGGTGCCGGTGACGGCGAGGACGAGGTGACCGACCGGGTTGGCGGACAGTTCGCAGTAGGCGAGGAGGTCGTCGTAGGTCTCGTACCGCGCGACCAGCTGGTCCTGGCGGTTGGCGGCGATCAGCCCCAGGAACGGCCCGGGGGTCAGCGAGCGGCGGCGCACGGTCGGCTGGAGGCGGCGCAGCAGCGGGTGGCGGGGAGTGCCGTCGAAGACCCTGCGCAGATCGTCCTCGAAGGCGTCCAGCATCAGCAGCCGGTCGCCGGCCCGGTCGTCGGGTACGCCGAGGAGGCGGGCGTCGGCGCCGTCGGGGGCCAGATCGCCGTCGCCGATGTCGTCGACGAGGCGGGCGAAGCCGTACACGGCCATCAGGTCGGCGCGCCAGTCGCGGGGCAGGAAGAAGGGCGCCACGGGGAAGTTCTCGTCCGCGGCCTTGGCGAGGGTGCCGCGCTCAGGGTCGACGGCGTGCGCCGTGTCGGTCGCCGTCATCGCGGGCTGCCCTGGGCGGGGACGGCGCACGCTTCGCGGAGGTGGGGAGTTTCCCTAGCCATTGCCGTCACATCTCCCGTTCTACACTGCTGACCCAATACGCACTATTTCGGACACGCCGCCCGGCCGCCCTCGCGGCGGGCCCGCCTGAGGGTGTCGGGCATTATCGCCCCATGTGCCGCGTTTCGGGACCGGTACAGCTTACGTTGTACAGCTCAGGGGGGTTCGCCGGGGTCCTCCGCGCATCACGACAACACATCGATCGGCCACAAGATTCCTGGGAGCCCCCGGAGTTGACACTTCCTTGCGGACGCCGGGACCGCTGGGAACAGTTCCCGCGGCCCCGGCGTGTCGGGCTACTTGCCCGTGAACTTCTCGTACTCCTTGAGCACCTCGTCGGTCGGGCCGTCCATCCGCAGCTCGCCGCGCTCCAGCCACAGCACGCGGTTGCAGGTGTCCCGGATGGACTTGTTGTTGTGGCTGACCAGGAAGACGGTGCCGGCCTCCTTGCGCAGCTCCCGGATGCGCTGCTCGGAGCGCGTCTGGAACTTGCGGTCACCGGTGGCCAGCGCCTCGTCGATCATCAGGACGTCGTGGTCCTTGGCGGCGGCGATGGAGAACCGCAGGCGGGCGGCCATGCCGGAGGAGTAGGTGCGCATCGGCAGGGTGATGAAGTCGCCCTTCTCGTTGATCCCGGAGAAGTCGACGATGTCCTGGTAGCGCTCCTTGATCTGTTCGCGGGTCATCCCCATGGCCAGTCCGCCGAGGATGACGTTCCGCTCGCCGGTCAGGTCGTTCATCAGGGCCGCGTTCACCCCGAGCAGCGAGGGCTGGCCGTCGGTGTAGACCTTGCCCCGCTCGGCGGGCAGCAGGCCGGCGATGGCCCGCAGCAGGGTCGACTTGCCGGACCCGTTGGAACCGATCAGGCCGATGGCCTCGCCCCGGTAGGCGGTGAAGGAGACGCCCCGCACGGCGTGCACCTTGCGCACGCCCCGCTGTTCACCCCTCTTGAGCATCCGGCTCAGGGCCGCGGTCGCGCTTCCCTTGCCGGTCTTGGCGCCGTTGACGCGGTAGACGATGTGCAGTTCGTCCGCGATGACCGTCGGAACCCGCTCGCCCTGCTGCTGCTCAGCCACGGCCGTACCTCTCCTCTGCCTTCCAGAAGTACACGAAGCCGCCCACGGCGAGGAGGACGGACCAGCCGAGCGCGACCGCCCACACGTGCGGCGGCAGGTTCTCGGAGCCGTAGCCGTCGATCAGCGCGAAGCGGATCAGGTCCATGTAGACGGCGGCCGGGTTCCACTGGAGCACGTCGGCGAGCCAGGCCGGCTTGTCCTCCAGCATGATCGGGATGGAGAACATCACGCCCGACGCGTACATCCAGGTGCGCATGATGAACGGCATCAGCTGGGCCAGGTCCGGTGTCTTCGCCCCCATCCGGGCCACGATCAGCGCCAGTCCCATGTTGAAGAGGAACTGCAGGGCCAGCGCCGGGACGACCAGCAGCCAGGACAGGGACGGGTAGCTTCCGAAGCCCACGACCACCGCGAACAGGACGATCATCGAGGCCAGCAGCTGCTGGAGCTGCTGCAGCGCGAACGAGATCGGCAGCGAGGCGCGCGGGAAGTGCAGCGCCCGCACCAGGCCGAGGTTGCCGGCGATGGCCCGCACACCCGCCATCGCCGAGGACTGGGTGAACGTGAAGACGAACACGCCGGTCACCAGGAACGGGATGTAGACGTCCTTCGGCATGCCGCGGCCCGCGTTGAGGATCAGGCCGAAGATCAGGAAGTAGACGAGCGCGTTCAGCAGCGGTGTCGCCACCTGCCACAGCTGCCCCAGCTTGGCCTGGCTGTACTGGGCGGTCAGCTTGGCCTGGGAGAAGGCGAGGATGAAGTGCCGCCGCCCCCAGAGCTGACGGACGTACTCCATGAGGGACGGCCGGGCACCGCTCACGGACAGCCCGTACTTGGCGGCGAGCCGGGCCGGTGTGAGGCCCTCGTCGGGCGACACGGGCTTGGTCATGGCGACCGTGCCGTCGTGCGTTGTCTCACTCACTGGTGGAAACTTTCGTCTTCGGAATGCCCGGCCGCGCTGGCCTGGCATGGACCTGTTGACCCGGAACGGAACGGTCCGGGACGCTCTCGGACACGAGCTTGTCAGATCACGGGAGGCCGGCCCAGCCGGGTCAGCCGCCATACCGTACGCCACCTCATCGGGCGGCGAGGACCGCAGGGGGTGGCCCAGCCCTCGCGGAAGCCGCCGAACCAGGCCTTCAGGGCCGGACGCGAGGGGCGGCGCAGCAGTGTGAGCAGCATCCACACCCCGAGATAGACCGGGACGAGGAGCGCGGGAAGGTTGCGGCGGGCCAGCCAGACCCGGTTGCGCGCGACCATGCGGTGGTAGACCGCGTGCCGCGAGGGCGCGGTCGTGGGGTGGTTCAGCACCATGTCGGACCGGTAGTCGATCATCCAGCCCGCGTCCAGGGCCCGCCAGGCCAGGTCGGTCTCCTCGTGGGCGTAGAAGAACGCGTCCGGCAGGCCGCCGACCTGGGTGAGGACGCGGGTGCGCACCGCGTTGGCGCCGCCGAGGAAGGTGGTCACCCGGGAGGAGCGCATCGGGTCGGAGGCGCGCAGGCGCGGGACGTGCCGGCGCTGGGTCTCGCCGGTGTCCGGGTCGGCGATGCGGAAGCTGATGATGCCGAGCTCGTCGTCGGCCTCGAACGCCTGCCGGCAGAGCTCGGCGGTGTCGGTGCGGGCGAGGAGGCCGTCGTCGTCGAGGAAGAGCAGGATGTCGACGTCCTGGCCGCCGGGACCGAAGGCCTCGATGCCGACGTTGCGGCCGCCGGGGATGCCCAGGTTCTCGGGCAGCTCGACGGTGCGGACGCCGGCCGGCACCTCCGGGACGGGCGAGCCGTTGCCGACCACGACCACCTCGACCGGGTCGCCGTCCTGCTTGGCCACCGAGTCGAGCAGCGCGCGCAGTTCCTCGGGCCGGTTGCCCATCGTGATGACGACGGCACCGACCTTCATGGCCCCGCTCACTTGAGCCTGCTGGAGGCGAGGACGGACACCAGGTGCAGCAGGGTCTGCAGCAGCGCGATGCCCGCGAGCACGGCGGTGCCGAGGCGGGTGAAGAACAGGTCGCCCCGGCTCGCGTCGACGATCGCGAGGACGAGGATCAGCAGGGACGCCTCGATGCCGAGGATCAGCCGGTGGAACTTGAGCGCCCCGGCGGCCCGGCGGGCCAGTGCCATGCCGGAGGAGCGCGGCTCGGAGGCGGACTCCTTGACCGGCGCCATCCCGGCCTGGTGCCGGGCCACGCCCACCAGGTCGGTCTCGGCCTTGATCAGGATGGCGCCGAGGGCGGCCAGCGTGCCGAGGAAGGCCCACAGCCAGTCGATCCGCCCGGTACCGAACACGTCGGCCGCGCGGAGGCCCAGGCCGACCAGGACCGCCGCGTCGGTCAGGTAGGCGCCGACCCGGTCCAGGTAGACGCCGCCGAGCGAGTACTGCTTCTTCCAGCGGGCGACCTCGCCGTCCACGCAGTCCAGCAGCAGGTACAGCTGGACCGCCACCACGCCGAGCACGGCGCCCGTGATCCCTGGCACCAGCAGGGCCGGGGCGGCGAGCACGCCGCAGACGGTCATCAAGTACGTGAGCTGGTTGGGCGTGATCCTGGTGTTCACCAGGTAGCGGTCGATCCGCAGCGAGACCTCGCGCATGTAGAGGCGTCCCGCCCAGTGCTCACCGCTGCGCCGGTCCTTGACCCCCGCGGGATGGACGACCGGACGTAGTTCAGCTACCGATGGCCTTGACATAGTCGGCGTACATGTCCTTGATCTGGTCGGTTTCGAGGTCGAGGTGTTCGAGGATCGTGTAGCGGCCGGGCCGGGTCTGCGGCGCGAACTCCACGGCCCGGACGAACTCGTCCGGGGTGAAGCCGATCTCCTCCGGCAGGACGGGCAGCCCGTGCCGGCGCAGTACCTCGGCCATGTGGGCGGATTCCTCGTGGGCCCCGCGCAGGTGCATCGCGAAGGCCGCGCCCAGACCGCACTGCTCGCCGTGGGCGGCGGCGCGGGCGGGGAAGAGCAGGTCGAGGGCGTGGTTGATCTCGTGGCAGGCGCCGGAGGCGGGCCGGGAGTCACCGGAGACCGACATGGCGATGCCGGTCAGGACCAGTCCCTCGGCGAGCACCTGGAGGAAGTCGTTGTCACCGACGCCGCCCGGGTGCCGAAGCACGGCCTCGCCGGCCTGGCGGGCCATCGCGGCCGCCAGGCCGTCGATCCGCTCGCCCTTGACCCGGTTGGCCAGCTCCCAGTCCGCGATCGCGGAGACGTTGGAGACGGCGTCGCCGATGCCGGCGCGCACGTACCGCGCCGGGGCATCGCGGATGACGTCCAGGTCGATGACGACCGCGATGGGGTTCGGCACGCCGTAGGAGCCGCGGCCCGCGTCGTTGTCGAGGGTGGCGACCGGTGAGCACAGCCCGTCGTGCGCGAGGTTCGTGGGCACGGCGACCAGCGGGAGGCCGATGCGCGCCGCGGCGAACTTGGCACAGTCGATGATCTTGCCGCCGCCGAGACCGACGACCGCGTCGTAGTGGCCGCCCTTCATGGCGCCGGCCAGCTTGATCGCGTCGTCCAGGGTGCCGCCGCCGACCTCGAACCAGTCGGCGCCGGGCAGGGACGGGGCGACGCGCTCGCGCAGCCGGGCGCCCGAGCCGCCGCTGACGGCGACGGCGAGCTTGCCCGAGTGGGAGATGCGCTCGTCGGCGAGCACACATCCCAGGTCGTCGAGGGCACCCGCGCGGATGTCCACGACGACCGGCGACGGGATGAGCCGCGTCAGTACTGGCACGCGATCTCCCTGCCCTTGGCGAGGTCGTCGTGGTTGTCGATCTCGACCCACTTGACGTCGCCGATCGGCGCCGTGTCGATCTTGAAGCCGCGGTCCACCAGCTCCTGGTAGCCGTCCTCGTAGTACAGCTGCGGGTCGCGCTCGAAGGTGGTCTTCAGGGCGTCGGCCAGGTCGGCGGCGGCCTCGCCCTCGATGAGGGTGACGCCGATGTACTCGCCGGTCGCCTCGGCCGGGTCCATCAGCTTGGTGATGCGCTGGACGCCCTTGTCGGGGTCGACGACGACCTTCATCTCCTCGTCGGCGAGGTTCTTCACCGTGTCGAGGGCGAGGATGATCTTCTTGCCGTCGCCGCGGGCGGCGAGCAGGGTCTTCTCGACGGAGACCGGGTGCACGGTGTCGCCGTTGGCGAGGATCACGCCGTCCTTGAGGGCGTCACGGCCGCACCACAGGGAGTAGGCGTTGTTCCACTCCTCGGCCTTGTCGTTGTCGATGAGGGTGAGCTTGACGCCGTACCTGCGCTCCAGCTCCTCCTTGCGGTCGTACACGGCTTCCTTGCGGTAGCCGACGATGATCCCGACCTCGGTCAGGCCGACCTCGGCGAAGTTGGCCAGCGTCAGGTCCAGCACCGTGATGCTGTCCTCCGCACCCTCGGGGCCGACCGGAACCAGTGCCTTGGGCAGGGTGTCGGTGTAGGGGCGCAGACGGCGTCCGGCGCCGGCCGCCAGCACGAGGCCGATCATGCGGGTTCTCCTTCGTCGTGTACGGCGGGTGCGCCGCCCTGGTGGGCGGCGACCCAGAAGCGGATGCTCTCCACGAGCACCACGAGAGCCACGGCCACGGCGAGGACCGTGAGCGCGACCTTGAACTGTGTGGCGGTGAGCAGCACGGCCAGCACGGTGATCACCAGCGTGCGGCCCTCGTGCCCCCCGATCGTCCGCACCAGCCACTGCGGCGGCGCGCCAGCGCCGCCGCGGATGCGGTAGACCGTGTCGTAGTGATGGTAGGCGACCGCGGCCACCAGCCCGAAAGCCGCCGGAAGCGCTCCGTTCACGTCCGCTTTCGCCGCCAGTACCAGGACGGTGCCGTACTCGGCGGCGCGCAGGAACGGCGGGACCAGCCAGTCGAGGGCGCCCTTGAGGGGGCGGGCGACGGCGAGGGCGGACGTCAGCGCGTGGACGATCGCGGCGACGACCGGCCAGGGACCGCCGAAGTCGGTGAACGCGGCCGTCAGGGCGACGGCGAGGCCGCCGAGGAGGGCGACGGCGGGGGCGGTGAAGCCGGGCAGCCGGCGGGCGGGCTTCGCGAGACCCCTGGCGACGGCCTCGGCGAGCGGGCCGGAGTCCGCCAGGTCGGCCAGCGCCCCGGCGGCCCGGTCGGTCCGCGTGGCCTTGCGGGTCAGCGAGCGCAGGACCCGGCCCGCCGTGGTGTACGTCGCGGAGAACGCGCAGCCGATCAGCAGCGCGTAGAAGGTGATCCGGGGTGTGGTGACGGCGGTCAGGACGGCGATCATGGCCCAGCGTTCACCGATGGGCAGGACGATCATGCGGCGGGCCCAGACCGTCCAGCCGACGCTGTCGAGCCTGTCGGAGAGGGCGGCGGTGGGACTGGTGTTGGTGGCGGCGGCCGTGCTGTCGACGTTCGCCTCGTTGAAGGAGAAGTCGACGACGTGCCGGCAGGTCTGCAGGACCATCGCACCGAGGGCCAGGGCCCATACGTCGTCGCCTCCGCGGGCGGCTCCGAGGGCGAGGCCCGCGTAGTAGGCGTACTCCTTGGCGCGGTCGAAGGTGGCGTCCAGCCAGGCGCCGAGCGTGGAGTACTGCAGGGAGTAGCGGGCGAGCTGCCCGTCGGTGCAGTCGAGGACGAAGGAGGCGATGAGCAGGACGCCGGCGGCGACGAACCCGCCGCGGGTGCCGGTGGCCGCGCAGCCCGCCGCTATGAGCGCGGTGATCAGCGAGGCGGTGGTGACCTGGTTCGGGGTCAGCCCGCGCCGCGCGCACCAGCGGGCGATGTAGCGGGAGTAGGGGCTGATGAAGAAGGTGGTGACGAAGCCGTCGCGGGCCTTGACCGCCGACTTCAGGCGTACGGCCTCGTCGTCGACGGCGGCGACGGCCTGCCGCGCCTCGTTGCGGGCCTGCGGGTCGGCGGGGACGGTGGCGACGAGGCTGCCGAGCTCGGGGCGGTGGACGCCCACGCCGTCGGCGTCGAGGGCGGTGGTGATCCGGTCGGCGAGGCTGTCGACGTCTCCCACAGCCGGCTTCGCCCGCGCCGGGGCGCCCCCGTCCGCCGTGCCGCCGACCACGGAGTTCTCGCGAGCCATCGCGCGGGCCAGGGCCTGGCGGGCGTCCGGCTGGGCGGTCACGGCGCCCGGGATCGCGGCGAGCGGGAAGCGGGGGTCGGTGAGGCCGAGGCGCAGGGCGTGCAGGTGGCCGACGAAGCGGGCGTCGACCACGGCGACCCGCTCACCGCCCGGGACCCGGGCCAGCAGCGTCTCGGTGTCGTCGGCTCCGGAGGCGAGACGCACGTCGAAGCCGAGGGACCGCAGTTCGCTCTCGATCGACGAACCGGGGACCGGCTGACCGGTGAGGATGGCGGTCGACAACCGAACTCACTCCCTGGGTGCCGACGCCTGAACGCCGGGCCTGTGCATGGTGGGGCGCCCGTGCCTGCGGCACCCGGGCGGCATGTCGGCAGAGGCTATCGGATGCCCGGAACGCCGTGTTCACCGCCCGTTTCACGGTCGGTCGGCGGCGCGTGCACCCGTCTTTGCCGCGATCATCATCGTGGATCCGGGGCCCGGCCCACAAACCGCGCTCCCAGACCGGGCATCGCGGACATCGCGCAGTGTCGGCGGGCGCTCGCGGACGGTCAGGGCCGTCCGTTCCCGGCCGTTCGCCCCGCCATTGCGGGGCCGCGTGCCCGCACCCGCGCGGCGCTCTGACCTGCACAACGTTTCCGCAGGTCAGGGCACATGACAACGGTGTTCAGTGCCGCGTTGCCGGATACCCCCTACCCGTAGTTCACTGTGCTCCGAACGCGGACGCCGACGCACAGAGAGGCTGCTTCCCATGGGGGCTGGGCACGATCACGGGCATGCGCACGGGGCGCACGCCGGCACCACGGCGACGGCCGCGTACCGGGGCAGGCTGCGGGTCGCGCTGGGGATCACGCTCACCGTCATGGTCGTCGAGATCGTCGGCGGTGTGCTCGCCGACTCGCTCGCGCTGATCGCCGACGCCGCGCACATGGCGACGGACGCGCTGGGACTCGGCATGGCGCTGCTCGCCATTCACTTCGCGAACCGGCCGCCGAGCGACCGGCGCACCTTCGGCTTCGCCCGCGCCGAGATCCTCGCCGCCCTGGCCAACTGCCTGCTGCTGCTCGGGGTCGGCGGTTACGTCCTGTACGAGGCGATCGAGCGGTTCGTCACACCCGCAGGCACCGCGGGCGGGCTGACCGTCGTCTTCGGCGCGATCGGCCTGGTGGCGAACATGGTGTCGCTGACGCTGCTGATGCGGGGCCAGAAGGAGAGCCTGAACGTGCGGGGCGCCTTCCTCGAGGTGGCGGCGGACGCACTGGGCTCCCTGGCGGTGATCGTCTCGGCGCTGGTGATCCTGGCCACCGGCTGGCAGCCGGCCGACCCCCTCGCCTCACTGGTCATCGGCCTGATGATCGTGCCGCGCACCTGGCGGCTGCTGCGCGAGACCCTGGACGTACTGCTGGAGGCCGCGCCCAAGGGCGTGGACATCGCCGAGGTGCGCGCCCACATACTGGCGTTGGACGGGGTCGAGGACGTCCACGACCTGCACGCCTGGACGATCACCTCGGGTATGCCGGTGCTGTCGGCGCACGTGGTGGTGAGCGGCGAGGTGCTGAGCGCGATCGGCCACGAGAAGATGCTCCACGAGTTGCAGGGCTGCCTCGGCGACCACTTCGACGTGGAGCACTGCACCTTCCAGCTGGAGCCCGGCGGCCACGCGGAGCACGAGGCGCGGTTGTGCCACTGAGGCACGGTGTCACCGGAGAACCGCGGCAAAGCACGTACATCCAGGGGCACACACATACGGGGGCACATACGTCCGGGGGGCACGTGCGCACGGAGGCACGCACGTCCGGGGGCGCGTGCACACGGGGACCCGTGCGTTCGTGGGCACGTGCGTTCGGGCACCCCGCGGATCGCGAGCCGTCCCCGCCGCTCGTCCCCCGTACGTCTCCCCGCGGAACTCCCCCGGCCACGCCGCGGACGGTTCCCGGCCCTCGGCGCCGGGCACGATGATCACTTGGGCCCCTCCTCGGCGTCCGACCGGTGACGACCGCCGCCCGCGCCACCGCGCGGGACATGCGGGAGTGCCGGGAAGTGCCGAGAGCGCCGGATTCGTACGGCACACTTGGGGCGCGAGGACCGACGTGAAGGATGGGTATGCCGATCACTCCTGCCACCGCGACGCACAGTTCGTCGAACGGCACCGCAGACGCGATTTTGCTGGAACTGGTCGACGAGAACGGCGTGACGCTCGGCACCGCGGAGAAGCTCTCCGCGCACCAGCCTCCGGGGCAGCTGCACCGCGCCTTCTCCGTGTTCCTCTTCGACGAGCGGGGCCGGCTGCTGCTCCAGCAGCGGGCGCTGGGCAAGTACCACTCCCCCGGCGTGTGGTCCAACACCTGCTGCGGTCACCCCTACCCGGGCGAGGCCCCCTTCGCGGCGGCGGCCCGGCGGACGTACGAGGAGCTGGGTGTCTCCCCGTCCCTGCTCGCCGAGGCGGGCACGGTGCGCTACAACCACCCGGACCCGGCCTCAGGACTGGTCGAACAGGAGTACAACCACCTGTTCGTCGGCCTGGTGCAGGCAGCGCCGCGGCCCGACCCGGAGGAGGTGGCCGAGACGGCGTTCGTGTCCCCGGCCGAGCTGACCGAACGGCACGGCAAGGACACCTTCTCGGCGTGGTTCATGACGGTGCTGGACGCGGCCCGGCCCGCCGTCCGCGAGCTGACGGGCCCGTCCGCCGGCTGGTGAGCGGCCCTGCCGCCGGGCGCGCTCGCGCGTCCCCGGCCTCACGGGTCAGTACACCTGGCGCGGGGCCTGCTTGAGCGGCAGGGCCACCCAGATCACCTTGCCGCCGCTCGCCGTGTGGGCCACGTCACAGGATCCGCCCGCCTCCCGGGTGATCTCCCGGACCAGGAGCAGCCCGCGTCCGCCCGTCCGGCCGTGGTCCGTCTCCAGGGCGGTCGGGCGGTAGGGGTGGCTGTCCTCCACGGAAACCCGCACCCACTCGGGCCCGACGGCGACCTCCACGGCGAGCACCGGCGACAGCACCGCCGCGTGCCGGACGGCGTTCGTGACCAGCTCCGAGACGATCAGGAGCAGGCCCTCGGCCACGTCGTCACAGACCGGTACGCCCTGGCGCGCCAGCAGGTCCCGCACGGCGTGCCGCGCCTGCGGGACCGACGCGTCCTCGGCGGGGGCGGTGAACCGCCAGACGCCTTCGTACGGAAGCGGCTGCGCGGGCCCGGTCTCGTCCATCGTCCGGTCGCCACCCTCGGGCTCGATTGTCACCACACCCCTGAGTGTTGGTAACGGGTCACTCCGCTCCGGAGAACTGAACACAAGTCAGCAGGTATCGAACGGTTCTGACCGTTGGCGTATGACACGGTCAGTTGTTGGACCGTTCCTGTCTCCCGCACCGTCCGCGCGAGCCCAACGGGCCGACGGATAACATCCGGCGCATGGAGCCGCAGCTGCTGCACCGGGTCGCCGACTCGGTCGCCACCGTCGTCGTCCACCACCCGGCCAAGCGCAACGCCATGACGGTCGCGATGTGGCGGGCACTGCCCGAGCTGCTCGACACCCTGGCGGCGGATCCGGCGGTACGGGCGCTGGTGCTCACCGGTGAGGGAGCCACGTTCTGCGCCGGTGCCGACATCTCCACCCTGCGGGAGTCGGCGGAGGCCGCGCAGCAGCTCGCCGTCCGCGCGGAGGAGGCGCTGGCGGCCTTCCCCAAGCCGACGCTTGCGGCGGTCCGCGGTCACTGCGTGGGCGGCGGGGCCCAGTTGGCGGCCGCCTGCGACCTGCGGTTCGCCGAGGAGTCGGCGTTGTTCGGGGTGACCCCGGCCAAGCTGGGGGTCGTGTATCCGGCCTCCTCGACCCGGCGGCTGGTGACGCTGACGGGGCCGGCCACCGCGAAGTACCTGCTGTTCTCCGGCGAGTTGATCGACGCCGCGCGGGCGCTGCGCACCGGTCTGGTCGACGAGGTGCTGCCGGAGGGCGGACTCGGCAAGCGGGTCGAGGAGTTCACCCGGGTGCTGGCGTCCCGCTCGCAGCTGACGCAGGCCGCGGCGAAGGAGTTCGCGAACGGGCGCGAGGACCGGGACGCGTACTGGACCGCGCAGGCGCGCGGCAGCGGCGACACCGCGGAGGGGGTCGCCGCCTTCCTGGAGCGCAGGCAGCCTCGCTTCGGCTGGAGTGTGCCGGGGAGCGCGCCGTCGCCGGGCTGAACCGGCTCCCACCGCGGAACGTCCGGCGGCCGCCAGGAAGAGGGCCGGTGACACCTGGAGGACGTACTGAGCGGTTGGTAACGTGCCGGGCATGACCACTGCCGCCATCGACGCCCGCGCCGGCCGCCGCTGCCACAACGCGCTCAACTCTCTGCACTCGACGCTCTACTTCTCGCCCGACCTGGGCCGGGAACTGGGCGCCCTCGGGGTCACCGACCCCCGGGCCGTCAACTTCGCCGTGCGTGCCGCCGCGCTGGGGCCGGTCGGCGCCGGCGCCGTCACGGCGACGTTCTACAACTACAAGCACGACCTGGTGGCCCGGCACGTGCCCGCGGTGTGGGAGACCGTCACTCCGGAACAGGCCCTGGCGGCACGCGCGCGTGCCGTCGACGCGACGCTGCGCCGCCTGCTCGGCGAGGAGATCCTGACGTCGGCGGAGCTGTCGGAGGCGGCCGGGCTGGCGCTGCGCGCCGCCGAGGGGTGCTCCCGCGGCGCCCGCCCGCTGTACTCGGCCCACGCGGACCTGCCCGTGCCCGACGAGCCGCACCTGGCGCTCTGGCACGCGGCGACCCTGCTGCGCGAGCACCGGGGCGACGGCCACCTCGCCGCCCTCGCGGCCGCGGGCCTCGACGGTCTGGAGGCGCTGGTGACGCACACCGCGACCGGCAAGGGCATGACACCGAAGTGGATCTTCACCACCCGCGGCTGGAGCCGGGAGGAGTGGGACGCGGCGACGGACCGGCTCCGTGACCGTGGGCTGATCGACGACGCCGGCGAGCTGACCGAGCGGGGCGTGGCGCTGCGCGACGGGATCGAGCGGGAGACGGACCGGCTGGACGCGGCCCCCTACGCGCGCCTGGGGGCGGACGGGGTGGCCCGTCTGACGGAACTCGCAACCGGTTTCGCGCGTACGGCGCTCGGTGCGGGGGCCTTCCCGGCGGACCTGCTCGGCAAGCGCTGAGCGGGTTCCGGCCGCCGGCGGGCATGTCCGGCCGATCCGGAGGTACCCGTGTCTCTCCCGGCCGGAGGGGCCGGGAGAGGAAAGGGGCTTTTCGTGTTCCGTGCGATCGCAGACGTACTGCGCCAGATCGGTGGCGCCGTCGCCACCGTCGTGACGCTTCCCTTCCGGGCGCTGGCCCGGCTCTTCGGCGGGGCGTCGTCCTCCGCCCGCGGCCGCAGGGTGTGACCCCCGGCTCCGGCACCGCCTCTCACACGCGACCGGCCCGGGTGGCGCCCTGATCCCCGATTGTCGGCGCCACCTGCCACAATTGCCGCGCAACCTCTGTGAGAAGGCGGTACCGGATCGTGACGACACCCGGGTCCAGCGCGTCCATCGACGTGAGGTCCATCGAAGGCAGGATCGCCGAGGAACTCGGCGTACGGGAGCGGCAGGTGAAGGCCGCGGTGGAGCTGCTCGACGGCGGCTCGACAGTGCCCTTCATCGCCCGCTACCGCAAGGAAGCGACCGAGATGCTCGACGACGCGCAGCTGCGCACGCTCGAGGAGCGGCTGCGCTATCTGCGGGAGCTGGAGGAGCGGCGTACGGCGGTCCTCGAGTCGGTACGCGAGCAGGGCAAGCTCACCGAGGAGCTCGAGGCACGCATCCGCACCGCCCAGACCAAGGCGCGCCTGGAGGACGTCTACCTGCCGTACAAGCCCAAGCGGCGCACGAAGGCGCAGATCGCGCGTGAGGCGGGCCTGGAGCCGCTGGCCGAGGGGCTGCTCGCCGACGCGTCCGTGGAGCCGCTCGCCGCGGCCGCGGCGTTCGTCGACGCCGGCAAGGGCGTGGCGGACCCGCAGGCCGCCCTGGACGGGGCGAGGTCGATCCTCACGGAGAAGTTCTCGGAGGACGCCGACCTGATCGGCGAGCTGCGCGAGCGGATGTGGGCACGCGGGCGGCTCGCCGCCAAGGTGAAGGAGGGCAAGGAGGAGGCCGGCGCCAAGTTCGCCGACTACTTCGACTTCGCCGAGCCGTTCACCGACCTGCCCTCGCACCGCGTCCTCGCGATGCTGCGCGGCGAGAAGGAGGACGTCCTCGACCTCGTCCTGGAGCCCGAGGAGGCCACCGACGGGCCGTCGTCGTACGAGGGGATCGTCGCGAGCCGCTTCGGGATCGCCGACCGCGGCCGGGCCGCCGACAAGTGGCTGACGGACACGGTCCGCTGGGCCTGGCGCACCCGCATCCTGGTGCACCTCGGCATCGACATGAGGCTGCGGCTGCGCACGGCCGCGGAGGACGAGGCGGTGAACGTCTTCGCCGCCAACCTGCGCGACCTGCTGCTGGCCGCCCCCGCGGGCACCCGCGCGACGCTCGGTCTGGACCCGGGCTTCCGTACGGGCGTGAAGGTGGCCGTGGTCGACGCGACCGGCAAGGTCGTGGCCACGGACGTGATCCACCCGCACGTCCCGGCCAACCGGTGGGACGAGGCGATCGCCAAGCTGGCGCGGCTGGCCGAGGAGCACGCGGTCGAACTGGTCGCCATCGGCAACGGCACGGCGTCCCGCGAGACCGACAAACTGGCCGGGGAACTCATCACCAGGCACCCGGAGTTGAAGCTCACCAAGGTGATGGTGTCCGAGGCGGGCGCCTCCGTGTACTCGGCCTCCGCCTTCGCCTCCCAGGAACTGCCCGACATGGACGTCTCGCTGCGCGGCGCGGTGTCGATCGCCCGGCGGCTGCAGGACCCGCTGGCCGAGCTCGTGAAGATCGATCCGAAGTCGATCGGCGTCGGTCAGTACCAGCACGACCTGTCCGAGGTGAAGCTGTCGCGCTCGCTGGACGCGGTCGTCGAGGACTGTGTGAACGGCGTGGGCGTGGACGTCAACACGGCGTCCGCGCCGCTGCTCGCCCGCGTGTCCGGCATCACCTCCGGGCTCGCCGAGAACATCGTCGCCCACCGGGACTCGAACGGGCCGTTCACCTCGCGGACCGAGCTGAAGAAGGTGTCGCGGCTCGGGCCCAAGGCGTACGAGCAGTGCGCGGGCTTCCTGCGGATCCGCGGCGGCACCGACCCGCTGGACGCCTCGAGCGTGCACCCCGAGGCGTACCCGGTGGTGCGCCGGATGGTGAAGACCGCCGGGCAGGAGGTGGCCGGCCTGATCGGCAACACCTCCGTGCTGCGGTCGCTGCGGCCGGCGGAGTTCGTGGACGAGACGTTCGGTCTGCCGACGGTCACGGACATCCTGAGGGAGCTGGAGAAGCCCGGGCGCGACCCTCGGCCCGCCTTCAGGACGGCCACCTTCAAGGAAGGCGTGGAGAAGATCTCCGACCTGTCCGCCGGGATGGTCCTGGAGGGTGTCGTGACGAATGTCGCGGCCTTCGGGGCGTTCGTGGACGTCGGGGTGCACCAGGACGGGCTGGTGCACGTGTCCGCGATGTCGAAGACGTTCGTGAAGGATCCGCGGGACGTGGTGAAGCCCGGGGACATCGTCAAGGTGAAGGTGATGGACGTCGACATCCCGCGGAAGCGGATCTCGTTGACGTTGCGGCTGGACGACGAGGCCGCTCCGCAGGGTGCGCAGGGAGAGCAGAAGCGGGAACGCGGGGGCAAGCCGCCGAGGCAGCGGCGGCAGCAGCAGGCGTCCGGCGGTGGTGGCGGCGGCAAGGGGCGGTCGTCGGCGGCGCCTGCTCCGTCCAACGGCGCGATGGCTGACGCGTTGCGGCGGGCCGGATTGGCGTAGGCGACCGGCGGAGGTGGCGGGGTGCGCGGGCCGGCGCTCGCCGGGCGCCCCGCGCCCACCGGTGCCGCCCCCGGGAGTACCTCCCCGGCCGTTCGGACACCGGGGAGGCACGAATGCCCGGGATTCAGCGCTCCGTCACCTTGCCGTCCGTCACCTCCAGGCGGCGGGTCACGCGTACCGCGTCCAGCATTCGCCTGTCGTGGGTGATCAGGAGCAGCGTGCCCTCGTAGGAGTCCAGGGCCGACTCCAGTTGTTCGATGGCCGGCAGGTCGAGGTGGTTGGTCGGTTCGTCCAGGATCAGCAGGTTGACGCCTGAGCCCTGGAGGAGGGCCAGGGCCGCCCTGGTGCGTTCGCCCGGGGAGAGGGACGATGCCGGGCGCACGACGTGGTCCGCCTTGAGGGCGAACTTGGCCAGGAGGGTGCGGATGTCGGCCGGTTCGGTGTCGGGGATCGCCGTCCGGAAGGCGTCGAGCAGGGACTCGGGGCCGTGGAACAGCTTGCGCGCCTGGTCGACCTCGCCGAGCAGGACACCGGAGCCGAGCGCCGCGTGTCCGGCGTCGAGCGGGACGCGGCCCAGGAGAGCGGCGAGCAGCGTGGACTTGCCCGCGCCGTTCGCTCCCGTGACCGCCACCCGGTCCGCCCAGTCGATCTGCAGGGAGACCGGCCCGAGGACGAAGTCGCCGCGTCGGACCTCGGCGTCGCGCAGGGTGGCGACCACCGCGCCCGAGCGCGGCGCCGACGCGATCTCCATGCGCAGGTCCCACTCCTTGCGCGGCTCCTCGACGACGTCCAGGCGTTCGATCATGCGCTGGGTCTGGCGGGCCTTGGCGGCCTGCTTCTCGCTGGCCTCGCTGCGGAACTTGCGGCCGACCTTGTCGTTGTCGTTGCCCGCCTTGCGCCGGGCGTTCTTGACGCCCTTGTCCATCCAGGTGCGCTGCATCTGCGCCCGGTCCTGGAGGGACGCCCGCTTGTCGGCGTACTCCTGGTACTCGTCGCGGGCGTGCCGGCGGGCCACCTCGCGTTCCTCCAGGTAGGCCTCGTACCCGCCGCCGTAGAGGTTGATCTGCCGCTGGGCGAGGTCGAGTTCGAGGACCTTGGTGACCGTGCGGGTGAGGAACTCGCGGTCGTGGCTGACGACGACGGTGCCCGCGCGCAGGCCGGTCACGAAGCGTTCGAGGCGCTCCAGGCCGTCCAGGTCGAGGTCGTTGGTCGGCTCGTCGAGCAGGAAGACGTCGTAGCGGGAGAGGAGGAGGGAGGCGAGACCGGCCCGTGCGGCCTGCCCGCCGGACAGGGACGTCATCGGCTGGTCGAGGCCGACGGTCAGGCCGAGCGCGTCGGCGGTCTCCGCGGCGCGGTCGTCGAGGTCGGCGCCGCCCAGGGCGAGCCAGCGCTCCAGGCTGGTCGCGTAGGCGTCGTCGGCGCCCGGCGCGCCGTCGACCAGGGCCTGGGTGGCCTCGTCCATGGCGCGCTGGGCCTCGGTGACGCCGGTGCGGCGGGCCAGGAAGGCCCGGACGGTCTCGCCGGGCCGGCGCTCCGGCTCCTGCGGGAGGTGGCCGACGGCGGCGGCGGGCGGGGACAGGCGCAGCTCGCCCTGTTCCGGGGTGATCAGCCCGGCGAGCATCCGCAGGAGGGTGGACTTGCCCGCGCCGTTGGCTCCGACGAGTCCGATCACGTCGCCGGGCGCGACGACGAGGTCGAGCCCGGTGAACAGGGAGCGGTCGCCGTGGCCGGCGGCGAGGTTCTTGGCGACGAGGGTGGCAGTCATCAGACCGTCGATCCTAACGGCGGTCCGCGGCCCGCTCAGCCGGGTTTCCCGTGCGTCACCGCGGCCACCAGCACGCTTCCGGGGGCCCGCGCCACCACGAAGGACTCCCCCTTCACCGCCCGGGCGTCCAGGGCGACGCGGTGGCCGCCCGCTTCGAGTACGCCGTCGAAGACCTCATGGGTGTGGGTGCGGCGCAGGCGGTCCAGACGGTAGGCGGTGAGCCGTACCCGGCAGGGGGAGGTGACCTCGACGTCCGCGGCGGTGCCGGTCGCCGTCAGGCGGGTCAGCCGGCGCCGCTCGGCCGGGCCGGCGTCCAGGGCGTGTTCGGTCTGGGCGACGAGCAGCGGGACGATCGGGGCGAGGCCGTCGACGTGGGCCACGTCCAGCCCGGCGTCGGCGAAGGCGCGGAGTGCGGCCGCCCGCGCCGCCTCGGGGACCGCGCGGCCGAAGACGACGGCGCCGTAGGCCCGCAGTTCGTCGGCCGGTACGTCACCGGCGTCATGGGTGATGTCGGCGCCGATCCCGATGGTGCGCAGCGCGGCGGCGAGCTTGGCGAGCAGGGCGACGCGGGCGCCGATCAGCAGGACCCGTCGGCGGATGTGCGCGGAGCCGTCGAGCAGGGCGGCGAGGGCCGCGCGGTACTCGGCGCCGGGGAAGCGGTACGGGCCGATGCCGTGGTAGCCGTTGAACTCCAGGTCGGCGTGTTCGCCGGTCTGCCAGGCGAAGTCCCGCCAGACGAAGTCGTCGCCGTCCCGCAGGATCACGGCGGTCACCGCGCCGCAGGCCAGGTCCTCGCACTCGGGGCAGCCGTAGATGACGTACCGGCCGCCGGGCAGGGGGGCGTCGCTCTCCAGGAGCAGGCTGCGGACCTGCGCGGCGAAGATCGCGGGCGGCACGTCGGAGGCGAGCGGGGAGACGGCGTCCAGATCGGAGAGGCGGAACAGCAGGGGACGTCCGTCGACGATGAAGTCCACGAAGTCGCGGTGGACCTGGTAGTCGCCGTCGGCGAGGACGCCACCGGCGCGCATCGCCGGGGCCAGACCGAAGGTCGCGTACTCGGCAGCCATGCGGTGAGTATTCCCGGGGCGGGACCGCTTCGAGCACGGCATGGTGCATTCCGCTAACGTCCCGGTGTGGGAACCGAACTGGATGACGAAGTCGTCGTGGTCGGCGGCGGTGTGATCGGGCTGACGACGGCCGTCGTTCTCGCCGAGCGCGGCAGGCGGGTGCGGCTGTGGTCGCGGGAGCCCGTCGAGCGGACCACCTCGGCGGTCGCGGGTGCGCTGTGGTGGCCGTACCGCATCGAGCCGGTGGCGTCGGCGCGCGCGTGGGCGCTGCGCTCCCTGGACGTGTACGAGGAGATGGCGGCGCGGCCCGGGGAGAGCGGCGTACGCATGGTCGAAGGGGTGCTGGGCGAGACCGGCCTGGACGAGGTGGGCACGTGGGCGGCCGCCCGGCTGCCGGGCTTGCGTGCGGCGACCCCGGAGGAGTACGGCGGGTCGGGGCTGTGGGCGCGGCTGCCGCTCATCGACATGTCGACCCATCTGCCGTGGCTGCGGCAGCGGTTGGTGTCCGCGGGCGGCGTGGTGGAGACGCGGGCGGTGGCCGGTCCGGCCGAGGCCGACGCGCCGGTCGTGGTCAACTGCACCGGGCTGGGCGCCCGGGAGCTGGTCCCGGACCCGTCCGTGCGTCCGGTGCGCGGGCAACTGGTCGTCGTGGAGAACCCGGGCATCCGGACCTGGGCGGTCTCCACCGATCCCGTCTCCGGGGAGATGGCGTACTTCTTCCCGCAGCCCGGCCGGCTGGTCCTGGGCGGTACGGCCGAGGAGGACGCCTGGTCGGCCGAGCCGGACCCGGCGGTCGCGGAGGCGATCGTACGGCGGTGCGCGGCGCTGCGGCCCGAGATCGCCGGGGCGAGGGTGCTCGGGCACCTGGTGGGCCTGCGGCCCGCGCGGGACGCCGTACGGCTGGAGCGCGAGCCGCTGGCGGACGGGCGGGTGCTGGTGCACAACTACGGCCACGGCGGCGCGGGCGTCACCGTGGCCTGGGGCTGCGCGCGGGAGGCGGCCGGCCTCGCCTGCCGCTGACCCGCGCCCGGGGACCGGAGGGGCCGGCGCGCGGGTGCGTGCCGGCCCCTCCGGTCCCCCGTCGGCCGATCGCCTCGGTGGCGGTCAGTGGTGCTTGCCGATCGGATCGCCCTCCACGTCCGTGCCGGGGCCCGGGCCGATGCGGATCTCGAAGTCGCCCTCGTACCGCTTGTGGCCCTCGATGACGGCCAGCTCGACGGCTTCGGAGGCCATCTCACCGCGCACCATGAGGGGGTCGCGGCGCAGGTCGCGCATGAGGGCGACGCACATGAAGATCATCACGATGACGAAGGGCGCCGCCGCGAGGATCGTGAGGTTCTGCAGACCGGTGAGCGCGTCGCCCTCGCCGCTGCCGACCAGGAGCATGATGGCGGCGACCGCGCCGGTCACCACACCCCAGAACACCACGACCCAGCGGCTGGGTTCGAGCGCGCCCTTCTGCGAGAGGGTGCCCATCACGATGGAGGCCGCGTCGGCGCCCGAGACGAAGAAGATGCCGACGAGGACCATCACCAGCAGGCTGGTGACGGTGGCGATGGGGTACTCCTGCAGCACGGCGAAGAGCCGGCCCTCCGGGGTCGTCTCGTCGCCGAGCCGGTTCTGCTCCTGAAGCCTCATCGCCGAGCCGCCGAAGATCGCGAACCAGACCAGGCTGACCGTGCTGGGGACGAGGATGACGCCGCCGATGAACTGGCGGATGGTGCGGCCCCGGCTGATGCGGGCGATGAACATGCCGACGAAGGGCGTCCAGGAGATCCACCACGCCCAGTAGAAGACCGTCCAGCTGCCCAGCCAGTCGGCGACGCCCTCGCCGCCGCTGATCTCGGTGCGGCCGGCCATCTCGGGCAGGTCGCCGAGGTAGGCGAAGACCGAGGTCGGCAGCAGGTCGAGGATGAGGATGGTCGGGCCCGCCGCGAACACGAACACGACGAGGAGCAGGGCCAGCACCATGTTGGTGTTGGACAGCCACTGGATGCCCTTCTCGACGCCGGAGACCGCGGAGGCCACGAACGCCACGGTCAGCACCGCGATGATGCCGACCAGCAGGCCGGTGCTGACCTTGTCCATCCAGTCGAGCTTCTCGACACCGGAGCCGATCTGCAGCGCGCCGAGGCCGAGCGAGGCAGCGGAGCCGAAGACCGTCGCGATGATGGCCAGGATGTCGATGACCCGGCCGCTGACCCCGTTGGCGTGCTTCTCGCCGATGAGCGGCGTGAACACGGCGCTGATGGTCTGACGGCGGCGCCTGCGGAACGTGCTGTAGGCGATGCCGAGGCCGACCACCGCGTAGATCGCCCACGGGTGGAGCGTCCAGTGGAACAGGGTGGTGGCCATGGCCGTCGCCATGCGGTCGCCGGAGTCGGCGGGGCTGCTGCCCGGCGGGGCGGCCGTGTAGTGCGCCAGCGGCTCGCTCACGCCCCAGAACATCAGGCCGATGCCCATGCCCGCGCTGAACATCATGGCGACCCAGGACACCGTGCGGAACTCGGGTTTCTCCCCCTCGGCGCCGAGGTGGATGCGGCCGTAGCGGCTGGCCGCGAGCCAGAGCGCGAAGACGACGAAGCCGGAGGCGGCCAGCACGAACGCCCAGCCGCCGTTGTGCATCAGGCCGCTGAGCAAGGTGCCGGAGGCGTCCTCCAGCGAGTCGGTGCCGGCGGCGCCCCAGATGACGAAGGCCAGGGTCAGGACAGCCGTGACGCCGAAGACGACGCGGTCGGTCCGGGGTTTGTGCTCCCGCCCCGGCAGGCCCGCTTCCGAACCCGGCAGCGTGCCTCTTTCGTGGTGTTCCTTGTCGCTCGGTCGGTCCTGCGTCACAGGCGGCACCTTTCAAGTCGGTGAGGCTGAAAACAATCCTCCGTTACGCCCTTACCACGTGCGACGCAGAACTCACCTCATCAGCAGTGGGTGTCGGGTTCACCCACCGTCAAGCGGTACGTCGCTCGCTCGTCCAGGAGCAGCGGCACGAGGGCGCGCAGCGGCTGGCGCAGCGGTACGTAGGCGCCCTTCTCCCCGTCCGGACGCGCACGTACACCATGGAGGGCCAGTTCGTCCTTCAGGTCCGTGTACTGGGCGGAGGTGAGCCGGTAGCCGCAGGGCGGGTCCGCGATCACCTCGGTGGGCTCGGCCGGGTCGTTGTCCGCGCCGCCGAGGTACACGGCCCCGGAGTCGGCCGGGCCGGACCGGCGGGCGGCCGCGGTGGCCGCCTCGACGTGTCCGCGCCGCTGGTCGGCGTAGCGGAACATGCCGTCCAGGGCCGCGAGCTGGGACTTCACCCGGCGCCGGTTGTTCAGGGCCTCGTCCTCGCGCTCGGCGTCGGTGAGCGCGTCGACGCGGCTCTCGATGAGCAGGCCGACCGAGTGCTTCACGCCGGACATGTTCCGCAGGATGCGTTCCTGGCCGTCGCCCGCGGTCTGCTTGACCGGGTCGCCGGTGACGGGGTCGGTCCAGATGCCGTAGGTGCCGGTCGAGTGGCCGGCCCGCTCGGCGGCGGGGCGGACGTACGTGCCGGACAGGGCGCGGGCCTCGTCGTGGACCCGGGTGTGGGTGTTGAGGTTGCGGGGCCAGAGGTCGAAGAGGTCCTTGTCGTAGTACGGGGGTGTGGCGCCGTACTCGTGCAGGTCGTAGAGGACGTCGGGGCGCTGGTCGCGGACGACGGCGGCGAGGGCGCGGGCCTCGGCCGTCTTCAGGGCAAGGTGGTCGCGGTTGACGTCCACGCCGTCGCCGTTGCCGCGGGTGTCGGCGGCCCGGCCGTCGGGGTTGGCGGTGGGCACGACCAGCACGGTGGTGCGGTCCAGGAAGCGCCGGGTCCGCCGGTCCGTCGCGTAGGCCAGGTCGCGCACGGTGGACAGGCAGGCCTCGCGGCCGGAGGGCTCGTCGCCGTGCTGGCTGCACACGAGGAGCACCTTGTTCGGGGCGGCGGGCCTGCCGATCGTCACCAGTTGGAGGGGGCGGTTCTGCTTCGTGGTGCCGATGCGGTCGACGGCGACGCGGTCGCTCGCCCGGTCGGCGGCGGCCAGCAGCGCCTGCTCCTCGGGCTGGCTGGTCCAGCGGGCGCCGTGCGTCTTCTCGAAGCCGGTGCGGGGCGGGTGGTGTGCGGGGCCGGCGGCCTGGGCCGGTGCGGTGAGGAGGGACGCGGCGAAGGCCGCGGTGGCCGCCGCGGTGGTTACGGTGAGGGTGCGCAGGCGGTTCATCGGCCTCCCTTCGGGACGCGGTGGGTCGTGTGCGGCGCGGTCACGCCGTCGAGGGGCGCGGGTGCGGGAGCGGCGGTCGCGGTACCGGCGGTGGCCTCGGCGAACGCGGCGGTGCCGCCGACGAACGGTACGCGTGCCGACGTGCGGGAGAGGTCCACGGTGAGTGTCGGCGTGTCGGCGGGAGGGTCGATGAGGTCCTTGTCGGTGCCCCCGACGATGAGCGCGAGCCGGTGGCCGGCCGGGACGACGTGGTCGGTGGCGGCGAGGTCGAGGGTGATGGTGTACGCCTTGCCCGGGGTGAGCGGGCGGCCCCGCCACTTGGACGCGTGGTTGCCGAGGTCGGCCCAGCCGCGGCTGACGACCGTGTAGTCCACGTCGGTGGTCTTCGCCGCCGTCTCCCGGTAGCACGAGCTGTCGCCCGGGGTGCTCGGGCCCCAGCAGGTGCGGTCGGTGAGGGTGGTGATGCCCTCGCCGGGGTCGGCGTAGTCGCGGATGGTGTCGGGGCCGAGGTCGACGAGGACGGCGGAGAGGTGGGCCGTCGGGGTGCTGGACCGGGCGGTGACGGTGACCTCGGAGGCGCCGGACAGGCGCAGGTCGCGGGTGAGCGGACCGGTGACGAAACCGGCCTTGCCCGGGGTGGGCTCGTCGATGTGCGCGGCCCAGTCGGTCTCGTCCAGCGCGGGGTCGTCGGTGAAGGTCTCGGTGCCGTGGTCCCGGCGCAGTCCGAGCGTGCCGACGCCCGGTCGCTCGCCGTCGGCGGGGCGCAGGGTCGTGGTGGCGGTGGAACGCGGCGGCCAGGTCCTCGACGTCTCCCACTGGTCGGGCCCGCGTTCGATGTCGGCCATGGGCTCGCGGTCGATGCCGTTGTCGTGGCCGAGCAGTTCGTGGTCGAACCAGCGGTGCAGGGTGTCGACCCACTCGGCGCGGCGGAAGTCGAAGGGGTCGACGTGGCCGGTCCGGGAGAGCCATATCTTGCGGTCGACGCCGTTCTTCGCGAGGGCGTTCCACCACGGGCCGACGTGCTGCATGCGGACGTTGAGGTCCTGCATGCCGTGGACGAGGAAGACGCTCGCCTTCACCTTGCTCGCGGCCTTCACGTAGTCGCGCTCGGTCCACGGCTTCGTCCAGTCGCCGGTGCGCGGGGCACCGTCGACGAGCCTCTGCTGGACGGCGTCGCACTTCGCGCGCGCGTCGGGGCTGTTGACGTAGTCGGACAGCCATTCCGGGCCGGAGTCGTACAGCGGGGCGCCCTGGCTGAAGTAGTAGTCGTACCAGGAGGAGATGGCGGCGATCGGGACGATGGTCTCCAGGCCCTCGACGCCGGTGGCGGCGACACCGTTCGCCACGGTGCCGTCCCAGCTCTTGCCGATCATGCCCGTCCTGCCGTTGGTCCAGCCCGCCTGGGCGCGCTCGCCGCCGGTGCGGCTGGTGTACGCCTTCCCGCGCCCGTTCAGCCAGTCGACGACGGCCTTCGCGGACTGGACGTCGGAGCGTCCGCCGACGTCGACACAGCCGTCGGAGCGGTTGGTGCCGGCCAGGTCGACGCCGACGAAGGCGTAGCCGCGGGGCACGAAGTAGTTGTCGTAGTACAGCGGCATCCCGTCGACGTCGCCGTCGGCGTCGTACGTCTTCTTCTGGCTCTCGTTGCCGCGCCCGCAGCAGGAGTAGTACGGGCTGGCGTCCATGATGACGGGGACCTTCCGGCCCTGCCGCGCGGGTTCGCGGGGGCGGACGATGTCGACGGCGACGCGGTCGTCCTCGCCGTCGCCGTCCCCGTCGTGGCCGGTGTCCACCCAGACGGCCTCGCGGATGGCGTCCTCGTAGGAGTGGACCGGTTCGCTCTGTCGCGGGGTTGCGGGGTGCGCCGCCGCGACGGGTGTGAGGAAGGTTGCCATGAGAGCGGCCGTGGCCGCCGTCGCGAGCGGTCTCCAGATCGTGAAGCGCGTGCGTATCGGCATGCGCGGGACGGTACATCGGTCGACTCCCGCGCAGAAGAGGGCGTCGGGTGTCTCCTCGAGCCGGGTGTCGCGACACGGCCGAATGGCAAACGTGTGACAGGGCGGCCGTGGACACGACTGCACGCACAAGGGACGAATAGGCTCCGAACAGACCTCGTGCCCCGACGACTTGGAGCTTTCGTGCACCGCAGCATCATCGTGCCGGGCGCGCTGGGCGCCGCTTCCCTCATGCTGGCGATCCCGGCGTCGGCGGCGGCCCCCTCCCCCGGCGCTCCGGGTATCGGCGACCCCTACTACCCGGCGTACGGCAACGGCGGATACGACGTCTCCCACTACGACCTGCGCCTGAGGTACCGGCCCGCCACGGACCGGCTGGAGGGGACGGCGACGATCCTGGCCCGCACCACCCAGGACCTGTCGCGGTTCAACCTGGACTTCCTGCTCGACGTCGGCGAGGTTCGCGTGAACGGCGCCGATGCGTCCTTCGCGGCCTCGGGCGAGCACGAGCTGGAGATCACCCCGAGGAGCCCGCTGGCCAAGGGCACACCCGTCACCGTCGTCGTCCGCTACAGCGGCGTGCCGTCCTCTAAGAAGGCGTACGGCTTCACCAGTTGGCACCGCACCCCGGACGGAGGCGTCGGCGCGAGCGAGCCGGAGGCGGCCTGGTGGTGGTTCCCCAGCAACGACCACCCGCTCGACAAGGCCACCTACGACGTGTCGGTGCAGGTTCCGGACGGCACCCAGGCCGTCTCCAACGGCACGCTCCGGTCGACGAGTTCACGGCTGGGCTGGACCCGGTTCAACTGGCGCTCCGACAAACCGCAGGCCACGTATCTGGCCACGCTGGCGGTCGGCCGGTTCGACCTCACCACCGGCACGACCGAGAGCGGCATCCCGGTCGTCAACGCCTACAGCAAGGACCTGGGCGCGAACGACGGCGCGGCGCGGGCCAGCGTGGAACGGACCGGGGAGGTCGCCGACTGGCTGGCCGGGTACTTCGGGCCCTACCCGTTCGACGCGCTCGGCGGATACGTGCCGAACACGGACACCGGGTACGCGCTGGAGACGCAGACCCGTCCGTTCTACAGCCCCCGGCAGTTCGCGATCGGGTCGAACGTGTCCGTCGTCGTGCACGAGCTGGCCCACCAGTGGTACGGCGACCTGGTCTCCGTGCGCGGCTGGAAGGACATCTGGCTCAACGAGGGCTTCGCGCGGTACGCCCAGTGGCTGTGGTCCGAACATGAGGGCGAGGGCACGGCGCAGGAGCTGGCCGACTACACGTACGCCTCCCGCCCGGCCGACGACCCGTTCTGGACGGTGAAGCCCGGCGATCCGGGGCCGGACAACCAGTTCGACATCGCGGTCTACGACCGGGGCGCGCTGGCCGTGCACGCGCTGCGCGACGAGGTCGGGGACGAGGACTTCTTCGCGATCCTCAAGGGATGGCCCGCGCGGTACGCCCACGGCAACGCCTCCGTCACCGACTTCCGGCGGTACGCCGAGGAGGTCTCCGGCAAGCCGCTGGCCGCGCTGTTCGACACCTGGCTGTTCCAGCCGTCGAGACCCGACGCTCCGGCGGCGCGCGCGGCGTCCCTCGCGAAGGCGTCGGACGCGCCCGTGCGCCCACGGTCGTGGCGGAAGATCGCCGCGACGAACGACGTGCACGAGCACTGAGCGCTGGCCACTGGGCACTGGGCCGGCAGGTCTCAGGCGGCGTCGCCGTGGTCGTAGACCGTCACGGGGACGCCGCGCCGGGCCAGGCGCTCGGTGATGAGCGGTTCGACTCGGGACCATTTGCCGCCGGCCAGGCCGCAGCCTATGCGGGGCATGTGCACGGACGCCTGGAGCTCGGCCGCCCTGTCGGCGAGGCGGCCGAGTGCCGTGTCGATCGCCTCGTAGCGCACGGGGACGCCCTTGCTGCCGGTCCTCATGCCGCGCTGGCCGATCATGTTGGCCACCCACGCGTACGGCTCGACCTGGACGAGCTGGACCGCGCCCAGCCCGAAGTCGTTGGAGGCGCGGTCGCGGTGCCAGGCGCGGTAGGCCGCCTCGGGTTCCGGCCAGCGGCGTGACACGGCCAGGACGAAGCCCTTGCCCCAGCCGCCGAGGTCGTTGCAGACGTGGGCGATTATCTTGACGCCCTTGACCGACGGGACGGTGGCGTCACCCCGGACATACCTGATCTCCGACATGACGCCACAGTAGAGGCCACCACTGACAGTGGCCGCGGCCCGGGGCACCCTGTCCTATGGGGTGAGGCTGCCCAGCTCCTGGTCGGCGTTCCGCGCCACCCGGCGGCGCACGCCGAACCAGCCGGCGACCAGCATGACGGCGAGCACGGGAATGAGCAGGAGGGTCTTGCGGCCGACCTCGGGGTCGTTCCACATCATGCCGAGGCACGCCAGCAGGAAGACGATCGTGGCGATCTCCGTGACCGGGCTGCCGGGCAGGCGGAAGTGCGGCCGGGCGACCAGGCCCGCGCGCGCCCGGCGCACGAAGACCAGGTGGCAGACCATGATGATCACCCAGGTGCTGATGATGCCCAGGGAGGCGACGTTCAGCACGATCTCGAAGGCCTTGCTCGGCACCAGGTAGTTCAGGCCGACGCCGAGGACGCAGACCCCGCAGGTCAGCAGGATGCCGCCGTAGGGCACCTGGCTGCGGCTCATCACGCTGGTGAACCTGGGCGCGGAGCCCGCCATCGCCATGGAGCGCAGGATGCGGCCGGTGGAGTACAGGCCGGAGTTCAGGGACGACATCGCGGCGGTGAGGACCACGAGGTTCATCACGTCACCGGCCGCCGGGACACCGATCCTCGACAGGACGGTGACGAACGGGCTCTCGTCGCCGGAGTAGAGCGAGCCGGGCAGCAGCAGGGCCAGCAGGACGACCGAGCCGACGTAGAACAGGGCGACACGCCACATGATCGAGTTCACCGCGCGCGGGACGACCTTCTCCGGCTCGGCGGTCTCACCCGCGGCGACACCGACCAGTTCGAGGGCCGCGTACGCGAAGATCACGCCCTGCATCACCAGGACGACGGGCATCACGCCGTGCGGGAAGACGCCCCCGTTGTCCGTGATGACGCTCACGCCCGGGGTCTGGCCCCCCACGTCGTGCTGGGTGGCCAGCAGGAAGATGCCGATCAGCATGAAGCCGACGAGGGTGGCGACCTTGATGATCGCGAACCAGAACTCCATCTCACCGAAGATCTTCACCGAGATGAGGTTCACCGCCAGGACCACCGCGAGGGCGATCAGCGCGAGCACCCATTGGGGGATGCTCGTGAACATGCTCCAGTAGTGCGTGTACAACGCGATCGCGGTGATGTCGGCGATACCGGTCGTCGACCAGTTCAGGAAGTACATCCAGCCGGCGACGTAGGCGCCCTTCTCGCCGAGGAACTCGCGCGCGTAGGACACGAAGGATCCGGAGGAGGGCCGGTAGAGCACCAGCTCACCGAGTGCCCGGACCACGAAGAAGGCGAAGACGCCGCAGACGAGGTAGGCGATCGCGAGCGCCGGGCCCGCGTCGCGCAGGCGCCCGCCGGCGCCGAGGAAGAGGCCGGTGCCTATCGCGCCGCCGATGGCGATCATGTTGACGTGGCGGGCCTTGAGGCCCTTGCTGTATCCGGCGTCCCCCGCGTCCGCGGGGATGGTCCCGGTCGCCTGGGGGTGGGCGGCGGCCTGTGCCGTGTCGACGGCGTCCTTGCTCACGGGTGGTTCCACTCTCTGGTGCCCTCGGGCGGGGTGCGCCCGAGTCGTCCGTACCTGTGTTCCGGGCCCGCACCACCCATGGACGGCACAGACCAAGGCAGCACTTTCCCACGACTCTGCGTGGGCATGCGATGGTCCATGTCACACAGCGTGACTTGTCACACGATCCGTCGGCCCTCTCTACACGGTGCACAAGAGGTGTCACAGCACTGGTGAGACAGCGATACTGCTGCTCATGACGACGACCGACACCGAGGAGCCGACCCTCACGATCGACGAGCTGGCCGCGCGGGCCGGCGTCACGGTGCGCACGGTCCGCTTCTACGGCACCAGGGGGCTGCTGCCGCCGCCGGCGATCGGCCCGCGCCGGGTGGGGCGCTACGGCGGGGAGCATCTGGCCCGGCTGGCGCTGATCGAGGAGTTGCAGCACCAGGGCATGACGCTGGCCGCGATCGAGCGGTATCTGCAGCAGCTGCCGCCGGACCTGAGCCCCCACGACCTCGCGCTGCAGCGCGCGGTCGTTGCCTCCTGGGCTCCGGAGACGGTGGAGAGCGTCACGCGCGAGGAGCTGGACCGGCGGGCGGGCCGGCCGCTGACGGACGACGAGGTGGACCGGCTGACCGCGATGGACGTCGTCGCGCGGGACGGTGACGCCTACCGGCTCGACGCCGGGCTGCTCCGGCTCGGCGTCGAGCTGCTCGACATGCCCTTCTCGCCCGAGACGCTCCTCGCCGCCCGTACGGCCCTCCTCGACCACTCCCGCGCCGCCGCGCGCGACCTGTCGCGGCTGCTGCGCGACGCGGTCGCCGAACGCGACGCGCGGGACGTGCGGTCCCTGTCCGCGCACATGCACCCGCTCGTGGTCCGGGCGCTGCTGACCACGTTCCAGCGGTCGCTTCGTGCGGAGCTGCGGGAGTGGCTCGACAAGGACACCGACGACGGCGCCGGCGCACACACGGGCGGGTGACGCGGCGGCTCAACGGGCGTCGGTGAAGACCTCCCCCTTGTCCGCCTTCTCCACCAGCAGCGCGGGCGGCGTGAAGCGCTCGCCGTAGCGGTCGGCGAGCTCGCGGGCGCGTGCCACGAAGCCGGGCAGGCCGGCACCTGCCCCGGCGTGGCCGTCGTAGCCGTTGATGTACTGGAGGACGCCGCCGGTCCAGCCGGGGAAGCCGATGCCGAAGATCGAGCCGATGTTGGCGTCGGCGACGGAGGTCAGCACGCCCTCCTCCAGAAGCCTGACCGTGTCGAGCGCCTCCGAGAAGAGCATGCGTTCCTGCATGTCCTCGAAGGGGATCTCGTACCCGGGCTCGGTGAAGTGCTCCCGCAGACCCGGCCAGAGTCCTGCCCGCTTGCCGTCGTCCCCGTACTCGTAGAACCCGGCGCCGCCCGAGCGTCCCGGACGGCCGAACTCGTCGATCATGCGGTCGATGACGGCCTCGGCGGGGTGGGCGGTCCAGGTACCGCCCGCCTCCTCCACGGCCCGCCTGGTCTCCTCGCGGATCTTCCGGGGCAGCGTGAGGGTCAGCTCGTCCATCAGGGCGAGCACCTTGGCCGGGTAACCCGCCTGGGCCGCCGCCTGCTCGACGGAGGCGGGCTCGATGCCCTCGCCGACCATCGCCACGCCCTCGTTGATGAAGTGGCCGATGACCCGGGAGGTGAAGAAGCCACGCGAGTCGTTGACCACGATCGGCGTCTTCCTGATCTGCCGCACCAGGTCGAACGCACGGGCCAGCGCCTCGTCACCCGTCCGCCCGCCCTTGACGATCTCGACGAGCGGCATCTTGTCGACCGGCGAGAAGAAGTGCAGTCCGATGAAGTCGGCCTGCCGCTCGACGCCCTCGGCCAGCGCGGTGATGGGGAGCGTGGAGGTGTTGGAGCAGAGCAGCGCGTCGGGGGCGACGACGTCCTGGATCTCCTGGAACACCTTGTGCTTGAGCGAGGTGTCCTCGAAGACGGCCTCGATGACCGCGTCGCAGCCCGCGAGGTCGGCGGCCTCGGCGGTCGGCGTGATGCGGGCCAGCAGCGCGTCGGCCTTCTCCCGCGTCGTACGGCCCTTGGCGACGGCCTTGGTGCACAGCTTCTCGGAGTAGGCCTTGCCCTTGAGGGCCGCTTCGAGGGAGACGTCCTTGAGCACGACGTCGATGCCCGCGCGGGCGCACGAGTAGGCGATGCCCGCGCCCATCATGCCCGCGCCGAGGACGGCCACCTTCGAGACCTCGCGGGGCTCGACGCCCTTCGGGCGGCTGGCGCCGGAGTTGACGGCCTGGAGGTCGAAGAAGAACGCCTGGATCATGTTCTTCGAGGTCTGTCCGGCGGCCAGCTCTACGAAGTAGCGGGCCTCGATGACCTGGGCGGTCTCGAAGTCGACCTGGGAGCCCTCGACGGCGGCGGCCATGATGCTCCGCGGTGCCGGGTAGGGGGCGCCGTTCGTCTGCTTGCGCAGGGTGGCGGGGAAGGCGGGCAGGTTGGCCGCGAACTTGGGGTGGGCGGGGGTGCCGCCGGGGATGCGGTAGCCGGGCCGGTCCCAGGGCTGGGCGGACTCCGGGTTGGCGTCGATGAAGGCGCGGGCCTTGGCGAGCATGTCCTCGCGGCTGTCGGCGACCTCGTCGACCAGGCCGTTCTCCCGGGCGCGGCGCGGGTTGTACTGGGTGCCCTGGAGGAGCACCTTGAGGAGCGCGTCGGTGATGCCGAGCATCCGGACGGTGCGGACGACGCCGCCGCCTCCGGGGAGCAGGCCGAGGGTGACCTCGGGGCAGCCGATCTTGGAGCCGGGTGCGTCGAGGGCGACGCGGTGGTGGCAGGCGAGGGCGATCTCGTAGCCTCCGCCGAGCGCGGCGCCGTTCATGGCGGCGACGACGGGCTTGCCCAGGGTCTCGATGCGGCGCAGGTTGCGCTTGATCGCCATGCCGCCGTCGAAGAGGTCCTGGGCGGTCTGCGGGGTGACGCGGATCAGGTCGCGCAGGTCGCCGCCGGCGAAGAAGGTCTTCTTGGCGGAGGTGACGATGACGCCGCGGATCGAGTCCTTCTCGGCCTCCAGGCGGTCGGTGATCACCGCCAGGGACTCGCGGAACGCCCGGTTCATGGTGTTCGCGGACTGGTCGGGGTCGTCGAGGACGAGGGTGACGATGCCGGTGTCGTCCTGTTCCCAGCGGATGGTGGTGCTCTCGGTCGTCATGGCAGGGGTCTCCAGTGAGGTCTTCGTGTGGCCGCGGTGCCGCTTCTCGCAGGGATCAGACGCGCTCGACGATGGTGGCGATGCCCATGCCGCCGCCCACGCAGAGGGTGGCGAGGCCGTAGCGCTTGTCCTGGCGCTCCAGTTCGTCGACGAGCGTGCCGAGGATCATCGCGCCGGTGGCGCCGAGGGGGTGGCCGAGTGCGATGGCGCCGCCGTTGACGTTGACCTTGTCCAGGGACAGGCCCATGTCCTTGACGAAGCGCAGGACGACCGCGGCGAACGCTTCGTTGATCTCGACCAGGTCGATGTCGTCGATGGTCAGCCCGGCCTTGGCGAGCGCCTTGCGGGTGGCCGGGGCGGGGCCGGTGAGCATGATGGTGGGCTCGGAGCCGGAGACGGCGGCGGAGACGATCCGCGCGCGGGGGGTGAGGCCGTAGCGGTCGCCGACCTCCCTGGAGCCGATGGCGACCAGGGAGGCGCCGTCGACGATGCCGGAGGAGTTGCCCGCGTGGTGGACGTGGTCGATCCTCTCCACCCAGTGGTACTTCTGCAGCGCCACGGCGTCGAAGCCGCCGAGTTCGCCGATGTCGGCGAAGGACGGCTTGAGGCCCGCGAGGGAGTCGGCGGTGGTGCCGGGGCGCAGGTGCTCGTCGTGGTCGAGGACGGTGAGGCCGGCGCGGTCCTTCACCGGGACGACGGACCGCTCGAAGCGGTTCTCCTTCCAGGCGGTCGCCGCGCGCTCCTGGGAGAGGGCCGCGTACTCGTCGACGTCGCGGCGCGTGAAGCCCTCGAGGGTGGCGATCAGGTCGGCGCCGATGCCCTGGGGGACGAAGTCGGTGGCGAGGTTGGTCATCGGGTCGTTGAACCAGGCTCCGCCGTCCGAGGCCATCGGCACCCGGGACATCGACTCGACGCCGCCCGCGAGGACCAGGTCCTCCCAGCCCGAACGCACCTTGGCCGCGGCCAGGTTGACGGCCTCCAGACCCGAGGCGCAGAAGCGGTTCTCCTGGACGCCCGCCACGGTGTCCGGCAGTCCGGCCGCGATGGCGGCGATGCGCGCGATGTCGGAGCCCTGGTCACCGACCGGGCCGACGACGCCGAGCACGATGTCGTCGACGGCGGCCGGGTCCAGGTCCGGGAAGCGGGCGCGGATCTCGTGGATGAGGCCGACGACCAGGTCGACGGGCTTCGTGCCGTGCAGGGCGCCGGTCGCCTTGCCGCGTCCGCGCGGGGTGCGGATCGCGTCGTACACGTACGCTTCGGTGGTCACTGGCAGGCCTTTCACTGAGGGTTTCGGGATGAGGCCGCAAGCCGGGGGACGTCCCAGTCGCGGGCCACTGTCTCGGTGTCGGCACCCGGCAGGGCGGGCCCGGTGCGGACGGCGGTGGGGGTCGCGGAGAAGCGGGGTGCGGGGGCGGGCTGGGTGACGCCACCGTGGTCGGTGAAGGTGGAGCGGGCGGCCAGGTGCGGGTGGTGCGGGGCCTCGCGGAGCGACAGGACGGGGGCGACGCAGGCGTCGGAGTCCGCGAAGACGGCCGTCCACCCGTCCCGGGTGCGGGACCTGAACCGGGTGGCGATGGCCTCGCGCAGCTCGGCCCAGCGGGCCATGTCGTCGCGGGCGGGCGCCTGGTCGGGGATGCCGAGGAGCTCCATGAACTCGGCGTAGAACCGCTGCTCCAGGGCGCCGACCGCCATGTACCGGCCGTCGGCGGTCTCGTAGGTGCCGTAGAAGGGGCAGCCGCCGTCGAGGAGGTTGGCGCCGCGGCGGTCCTGCCAGCCCCCGGCGGCGAGCATGCCGTGGATCATCGAGGACAGGTGGGCGGTGCCGTCGACGATGGCGGCGTCGACGACCTGGCCGGTGCCGGTCGCGCGGGCGTGGTGCAGGGCGGCGAGGATGCCGACGACCAGGTAGAGGGAGCCGCCCGCGTAGTCGCCGAGGAGGTTGGCGGGGACGGCCGGCGGCGCGTCGGGGTCGCCGATCATGCCGAGGGTGCCGGTGAGCGCGATGTACCCGATGTCGTGGCCGGCGCTCTGGGCGAGGGGGCCGGTCTGGCCCCAGCCGGTCATGCGGCCGTAGACGAGGCGGGGGTTGCGGGCGCGGCAGTGCTCGGGACCGACGCCGAGCCGTTCGGCGACGCCGGGGCGGTAGCCCTCGATCAGGACGTCGGCGCGTTCGGCGAGGTCGAGGACGCGGGCCGGGCCGTCCGGTGACTTCAGGTCGACGATCACCGAACGCTTGTTGCGGTTGGTGACGTCGTGGGCGGGGTCGATCGCGAGGCCGGGTCCGCCGGGACGGTCGACGCGGACGACGTCGGCGCCCAGGTCGGCCAGGAGCATGCCGGCGAAGGGCCCGGGGCCGATACCGGCCAGCTCAACCACGCGCACACCGGTGAGCGGGCCCTCGGGCGGCGTCCGCCCCGCTGTCTCCGCTTCCGACATCGAGCCCCCAGCTCTGTGACACAACTGATGTAACACCGGTGATGCTAGAAACGTGTTCCACCGGGCACAAGACCCGGGCGAGCAAGCGCTTAGCCAATTATGGGGCAGCCCCTCTCCGGTCCGGCAGTCCACACGCTAGCCTCAGCCACCGGCAACGGCGCGTGCTGCGGGACCAGGGGCCGTCGGCGGGTGACGAAGGGATGTCATGAGCAGGCTGAAGAGGGCCGACCGGCCGTACGACATCGTGCTCTTCGGAGCGACCGGGTTCGTCGGCGAGCTCACCGCGGAGTACCTCGCCGCGCACGCCCCCGACGGGCTGCGCTGGGCGATCGCCGGCCGCAGCGAGGAGAAGCTGCGGCGGCTGCGGGAGCGGCTGCCCGGCGCGGCGGACGTCGGCGTACTGCGCGCGGACGTGTCCGATCCGGCCTCGCTGCGCGAACTCGCCGAGCGGGCCCGCGTGGTGGCCACGACGGTGGGCCCGTACGTCCGGTACGGCGACGCGCTGGTCGCCGCCTGCGCGGAGACCGGCACGGACTGTCTCGACCTCACCGGCGAACCCGAGTTCGTGGACCTGACGTACGTCCGCCACGACGCACGCGCGCGGGAGACCGGAGCCCGGCTGGTGCACGCCTGCGGCTTCGACTCCGTCCCGCACGACCTCGGCGTGTACTTCACGGTGCGGCAGCTGCCGGAGGGTGTGCCGCTGGCCGTGGACGGCTTCGTGACCGCCGACGCCACCTTCTCGGGCGGTACGTTCGCCTCCGCGCTGGGCCAGTTCGCGCGCGGCCGGCAGCTGCGGGACGCCGCGCGGGAACGCCGGCGGCACGAACCCCGGCTGGTGGGCCGCCGGGCGGTGACGCCGACGGGCACGCCGCGGTTCGCCGGGGAGGTGGGGGCGTGGGCGCTGCCCCTGCCGACCATCGACGCGCAGATCGTGCGGCGCTCCGCGAAGGCCCTGGACCGGTACGGCCCCGACTTCCGCTACCGCCACTACGCGGCCGTCCGGCACCTGCCCGTCGCGGTGGGCGGGGTGGCGGCCGTGGGCGCGCTGGTGGCGGCGGCTCAGGTACCGCCCGCGCGGCGCTGGCTGACCGGCCGGTTCGAGTCCGGTGACGGGCCGGGCCCCGAGAAGCGGGCGAAGAGCTGGTTCTCGGTCCGCTTCGTGGGTGAGGGCGGCGGCCGGAAGGTGTTCACCGAGGTCGCGGGCGGTGACCCCGGGTACGACGAGACGGCGAAGATGTTCGCCGAGGCGGCGCTCGCCCTCGCCCTCGACGACCTGCCGCCGACGGCCGGGCAGGTCACGACGGCCGTGGCGATGGGGGACGCGCTGATCGAGCGGCTGAGGGCGGCGGGGATCCGTTTCCGGGTGGCCGCGATCCGCTGACGGGCCGCCCCGGGGCCTGCCGGGAGGACGCACGCCCTGCGCGGCCTGCCGGTGGCCCCACGCCCGGGCCTCCCCGAGAAGTCGCACACCCCGCGACCTGCCCAGCAGACCCGCGCCCGGGCCTCCCCGGAAGACGCGCCCCCCACGGCCTGCCGGTGGCCCCACGCCCCCGGTCCCGCCCGACGGGCGGCACGCCCCAGGCCGCTGCCCGACAGCGGTCCGCCCCATGGGCCGTCCGGTGGGGGCAGGCCCTAACCCGACCACCCGGCGACCGTGTAGATCATCCCTCCGATCCAGGCCAGCCCCGCCCCCACGGCGAGCACCAGCCCCGCGACCACGGCCCGCTCGGTGGGCCGGGCGGGCCGGTGGGCGGACTGCTCGGGTGCGCGGTGCGTCGTCATACGGTCCAGCCTGTCGCGGCCGGCGACCTGGCACATCCGTACGGATACTCAGCCGGTGACTGAGCACCGACACCGGCCGGCAGTCACCGCGATGTGAGGCTTTTCCCACCGCAGGGCACGTCCACCCGCCACCGAGCACGGCGAAGTGCCAAGAAGGACTTCAATGAAACCCTTGAAGGTATGAAGTTCCTTCTCGAAGTCACCATGGACGAGGGCGCGCTCGCCGAGGACCCCACGGGCGAGTTGCAGCGGATTCTGCGGTACTGGGGCGGCAACCTGCACCACTACGCGCTGCGGCCCGGCGACGGTTCGGTGGTCTACGACTCCGCGTACCGGGAGGTGGGCCGCTGGAGCGTCGTGGGTCAGGCCGAGTAGGTGGTGGCCGCCCGCAGGGCCGCCCGGCACAGGGCGTCCGCCCTGCGGGTGGTCTCCGGCAAGCGGTAGGCGGGGGCCAGTGCCAGGGTGTGCGCGCAGGCGTTGTCGAGGCTCACACGGTGCCCGGCGGAGACGAAGACCGGCTTGACGCCGGCGCGGGTACGGACGGCACGCCCGACCTCCTCGGCGCCGTCGAGAAGCGGTGACGTACTGCCGCGGGACGCGTCCGGGTCGTCGTACGTGAAGGTGAACGGGTTCTTGGCCACGCCGATCGTGGGCAGTCCGGTGAGCACCCCGAGGTGGCTGGCGAGGCCGAAGCGGCGCGGGTGGGCCAGGCCGTAGCCGTCGCAGACGACCAGACCGGGCGGGACGGCCAGGGCGTCCAGCGCGGCGAGGACGGTCGGGACCTCACGGAAGGCGAGCAGGCCGGGCACGTAGGGGAAGGAGATCCTCCCGACGGCCGTGGCCTCGGCGACGACGGCGAGGGTCGCGGCGTCCAGCACGACGGCCGCCGCCGCGACGACGTCGCGTTCGTCGTCGTAGGCGACGTCCACGCCGGTCACCCGGCCGGTGCCGGGCGGCGGGCCCGGCTCGTCGTGCACCACGCGTGCCCGCAGTTCGTCCTGGACGGCACGGGCCCGCTCCTCGGTCGCGGGCCAGTCGGTGGGGATCTGCACGGTCACGGTCGTCATGATGGCGGCAAGCCTACGGGGCCCGGAGTAGGCTCGCGATCATGTTCGTACTGGAGCTGTCGTACACCGCCCCGCTCGACGCCGTCGACGCCGTGCTGGAGGAGCACGTGGCGTGGCTCGACGACTTGTACGAGCAGGGGGTGGTCCTGGCGTCCGGGCGCAAGGAGCCCCGCGACGGCGGGGTGATCATCGCCGTCGCCGGGGACCGGGCGCGGATCGAGGAGATCGCCGCGGGCGACCCCTTCGTCAGGGCGGGGGTGTGCGCGTACCGCGTCACCGAGTTCGTCGCCACGAAGACGGCACCGGCACTGGAGCGGTACCGGGAGACCCCCGGCTAGGAGCCGTACGGCTCACTTGCCCAGGGCACGCTGCAGCTCGCTCTTGTTCATGTGCGAACGACCGCTGATGTCGCGGCGCTTGGCCTCCTGGTACAGCTGGTCGTAGGTGGGCCCCTGGGGGCCCTGCCGGTTGCCGGACCGCTGGCCGCCGCGCTTGCCGGGTGACTTGCCCTGCGTGGACGTACGGCTGGCGGTCTTCGACTCGCCGGACCGGGCGCGCTCCTTGTTCACCGTCCGGGCGGCGATCTCCTTGGCGCGGCCGGTGCTCTCGCCACGGTCCTCGGCGCTGTCCTTGATGTGCTCGTACTGCCGCTCCCGTTTGGAGCTCGAACCGCGTGGCATGTCCGCTCACTTCCTCTCACGTTCAGCGAACGGTTACCCACGTTACGGACAAACACCCGGCACCGCGCGGCGTCGGCGCTCCGGCCGGGCGACCGGCCCCCGCTCGCCGGCGGCCCAACAGCCCGGGTCGGCAGTGCAGTCCACGGTGTCGTAGGAGCCCGTGTCGACGGCCCGCCAGGTGCGGCCGCCGTCCGTGGTGAGATCCGTGCCGGCAGGGGCCGACCGCGAGGGCGGCCGTACGGCTGTGCGGGAGCCAGGCGACGCCCGAGCGGTAGGCCGGTGCCGGCCGGTCGGCGGGCCGCCAGGTACGGCCGCCGTCGGTGGTCCGCGCCGCCGCCCGGGGCGAGGGCCGGTCGGGGCGGAAGTCGCCGCCGACCGCGAGGCCGCGGTCGCGGTCGCGGAAGGCGAGGGCGAAGACGCCCCGGGCCGGGTCGCCCGCCGGGACCCGGGCGTCGGAGGCCGTCCGGGTGAGCCCCCGGTCGGCGGAGTGCAGCAGGCGTGCGCGTGCCGCGCCGCAGCTCGTGCGGGCGCCGGTGCGCGCGCACGGGGGCGGCCGCCGTCGGCGCGGCCGGCGCCGCCGCGCACACCGCCCCGGCGATCACCACCCGTCCCGCGGGCCCGCCGCCGGTTCGGGCGGATCGTGCCGTGCGTCGCGTGCTCTTCGAGCGCCTCATGGCGGGCGAAGCCGGCCCACCGCCCCGCCGCCGTCCAGAGGACCGTGTGCGGCACGCGCGTGCGGGCACGAGTGCCGTCAAGTGCCGTACGAGGCGCATGAGAAGAGTCGCGTCGCCCCCGCGCATGAACGCGGTGACAGAGGTCACTCGGTCATCGTGTGCACGGATCGGCTGATTCCGTCGTCTCTTCCAGTGCCCGGCCCGCACGACCCCGCAAGCCCGTCCAGCCGTCACGAGGGAGCAAGGCGTTGTCCACCGTCATCGAGCAGCCCGTCGAGGCGCGTCTTGTCGCCGCCGCGCCGCGTATGCCGAGCATTCCCGCCACGCTGCACTACGACCGCAGCGACCCGTTCGCCGTCCGCATGACCTTCCCGGCTCCGGCCACCCTCGAGGGCGTGGAGGTCTGCTGGACCTTCTCCCGCGAGCTGCTCATCTCGGGGATGCGGGAGCCGGACGGTCACGGTGACGTGCGGGTCCGCCCGTACGGGTACGACCGCACCGTCCTGGAGTTCCACGCGCCCGAGGGCACCGCCGTGGTCCACGTGCGCTCGGGCGAACTGCGCCGGTTCCTGCAGGCCACCGGCGAGCTGGTGCCGGTCGGCCTGGAGCACCTCCAGCTGGACCTGGACCACGATCTGGCGGAGCTGATGCGCGGGACCTGCTGACGGGGCCCCGCCGCCACGCACGCCGACCGCGGGAGCGCCGGCGCGGCCCGGGACGCCGCCGCACGGGCCGGCTCACCCGCCCGCCGACGCCACGGCCCGAGCCGTCTCCGCGCTCACCGCTCCCCGCACCTCGTCCACGATCCTCCGCAGCCCGGGTGCCGCCGCGCCGCCGCGCCCGGCCAGCTCGGCGACGCGGCCGTCCCGGCGCGCGCCGGTCACGGCGGACTCGAAGGCGCGGAACCCGAGGGTGCGCAGTCGCGCGGCGGCCGCCAGCGCGGCCACGGCCGCGTCCCGCTCCGAGACCTCCCCGGCCGGTACCGGCCCCTCCAGCACGTACCGCGTCTCCTCGCGCAGCGCCCGCGCCGCCGATGCCCGCGCCAGGACGTACTCCACGGACGGGAACACGCCGAGGACGCGCTTCTTCTCGGCACGCAGATACCCCTCGGCCACCAACTGCTCCCGGACCGCGTCGAAGGTGACCCGCGCGTACCGCCGCACCCACGTACGCCACCGGTGCGGCATCGACTCGCGGACGAGGTCCAGCAGTCCGTCGAGGGCGCTGTCCCCGGTGCGGGAGTCCAGGTCGGCGGGGGTGACGATCCCCTCGTCGTCGGTGAGCAGACCGCGTTGGGCCAGTTCGGTGAGCGCGCCGGCGCGCACCAGGTGGTGGAGCCGGGCGGCGTCGGCGGCGCCGGGCCGCGCCGGGTCCCAGGCCAGCAGGCAGAGCCTGGTCGGCAGTGAGAGCGAGCCGTCGGGCAAGCCGTTGGGCACGGGGCCTCCTCGGGGCCGTGAAACCGATCCGCGGTGAGGCGTTGACAGCCCACCCGGTTTCTCGTACGGTGTACAGCGCTTCTGTTGCCGCCGATTGGAGAAGGACGTTGCTCGTCTGAGGTCCTGAGACACCGCGTCACACCTGTCATGTGTGTACGCCGCGTGCGACCTCGGCGTTCGAGCCGTCCTTGCGGAGCAGGGCTTTTTTCATGCCCGAGCACTCCCCGGGGCTCCTCCTTCCCTCGCCCGACGGCGTCGCCGCCTCCCGGTGTCTCGATACGCGTTTGCCCCTGACCGCTTCAAGCAACCGCGGAGACCCTGTATGTCTGCTTCCATCACCTGTACGTCCCTCTCCTTCGCCTGGCCCGACGGCACGCCCGTCTTCGAGGGACTGGACACCGCGTTCGGCCCCGGCAGGACCGGGCTCGTCGGTGTCAACGGGTCGGGCAAGTCCACCCTGTTGAAACTGATCGCCGGGCAGCTCACTCCGGCCGACGGCACGGCCCGCGTGGCCGGCGAGGTCGGTTACCTGCCGCAGAACGTCACGCTCGACACCGCGCTGCGGGTCGACGAGGCGCTCGGCATCGCCGCTCGGCGCGCCGCGCTGCACGCCATCGAGGCGGGCGACGTGGCCGAGGAGCACTTCGAGACGGTCGGCGACGACTGGGACGTCGAGGAGCGCGCCCTCGCCACGCTCGGCGAACTCGGTCTCGGTCACGTCGGGCTCGACCGCACCGTCGGCGAGGTCTCCGGCGGCGAGTCGGTACTGCTGCGCCTCGCCTCGCTGCTGCTGCGCCGGCCCGACGTCCTGCTCCTGGACGAACCCACCAACAACCTCGACCTGTACGCACGCAGGCGGCTGTACACGGCCGTGGCCTCCTGGCCCGGGGTGATGGTCGTGGTCAGCCACGACCGCGAACTGCTGGACCTCGTCGACCAGATCGCCGACCTGCGCTCCGGTGGGATCACCTGGTACGGCGGCAACTTCTCGGCGTACGAGGAGGCGCTGGCCGTGGAGCAGGACGCGGCCGAGCGCATGGTGCGCGTCGCCGAGTCGGACCTGCGCAAGCAGAAGCGCGAGCTGGCCGACGCCCAGGTCAAACTGGCCCGCCGCAAGCGGTACGGCCAGAAGATGTGGGACCAGAAGCGCGAGCCGAAGATCGTCATGGGCGCACGCAAGCGCGCGGCGCAGGAGTCCGCGGGCAAGCACCGGATCATGCACGAGGAGAAGCTCGCCGAGGCCAGGGAGCGGCTCGACGACGCGGTGGAGGCGGTACGGGACGACGACGAGATCCGCGTCGACCTGCCGTACACCGCCGTGCCGCCGGGCCGCTCGGTGCTGACGCTCCGGGACCTGGAACTCCGCTACGGCGCGCGGGTGGAGGGCGGTTTCGATCTGCACGGCCCCGAGCGGATCGCGCTGATCGGGCGCAACGGCGCGGGCAAGACCACGCTGCTGCGCACGGTCGCCGGGGAGCTGGAGCCGGTGGCGGGCGAGGCGACGGCGCACGTCCCGATGCGGTTCCTGCCGCAGCGCCTGGACGTCCTCGACGGCGAGCTGAGCGTCGCCGAGAACGTGGCCCGGTTCGCGCCGGGCGCCACCAACAACCGGATCCGGGCGCGGCTGGCCCGCTTCCTGTTCCGGGGCACCCGCGCCGACCAGCAGGCGGCGACACTGTCCGGCGGCGAGCGTTTCCGGGCGGCGCTGGCCGCGCTGATGCTGGCCGAGCCCGCCCCGCAGCTGCTGATGCTGGACGAGCCGACGAACAACCTGGACATGGCGAGCGTGCGGCAGCTCACCACCGCGCTGGAGTCGTACGAGGGGGCGCTGATCGTGGCCAGTCACGACCTGCCGTTCCTGGAGTCGATCGGTATCACCCGATGGCTGCTGCTGGAGGAGGGAGAGCTGAAGGAAACCACGCCAGAAGCTGTCGGGTATCCCGCCTAGCGTCGCCCGCATGAGCGAGTTCATCACCATCACCGGAGCCAGGGAGAACAACCTCCAGGACGTCACCCTCCGCATCCCGAAGGGCCGGCTGACCGTGTTCACCGGCGTTTCGGGGTCAGGGAAGTCGTCGGTCGTGTTCGACACGATCGCGGTCGAGTCGCAGCGCCAGCTGAACGAGACGTTCACCTGGTTCGTCCGCAACCGGCTGCCCCAGTACGAACGCCCGCACGCGGACGCCCTGGAGGCCCTCTCCCCCGCGATCGTCGTCGACCAGCGGCCGGTCGGCGGCCACTCCCGCTCCACCGTCGGCACCATGACCGACATCCACTCGGTGCTGCGGGTGCTGTTCTCGCGGCACGGCACGCCCAGCGCCGGGGCCGCGACGGCCTACTCGTTCAACGACCCGTCGGGCATGTGCCCCGGCTGCGACGGCCTGGGCCGCACGGTGCGGCCCGACTGGGACCGCATCCTCGACCCGGGCAGGTCGCTGGCGCAGGGGGCGGTCCGCTTCCCGCCGTTCGCGGCCGGGACCTGGCAGGGGCAGGCGTACACCAACACCGACGAGCTGGACCCGGACAAGCCGGTCGGCGACTTCACGGACGACGAGCGGGCGTTCCTGATGCGCGGGCGGCCCGGCAGCAAGGTCACCGTCAACGGCACGGGCGGCACCTGGACGACCGAGTACGAAGGGCTCGCCGACCGCTTCGAGCGGCTGTACCTGAAGCGGGACCTGTCGGCGATGAGCGAGAAGACCCGGAACCTGGTGCGGGAGTTCCTGGTCGAGGGCAGTTGTCCCGACTGCGGCGGCGCCCGGCTCAACGCGGCGGCGCTCGCGACCCGGATCGACGGGCACTCCATCGCCGACTGCTCCCGCATGCAGGTCACCGACCTGATCGCCGTACTCAAGGAGATCGACGACCCGGTGGCCCGGCCGGTCGCCGCTGCCGCCGTGGCCGCGCTGGAGCGCATCGAGACGATCGGCCTCGGCTACCTCAGTCTCGACCGGGAGACCTCCACGCTGTCCGGGGGCGAGGGGCAGCGGCTGAAGACCGTGCGGCACCTGGGCTCCAGCCTGACCGGGATGACGTACATCTTCGACGAGCCCAGCGTGGGGCTGCACCCGCGTGACGTCGGCCGCCTCGGCGACCTGCTGCTGCGGCTGCGCGACAAGGGCAACACCGTGCTGGTCGTCGAGCACGACCCGGACGTCATCGCGCTGGCGGACCACGTCGTCGACATGGGGCCGCGGGCGGGCGCGGACGGCGGCCGGGTGGTGTTCGAGGGCACCCCGGGCGAACTGGCCGCGGCGGACACGCTCACCGGCCGCTGCCTCCGGCGCCGTACCACGGTGAAGGCGGACCCGCGCACGCCGACCGGCGAGCTGTGGGTGAAGGGCGCCGGCCGGCACAACCTGCGGGACGTGACGGTCGCCTTCCCGACCGGGGTGCTGACGGCGGTCACCGGGGTCGCCGGGTCGGGCAAGAGCACGCTGGTCGCGGAACTCGTCGCCGCCCACCCGGACGCCGTGGTCGTCGACCAGTCGGCGATCGGCATCTCGGCACGCTCCACCCCGGCGACGTACCTCGGGATCATGGACCCGGTGCGGAAGATCTTCGCGCGGGAGACGGGCGCCGATCCGGGGTCCTTCAGCTTCAACTCGGCGGGCGCGTGCGGCACCTGCACGGGGCGAGGCATCATCTACACGGACCTGGCCTTCATGGACCCGGTGACCACGACGTGCGGCGACTGCGAGGGGCGGCGCTTCCGGGAGGAGGTGCTGCGGCTGACGGTCGACGGCCGCTCCGTCGCCGACGTGCTGGCGATGACCGCCGGCCAGGCCCTGGACTTCCTCACCGACTCGGGCGTACGGCGGCGGTTGCGCGCCCTGCGCGACGTCGGCCTCACGTACCTCACGCTCGGGCAGCCGCTGTCCACGCTGTCGGGCGGCGAACGCCAGCGCATCAAACTGGCCACCCGGCTGCACCGCACCGGCGCCGTGTACGTCCTGGACGAACCGACCACCGGGCTGCACATGTCGGACGTCGAGGGACTGCTCGCCCTGCTGGACCGGCTGGTCGACACCGGCAACACCGTCGTGGTCGTCGAGCACAACCTGGACGTGGTGGCGCACGCCGACCGGGTGATCGACCTCGGCCCGGACGGGGGCCGGGACGGCGGCCGGGTGATCTTCGAGGGCACCCCGCGAGAACTGCTCGCGGCCCGGGACTCCAGCACCGCGGAGCATCTCAGGAGGGCCACGGGACACTGACGGGGGTTCCGTCCCCGCGGGCCCGCCCTGCATGATGGCCAAGCCGGCGCCGTAACACGGGCGCCGGACAGCCAACACCGGTTCGGAGACCCCGGAGCCCCCTCGTGCCCAGCAAGAAGGCCCTCGTCCGCCGCCCGAGCCCCCGCCTCGCCGAGGGGCTGGTGACCCACATCGATCGCGAGCGGGTCGATCACGGCCTCGCCGTCGAGCAGTGGGAGGCGTACGTCGAGGCGCTGCGCACGCACGGCTGGGAGACGCTGGAGGTGGACCCGGCCGACGACTGCCCGGACTCGGTCTTCGTCGAGGACACCGTCGTCATGTTCCGGAACGTCGCGCTGATCACGCGGCCCGGCGCCGAGTCGCGCCGCACGGAGACCGCCGGGGTCGAGGAGGCCGTGGCCCGGCTGGGCTGCTCGGTCAACTGGGTCTGGGAACCGGGGACCCTGGACGGCGGCGACGTCCTGAAGATCGGCGACACGCTCTACGTCGGACGCGGGGGCCGCACCAACGCGGCCGGCGTCCAGCAGCTGCGGGCGGCCTTCGAACCGCTGGGCGCCCGGGTCGTCGCCGTGCCCGTGAGCAAGGTGCTGCACCTGAGGTCGGCGGTCACCGCGCTGCCGGACGGGACGGTGATCGGACACATCCCGATGCTGGACGTGCCGTCGCTGTTCCCCCGTTTCCTCCCGGTTCCGGAGGAGTCGGGCGCGCACGTGGTGCTGCTCGGCGGCGGCAAGCTGCTGATGGCGGCGAGCGCTCCGAAGACGGCGGACCTGCTCGCCGGCCTGGGTCACGAGCCGGTGGTCGTGGACATCGGCGAGTTCGAGAAGCTCGAGGGCTGTGTGACGTGCCTCTCGGTGCGACTGCGGGAGCTGTACGCCTGAGCCCTGCGGACGTCACCCGTTCGGCCGCGCGGACCTGCGTGTCCCGGCGCCTTGCCGTACCCCGGTGGACGATGGCTGATCAGGGGCCTTTACAGTGCGTTTAACCTACGGTCTCGTAACCTACGGTTTCGTAGCCTACGATCCCGTAGGTTCCCGGCACCGCTCGCCGGCGCTTTCCGCTCTGTCGCACGTCCCCTGGAGTTCTCCGTGACGATCGTCTCCCCGCACCTCGGCAATTCCGCCGAATGGACCGACGCCCGGCTGCTGTACGCGCTGGAGGAAGTGGTCGAGACCGAACTCAACCGGCACCTGAAGGTCACCAAGGACTGGATGCCGCACGAGTACGTGCCCTGGAGCGACGGCCGCAACTTCCCCGGGTTCTTCGAGGACGGCGAGGCCTGGGAGAAGGGCCAGTCCAAGGTCACCGAGATCGGCCGGATCGCCCTGGTGGTGAACCTCCTGACGGAGGACAACCTCCCGAGCTACCACCACGAGATCGCGAGCCTCTTCGGGCGCGACGGCGCCTGGGGCACCTGGGTGCACCGCTGGACCGCGGAGGAGGGCCGGCACGGCATCGTGATGCGCGACTACCTGCTCGCCTCGCGCGCGGTCGACCCGGACAAGCTGGAGCAGTTCCGCATGGCCCACATGAGTGAGGGCTTCGAGTCGGACAACCGGCACTCGATGCTGCACTCCGTGGCGTACGTCGCCTTCCAGGAGCTGGCCACCCGCATCTCGCACCGCAACACGGGCCACCAGTCCGGCGACCCGGTCTGCGACCGGATGCTGGCCCGCATCGCGACCGACGAGAACCTGCACATGGTCTTCTACCGCAACCTGCTCAAGGCCGCTTTCGAGCTCGCCCCCGACCTCACGATGCAGGCGGTGCGGGACGTGGTCGTGAACTTCCGGATGCCCGGCCACGGCATGCCCGGCTTCGAGCGGGCCGCCGCCCAGATGGCGATCGGCGAGGTCTACAACCTGCGCATCCACCACGACGACGTGATCCAGCCCGTGCTGCGCTTCCTGAAGGTCATGGAGATCGACGGCCTCGGCCCCGAGGGGCAGGCGGCCCAGGAGGAGCTGGGGCTGTACATGGGCGGGCTGGACGCCGAGGCGTCCAAGTTCGACGAGAAGCTGGCGGCGCGCAAGGCGCGAATGGCGGCCCGGGCGGCGGGCTGACCGCATCCGCCTCCCGTACCGCTCGGCCGTGCCCGGCCCGCCGTCACCCGTCGGCCGCTGTCCCCCTGAACCGCCGCCGCCGACAGGCCGCTGCCTCCCGTAGGCCGCCGCCGCACGCAGGCCGCCGTCACTCGTAGGCCGTGGTCTCCTCCAGCGCCGCGTCGCGCACGTCGGGGAGCGGGTGGCGGCGCAGCGTCCGCAGCAGTGCCCGCCAGGGCGCGGGCCACTGCTCGCGGCTGCCGAGCGCGCCGGTCACGGCGACGGCCGTCAGCCCCTCGGCGTGGCCGCCGTGCTCGGCCAGGGCCAGGGCCTCGACGCGCAGCGCCTCGGGGTCGCCCGGCTGCCCCCGGCGCTCCAGACGCCCGCGCAGTTCCCCGGCGACGCGCGCGGCGAGTGCCGGACGGTCGGCTCCGGCCAGGGCGGTCACCCGGTCCAGGCGCGGCGGTGCGGCGGTCAGGTCGAGGTGGGTCGCCGCCAGGACGGCGGCCTGCGCGGCGTACGCCTCGTACTCCGCCAGCAGTTCGGCGGCGGCGAGGCCCGCCGGGCGGACGGCCGACTCGGAGCCGGAGTGGGTCGCCCCGAGCCGGGCGACGAGGAACTCGACGCGCCGCCGCGCCGGCCGGTCGCGCCGCGCCGTGGCGTCGCTGTCGTCGTCGGACGCCGTGCCGGCGAGGGTGCGCAGCGCGTCCAGGAGCCCTGCCAGGCCGTGCGGGGCGACCACTGCCGCGCTGATCAGGGCGTTGGCCGCGGAGTGCCAGCTTCCCCTCTTCGCGAGGTCCGTGACGGCTCCGGCCAGCACCGCGGGCGCCTCGGCCGACCAGGGGGTCCAGCGGGCCAGCGCCTCGTAGGCGAGGGCCGCGGTGCCGGGGTCGTCGGTGGCGGCGACCCCGCGGACCAGGCGGGCGTACCGCGCGCGGTACTCCTCGGGCAGGTCCAGCGGCGCGGCCCGCAGCACCGCGGCCCGCAGGACCGGCGCACCGCCGGCCGCGTCGCGCAGCAGTTCCCAGACCTCGTCGCGCGCGAGCAGGCCGCCGGCGGACGCGACGCATGCGGCCCGTACGTCGGGGTGGGTGCCCGGCCGGGTGTAGACCTCGGTGATCAGGGCGGCCGCGTCCGGGACGGGAAGCCGGGCCGCGGCGAGCCGGACCGCCTCCTTGACGCTGGTCACCTTGGCGTCCGGCGCCCGCAGTACGTCCCCCAGGTGGGCGGCGAGGCGCGACGGGCGCACCTGCCGGGACACCTGGGTGACCGCGTACACCGCGACGCGGGCCCGGTCGCCGCCGGCGTGCGCCAGCAGCTCGGGCAGCGCCTCGGCGGCCCGGTCGGTGCGGGCCAGGGCGGCGAGCGCGGCCTCCGAGAGGACCACGTCCGCGGATCCGGTCCAGCGGCGCAGGAGGCCGGCGCCCCCGTCGGGCACGGCGGCGGCCAGGGCGAGGGCGTGCGCGCGGTGGTGCAGCGGCAGCCCGGAGTCAGCGACCGCCTCCGCGCACCGGCGGAGCAGGGCGTCCCGCTGGCGCGGCACCCACCGGCGCACGTCGTACGCGGACACCGGCAGGGACCAGGGAGTGCCCTTGGTCAGGAAACGGCCGTGGGGCGGCGTGTCGGCGAGCAGCGGGGCCAGGAGGTCGGTGCGGCGCCGGACGACCACGTCGCGGACCGGTGGCAGGGCGGCCGCCGACGGTTCGTGGGCGAGGACGCGGGCCGCTCGTTCGTCGCGTGTGGCGGGCGGTTCGAGCCACAGGCCGACCGCGGTGCGCGCGGTCGTGTCATCGCCGTACCGGACGGCCCGCCAGAGCATGTCCTGCAGTTCGGCCATGCCGGCGGCCCGGGGGCCCACCGCGCGGGCGAGCGCGAGGAGGAGGCCGTGGTCCGCCCTCTCGGCGCCCGCCTCGATCCACGGCCTCAGGACCTCGTACACCCGGTGCTCCTGGCCGCGCCGCAAGGTGCGGTCGAGACGGCCGAGGTCGGCGCCGCCCGTGGTGCCGGATATCCGTACGAGGGTGCGCAGCGCCCAGTCCGCCAACGCGGGTGTTCCGTCCACCGCGTGCTCGCGCAGCACGCGGAGGGCGAGTGAGCCGAGCAGTTGCCGGGTCTCGGACGAGGAGTCGCGGGCCTCGACGGCGTCGGTGGCGACGCGGTCCAGATGGCCGGCCGCCTCCTCGGTGAACAGCGTGGCCCGAAGGGCGCCCGCGGCCCGCAGCGCGGCGGCCCGTACGGGGTCCTGTTCGTTGCGCAGCCGCGCCATGTCCCTCAGGACGGCGGTGACGGCGTCCGGGTCGCCGGAGCGGGCGGCGTTGCGGATCAGCAGCGGCCAGGCCGTGGCGCGGTCCTCGGCGTCCGGGCGCCCGGTGGCGGCCAGCAGCCGGTCGCGCACCTCGGCGACGGGCAGGAAGGACTCGGCGCTGAGGACCGCGTTCTCGGTGGCGCCGGCCGCACGCGCGCGTGCGGCCGCCTCCCGGGCCTGCTGCGCCGCGTGGCGGCGCGGCAGCACCTGCAGCAGCATCTCGTCGACACCGGCCGCATCGGGGCCCCGTCCCTCGCGGACGGCCGTGTACAGGGCGGGGCGCCGGGCGGGCGGGAGCGCCTTCAGCAGCCACGGGAGGCCGCCGTAGGGCAGCAGGGTGCGGCCGTAGGCGACGAGTTCGGGCGAGTCGGTCCGGGTCAGCCGGTGCAGGACCGTGCGCCCGAGCCGGTGGACGGTCACGACGGCGGCCCAGGCGGGCGTGGGCAGGAGTCTCAGCACCAGCCGCGGGTCCACGGCGGCGAACGCGGGGAGGTGGCCGCGCAGTTCGTACGGCAGGCGGCTCGGACCGTGCCGTTCCAGCAGCCGCAGCACCCACGCGGGTTCGGCGGGCGCGAGGGTGGCCATCGCGTGTGCGTACCGGTGCCACCAGTTGTCGCGCAGGGCCTCGGGCAGCGCGGTCAGCTCCTCCTCCAGCACGCCGAGCAGTGCGGCGCGGTGCCGCTTGGCGAGGGGCGCCCACGCGCGCACGGCGTGGAGCAGGCCGGGCAGCAGCCGGGCGACCGTCGGCGCGGTGCAGCCGGGCAGCAGACGGGCCGCCTCGGCGTCGCCCCAGTCACGGCGGAGGCCTTCGACCAGCCGGTCGGCGAGGGCGCGGCGTCCGTCGGACACGACGGCGCGCAGCAGGTCGCGGCGTGCCGCCTCGGGCGCGTCGGCGAGCGCCGCCTCGAAGGCGGTGTCCGGCACCCCCAGGCTGCCGGCGACGCGCAGGGCATGACCGCGCACGAACGGGTCCGCGTCGGCGATCCGGTCCGCGATCCACCCGGTGTCGCCGGCGGCGGACGCGGCGACGACGGCGAGCCCGCGCCCGTAGGCACCGTGCCGTTCGAGTTCGGTCAGTACGGGCCGCAGGGCCGCCGACTCCCGCGCGCGCAGGACGAGTTCCCGCATCCGCTGCGGATGGGCGAGCGGATCGAGGATGTGCAGCAGGCTCTCGGCCTCGTGCTGGGCGGCGGTTCGCGACATGCGGGGATTCTGCCTGCCGGGACGGGCGCGGCCCAGCGAATTACCGGCGCGGGCGGTGCGGCACGCGCTGCCGGAGGGCCCGGCTCAGCGCGGGACGCGCCGCAGTGACAGCCGTTCCTTCTCGGACAGCCCGCCCCAGACGCCGAAGCGCTCGTCGTTGCTCAGCGCGTACTCCAGGCAGGCCGAACGGATCGGGCACAGGGCGCAGATCCGCTTGGCGTCCCGTACGGAGCTCCCGGGCTCCGGGAAGAAGAAGTCTCCCCCGGTCTGTGCGCACAACGCCTCCGCCTGCCAGGCGAGGTCGGGCGTCGCGATCGTCTCGATGTGCATGCTCGAGAGCGTGCCCGGCCGCGAAAAACGTTCGATCAACGCCGGATCAACGCCCGGGGGCCGGGCCCCGGGCCGACCCGATGGTCCCCCTCCCCGCGGAAGGACGCACGGCGGCGCGCGGGAGCGGTCGCCAGGGGTGGGTGGAAGACTCGGCAGTGCAGGCCAACGGGACCCTTCCGAGGAGGGCGATGATGCTCACCACCCGTTTCGTCACCGGCGCCCCGAACTGGATCACCGTCGGCACGCCCCGCATCGACGGCGCCGCTTCCTTCTACGGCGGCCTCTTCGGCTGGCGGTTCCGGCCGGCGGGGGGCGGGGCCGGGGACCACGGCTTCTTCGAGCTGGACGGCCGGATCGTGGCCGGCGGCATGCGGACCGCGCCGGAGCAGGGCCCACCGTCCTGGACGGTGTACTTCCAGACCCCGGACGCGGAGGCCGCCGCCACGGCATCCGAGCAGGCCCGGGGCGGTGTGCTCGTGCGGCCGGCGGACGTGCTGGGCCGGGGCACCACGGCGATCCTCGCCGACCGGGCCGGGGTGCCGTTCGGCGTCCGGCAGCCGGAGCGGCTGGGCGGCCTGACCGTGGCCGGCGAGACCGGTGCGCTGTGCTGGGTCGAGCTGTACACGGCGGACGTGGCGGCCGCCGCCGCGTACTACGACGCGGTGCTGGGGCTGGAGACCTCCGCAGTCCCCTTCCCCGGGGCCGGGACGTACACGTGCGTGAACCCGTCCGGGGAGGGCGAGGAGAGCATGTTCGGCGGCGTCGTCCCGCTCGCCGACGACCCGGTGGAGACGGATGCCCACTGGCTGCCGTACTTCGCGGTCGACGACACGGACGCCGCGGTCGCCCGGACCCGGGAGCTGGGCGGCACGGTGCGGTTGCCCGCGACGGACATCGAGGGCGTCGGGCGCCTGGCCCGGCTCGCCGACCCGTACGGCGCCCGGTTCGCGGTGCTCAGGCCGGTGCCCCGGAAGGCGTAGGGGGCCCGGTCCGGCCGTGCTCCGCCTGCTCCGTCTCACGCGGTGGCGCGGCGGACCAGGGTCGTCGGCAGGACGACGCCGGCCGGCGCGGCCGGCCCAGCAGGCGCGGCCGGCCCCATCGGTGCGGCCGGCGCGGAGTCCTCCGCTGCGCCGCCGTCCAGGCCGCGCAGCAGCAGGCGGGCCATGAGCCGGCCCATCTCCTCGATGTCCTGGCGGATCGTGGTCAGCGGCGGGTCGGTCTGCTCGGCGACGGACAGCATGTCGTCGAAGCCGACCACGGCCACGTCGTCCGGCACCCGCCGCCCGCGGTCACGCAGCACCCGCAGGGCACCCGCCGCGGTGAGGTCGTTGGCCGCGAACACGGCGTCCAGGTCCGGGCACCGGTCGAGCAGCTCCCGCATCGCCCGCTCTCCGCCGCCCGAGGTGAAGTCGCCGCGTGCGATCAGCCCCGGGTCGGCGTCGGTGCGGACGTCGCGGTAGCCGGCGAGCCGGTCGGCCGCGGACGTCTGGTCGAGCGGGCCGCAGATGTGCGCGATGCGGGTCCGGCCGAGGCCGGCCAGATGGCGGACCGCCTCGCGGGCGCCACCGCGGTTGTCGCTGTCCACGTAGACCACGTCGTCCCGGCCGTCGTCCCAGCCGGGGCGCCCGCCGAACACGGTCGGCACACCGGCGCTGCGGACCAGGCCGGGCAGCGGGTCGTCGAGGTGCAGGGAGAAGACGAGCGCCCCGTCGACATGACCGCCGGCCAGGTAGCGGCCGACGCGGGCATGGTCCTCGCGGCCCTCGGTGAGCAGCAGCACGAGCTGGTTGTCACGGGCCGTCAGTTCCTTGCTGATGCCGCGGAGCTGCTGGGCGAAGTAGGGGTCGGCGAAGACCCGGGCCTCCGGTTCGGCGGCGACGACGGCGACTGCGTCGTGGCGTCTGGTCACCAGGCTGCGGGCGGCCTGGTTGGGCACGTATCCGAGCTCCTCCACCGCGCGCCGGACCCGCTCGGCCAGCGCGTCACGCACCCCCTGCGCCCCGTTCACCACGCGGGACACGGTGGCCCGCGAGACCCCGGCGCGCTCGGCCACGGCCTCCAGCGTGGGACGCGGCGCTGTCTCGGTCACTTCAGGGGCTCCTCGTCGGCGGCTGCGGCTCAGGATAGCGGCAGCCGCCGAACCGGAGAGAGCGCTCCCCGCGCCCGGGAACCGCTTGCGCGGGAGGCCCGTGCGGCGCCGTGGTCCGCGCGTGTCCACGAGGAGGGCCCATGGCGCCTGGTCGGCTCGTCCCGTACGCCCGGCTCCCCCCGCGCGTACGCCAGGACGTTGCGGCCTGCCGCACGAGCGCGGTCGACGCCCGCGGCAGGGCCCACTCGCTGCCGGGCACGGCGCGGGGGCCCGCTGGAGGAACCCGGCACCGGGTGGGGCCCGTTCGACGCCGGCCGGCGTGTCGCCTCAGTGGTCGTGCGCGGGAGCCTCCCCGGTCGCGGTCTCCCGCCCGTGTCCGTGCTCGTGCGGGTCGTACCCGGGAATGGTGCCGTCCGGCTTCTTCACCAGGAACAGGCCCACCATCCCCATGTCGGAGTGGCTCTGCACGTGGCAGTGGTACATCCACGCCCCGGCGCCCACCCCCTCCCCCGCGATGATCTGGAAGCCGAAGGAGTCCGCCGGCCCGGTGATCTTGTTGTCGATGACCCGGCTCGGGTCGTCGGGGCCGGTGAGCATGCCGGTGCGGTTGTCGGCCCAGCGGTGACCGTGCATGTGGAAGGTGTGGTAGTACTCGCCGTGCGTGATCATCACGATCTCGACCCGGTCGCCCACGGTGGCCTCGAAGTCCGGCCCGGTGTGGGGTTCGCGGTTGTTGATGAGCATGTCGTTGAAGACGATCGTGTGCGTCGCGTCCGGCAGTACGTCGCCCTTGCGGCGGACGATCACCGGGCCGTACAGGCCCTTGCGGATGCCGCCCGTGCCGTGCTCCGTGCCGACGACGTGGTCGTGGTAGTGCCAGTAGCCCGCGCTGCCCGCCCGCCAGGTGCCGTCCGCGCGGCGGCCGGGCTTGTGGGTGCGCCAGGTGTAGGTGCGGGTGCCGCCGGGCTCGACGTCGCTCTTGTTCATCGCCGTGCCGTCGCTGGAGATCTCGTAGTCCAGGCCGTGGACGTGCAGGCTGGCCCGGACGTCCATCGTGTTCGTGAACTCGATGTGCAGCGTGTCGCCCTCGTTGAGCTCGATCAGCGGGCCGGGGACGGACGCCTTGCCCTTCTCGAGGCCGTAGCCCATCCGACCGTCGGGCAGCTTCTCGGCGTACATCCTGATGTGTCTCACCTCGCCTCCGGCCGGTGCCGTCCTCACCGGTGCCGCCTTCGCCTGGCCGGCCGCGCCCGCGACCTCCGGAGCGATGGACAACGATGTCGCGACGGCCGCGCCGCCCAGCAGCACCCGCCGGTTGAAACCGCGTCTGTCCATGCCGAACTCCCCCACACTGGTATGGAATGTGCGCAGACGTAGCCATGACTGTTCGTGATGATGCGTGTTGAACCTGGGACGGTATCCGCTGCACCCGCGTTTATCCACACTCAGGACAAAGTTCGTTCAATGCCGGTCATACCTATTGGCGAACCACGCAAAGAGGTCTAACTTCCTTGGCGCTGCTGCCGTGACCGAGGAGGTGCCCATGCACTTACGAGGGTTGAGCGCGAGAAGAAAGGGCTGGGCGGCGTTCGCGACCGCCGGATTCGTCGCCGCGGGACTGCTGGCGGGGCCCACCGCCAGCGCGCGTCCGGCGCCGGACCCGTCTCTGACAACGATGTCGATCAAGTCGCCGCCGGGCGGCGCCAACGTACGGGTGCTGATCTTCTACGGATCCGCCGCGGCCGGGGACGAGTCACCGGTCGTGAACGCCGGGATCGCGGCCATCGAGCGGATCGGGCTGTCCGGCCCGGCGAAGGAGCGCTTCACGGTCGAGGCCACGGACAACGCCTCGGTCTTCACCAACGAGAAGAGGCTCGGCCGTTTCAACGCGGTCGTCTTCCTGACCGGCGGCGGTGACGTCCTCGATCCGGCGCAGGAAGCGGGCCTGGAGGCCTACATGGAGGCCGGCGGCGGTTTCGTCGGCATTCATGACGCGGCCCGCGCGGAACCGTACTCGGACTGGTTCACCGGTCTGGTCGGGGCCCGCCCCGCCGCGTCCAGCCCCACCAAGGTCCAGCGGGCCACCGTCGAGGTCGGTGACCGGCGCCATCCGGCCACCAAGGACCTGCCGGCGCAGTGGAAGCGGCCCGACGAGTGGATGAACTGGGTGGAGAACCCGTCCGGCGACGTGCACACCGTGGCCCGGGTGCGCGAGTCGACGTACCAGCCCGGGGCGAGCGCCAACGGCTGGGACCACCCGGTCAGCTGGTGCCGGGACTACGACGGCGGCCGGTCCTTCTACACCGGCATGGGCGGCACGGTGTCGTCGTACGACGAGACCGACTTCCGCGCCCATCTGCGCGGCGCCCTGATGTGGACGACCCGGCTGGCGCAGGCCGACTGCAAGGCCACCATCGACGGCAACTACAAGGCCGAACGACTCACCGACCCCAACCAGCCCGGCCAGAACGACCAGATCGGCGAGCCGCACGGCCTGGTCACCGCGCCCGACGGCCGCGTGTTCTACATCGGCCGCGGCGGCGCGGACTCCTCGCAGCCCGTGGTGACCGACTGGAACGACCCGGACATCGGCAAGGGCAAGGGCGAGATCCACGTCTGGGACCCCGAGACCGACAAGGTCACCCTCGCGGGTGAGCTGACCGTCTTCGGCAACAAGGGCGGCGGCGAGGAGCTGGTCAAGGTCGAGGAGGGGCTGCTCGGCATCGAGCTGGACCCGGGATTCGCGGAGAACGGATGGGTGTACCTGCACTACACGCCGCACTCCGGGATCAACCGCGACACCCACATGGCCGAGCGGCGGGTCTCCCGCTTCACACTCGACCAGGCGACCAACAAGCTGGACCTGGGCAGCGAGAAGGTGCTGCTGAAGTGGCCGGTGCAGATCCACAGCTGCTGCCACGCGGGCGGCGGGATGGCCTGGGACTCCAAGGGCAACCTGTACATCGCCACCGGTGACAACAACTCCAGCGGCTTCAGCGGCGGTTACTCGGGCAACAACCCCGAGCCCAACTTCAAGGGCGTGTCCTTCGCCGACGCGCGCCGCACCGCCGGCAACACCAACAACCTCAACGGCAAGATCCTGCGCATCCACCCCGAGCCGGACGGGACCTACACGCTCCCCGAGGGCAACCTCTTCACCGGCGAGGAAACCGCCGAGGGCGGCGGCAAGACGCGCGGCGAGATCTACGTGATGGGCGTGCGCAACCCGGCGCGCATCTCCATCGACAAGAAGACCGACACGCTCTACGCGGGCTGGGTCGGACCGGACGCCGGCTCACCGTCGCCGACGTGGGGTCCGGCGAAGTACGACACGTTCGCCGCGATCACCGAGGCGGGCAACCGCGGCTGGCCGTACTGCATGGGCAACAAGCAGCCGTACCGGGACCGGAACCTGCCGGACCCGTCGAAGCCGCTGGGCTGGTACGACTGCGACGCCCCGAAGAACGAGTCGCCGAACAACGACGGCCTGGTCAACCTGCCGCCGGTGACCGGCAACAACATCTGGTACTCGCCGCAGGGCGGCGGCCCCGACTTCCCGCGCGACGAGAACGGCGTCCCGTCGTACGAGCAGGAGGAGGCCACCTACAAGCTGCCCTGGCTCAAGGGCGGCGGCCAGGCCGCGATGAACGGCCCGGTCTACCGCTACGACGCCGACAGCACCAGCGAGACCAAGTGGCCCGCGTACTGGGACGGCAAGTGGTTCGTCGGTGACTTCTACGACGCCGACCAGCCGCGCAACGCGGTGCTGATGGACCCGAAGACACAGGGCGACGGCGGACTGCCGGTGCACTCGGAGTCGCTGAAGAAGATCGTGCCGGTCGGCAACGACGGCATCAGGAACCTGATGGGCTGGAAGTTCGGCCCGGACGGCGCGCTGTACGTCCTCGACTACGGCCGCGGCTTCTTCACCTCGGACTCCAAGTCGGCCCTGTGGCGGGTCACCTACGAGGGCGGTGGGCCGACGCCGGCCGCCGGGCAGCTGGCGAGGGGGTCCGAGTGATACGCGGGCGAAGAATGTGGGCGGCCCTGTTGGCCGGCCTGCTGATGATGCTCGGTCTGCAGGCGACGTCCGCGTCCGGGCAGCCCCGGGCGAAGACCGAGGCCGTCGCCGCCGACCAGGTCCTCACCTGGACGGCCGGCAACGACATCGACAAGTACACGTCGGCGCCCGAGACGGCGGTGGCCGGTCCGGCCACGATCGTCTTCGAGAACAGTGAGGCGACCGGCAACACCACCGGCATGCCGCACACGCTGACGTTCACGACCAGTGATCCCGAGTACAACCAGGACGTCCAGCTGAACATCCTGGCCAACCCGGGCGACGACCAGGGCGGCAGGCACACCGCCGAGGTCACCCTCTCCCCCGGCCGCTACCTCTACCGCTGCACCATCCAGGGCCACGGCGAGATGAAGGGCGTCCTCGTGGTGACCGAGGGCGGCGGGGGCGAGGACACCACGGCGCCCGCCACGTCGGCGGAGGTGGGCGGCACGCAGAACGCCGACGGCCAGTACGTCGGGGCCGCGAGCGTGACGCTCGGCGCCACCGACGAGGGCGGCTCCGGCGTCGAGCGGATCGAGTACGCGATCGGCGCCGACGGTGCCTGGCAGCCGTACACCACGCCGGTCGTCATCGACCAGGTGGGCGACCACACGGTGCGCTACCGGGCGTTCGACAAGGCGGGCAACGCGGCCGCCGAGAAGAGCGTCACGTTCACCGTGGTCGCCCCGGACACCGACGACACGACCGCGCCGGAGACCTCGGCGACGGTCGGCGGCGAGAAGACCTCCGACGGCGCGTACATCGACATGGCGACGGTGACCGTCACCGCCTCCGACACCGGTTCCGGCGTCAACACCATCGAGTACGCGGTCGGCGACGGCGCCTGGCAGGCGTACACCGCGCCCGTCATGGTGCACGCGGTCGGTGAGCACACCGTGCGCTACCGCGCCACCGACAAGGCGGGCAACGTCGCGGCGGAGAAGAGCGTCGCCTTCACCGTCGTCGCCGCTCCCCCGCAGGACACCGTGCCGCCGGTGACCGGCGCGACCGTGGAGGGCAGCAGGAACTCCGTCGGCGCGTACGTCGGCAGCGCCAAGGTGACCGTCAGCGCCACCGACGAGGGCGGCTCCGGGGTGGCCGGCATCGAGTACTCCCTGGACGCCGGGCCCTACCTGGCGTACACCGGGCCGGTCGTCGTCGACCGGGTGGGCCGGCACACCGTGAGCTACCGGGCGAGTGACAAGGCGGGCAACACCTCCGCGCCGCTGACCGTGAGCTTCACGGTGGTGTCGGGCCAGGTACCGCCGCCGCCCTGCCCGGAGTACGACGAACGGCTCACGGTGGTCGTGGGCACGGTCGACACGGGTGTGCCGAACCGGGTCACGAACAACCGGTGCCGGATCAACGAGCTGATCGAGGACGAGAAGGACTGGTCGTCGCAGCAGCTGTTCCTCAAGCACGTCCGCGAGGTCATGGACGCGCTGCTGGACGAGGGCGTCGTCGACCGGCGGGAGTACCGGGCGATCAACAAGGCCGCCCGCCAGTCGAAGATCGGCGTGCCCGGCCAGACCGAGGGCTACCGCGCGATTCTGGACGGCTCCCAGGAGTCCTTCGGCACGTGGCAGCAGGTGGGCGGTGGTTCGTTCGCGCTGAACGAGGACGGCTCGATCACCTCCAGCACGAGCACACCGGGCATGGGCATGCTGTGGTTCCCGGAGCGCACGTACGGGGACTTCTCGCTGAAGCTCCAGTGGCGGGACGACGCGCCCGGCACGGCCAACACCAACGGCGGCGTCTTCGTGCGCTTCCCGCAGGTCCACGACCACCCGGAGGAGTCCCGGCCGGAGTGGGTCGCCATCAAGTACGGGCACGAGGTACAGGTGTTCGACAGCCCGACCGGCGACATGTACAAGTCGGGGTCGGTCTACGGCTTCGACCGGGTGGGCCTGGCCGGCGCCGGGGTGACGGAGAAGGGCACCTGGAACGACTACGAGATCCGCGTGGTCGACCAGCACTACTCCGTCTACCGCAACGGCGTGCTGATCAACGAGTTCGACAACACCGGCGGCCAGGACTTCTCCCCGCCGCGCTCGGACGACCCGGGCACGGACGGGCGTCGGTACGCCTCCGGCTACATCGGGCTCCAGGTCCACGGCACCACGGACGTGGTCTCGTACCGGGACGTGAGGATCAAGGAGTTGTAGGTCAGCTCTTCTGAGGGCGCGGCTTCTTCGCGCGGCTCGGCTGTACCCGGCTGGGTTCCCCCGGCATCTTCGGATACTCGGGCGGGTACGGCAGATCAGCGAGCCCGTGGTCGTGCTCGTCCTTCGTCGCCAGCTCCAGCAGGGCGTCGAGGGAGTGGGAACGGTCGTCCATGCCCGCGTGCACGTCGCCGAGTTCGGCGAAGCGCGCGGGCATGGTCGTGATGTCGAAGTCCCGCGGGTGGGCGACGCCCACCTCGTCCCAGGTCAGCGGCGCGGAGACCGGGGCGCCCGGGCGGGGGCGCACGGAGTAGGCGGAGGCGATGGTGCGGTCCCGGGCGGTCTGGTTGTAGTCGATGAAGATGCGCTCGCCGCGCTCCTCCTTCCACCACTTGATGGTGACCTGCTCGGGCATCCGCCGTTCCATCTCGCGGCCGACGGCGATGGCGGCGCGCCGCACCTGGGTGAAGGTCCAGCGCGGCTCGATCGGCACGAAGACGTGGATGCCGCGTCCGCCGGAGGTCTTGGGCCAGCCGCGCAGACCGCCGAACTCCTCCAGCACGGCACGGAGTTCGTGGGCGGCGCGGGCGGCGTCGTCGTAGTCGGTGCCGGGCTGCGGGTCGAGGTCGATGCGCAGTTCGTCGGGGTGGTCGACGTCGTCGCGGCGCACCGGCCAGGGGTGGAACGTGAGGGTGCCGTACTGGGCGGCCCACAGCACCGCCGCCTCCTCGGTGGGGCACATCTCGTCGGCGCTGCGACCGCTCGGGAAGGTGATGTGCGCGGTGGGGATCCAGTCGGGCATGCCCTTGGGGGCGCGCTTCTGGTAGAACCACTCGCCGGTGATGCCGTCCGGATAGCGCTGCAGGGTGGTGGGCCGCTCGCGCAGGGCGCGCAGGATGCCGGGGGCGACCGCCTGGTAGTACCGGGCCACGTCGAGCTTGGTGTAGCCGTGCTCCGGGAAGAAGACCTTGCCCGGGCTGGACAGCCGCACGGTCCGTCCGCCCGCTTCCAGTTCCACCGCTTCCGCCATGCGAGCCACGGTAGGCGCACCATGGGGACCTCGCACATCAGGCGACGTCCCACCCGGACCTTCATTCGAACCCGCGTTCCCGGGCGTCTCCGTGTGCCCGGAGCGGTCACCAGCACTCGCCCGGCTTGACCACCCAGGTCCACGACCCGCACGGATCGACCGCCATGTGCGGGTCGATGTCCTTCGGCGGGCCGTCGTTGACGCGTTTCTGCTTCAGGTACCTGGCGCGTATCTCCGCCGTCGGCAGTCGCTCCCATCCTTCGGGCAGGCGCAGACCCGCACGCGCGAGCTCCGCCCTCCACGCCTCGACCGTCTCCTGACGGCTGCGGGGCACCGGGCCCGGCGCCTCGGGTGAGCCGACCGTGACGCCCGGCGGACCGGTGAGGTCGCCCGTCGCGGCCACCATCGCGGTCACGCAGGCGCCGGTGACGGCGACGGCCGCGGTGACCACCACGGCCGCCCTGGCGGAACTCCCCGGCACGCGCGCCCTCCCTCCGTCACACCTCCTCCCACGGTCCCATGCCGCCACGCCACGCCGCCCTCTCTACTCGTCCAGGCTCCCGTTGCTCATCCGGACCCGGCGGCCGGTGAAGCGCCGGGCGACCATGCGGTCGTGCGAGACCATCACCAGCGCGCCCCGGTAGTGGTGCAGGGCTTCCTCGAAGTCCTCCACCAGCGCGGGCGAGAGGTGGTTCGTCGGCTCGTCCAGCAGCAGCAGGTCCACCGGGTCCCGCAGCAGACGGGCCAGCGCCAGCCGGCGCAGCTGCCCCGTGGACAGGTCACCGACCGCCGTCGTCAGGTCGGACGGCCGGAACAGACCGAACCCGAGGAGGGCGCCGCGGTGTTCCTCGGCGACGCCGGGCAGTCCGGCGGCGAACGCGGCCAGCAGGGTCCGCCGCGGATCGGTGATCGCGGTCTCCTGGGGCAGCCATCCGACGCGGTCCGGGCGCGTGCACGTGCCCCGGTCGGGGTCCAGGTCACCGGCGAGGACCCGCAGCAGCGTGCTCTTGCCGGCGCCGTTCGCCCCGGTGACCAGGACGCGCTCGCCGGGTTCGACCGTGAAGCCGGGTACGTCGAGCCGGTCGCCCACCGCGACCCGGTGGAGGTCGGCGACCGCCCCCTTGCGGTCGCTCTCGCCGCCCGCGACCCGGGCCCCGAAGCGCAGGGGCTCCGGCGGCCGCGGGACCGGGTTCTCCTCCAGCCGCCGCACCCGCTCCTTCGCCTGCCGGACGCGCGCGGAGATCTGCTTCTCCACGCTGCGCTGGTGGCGCTGGTTGTCGCGGTCGGCGTTGGCCCGGCGCCGGGGGCCGGCGGCCATGGTGTCGGCGGCACGGCGGGCCAGGGCGCGCTGCTCCGCCAACTCCCGTTGCCAGTCTGCGTGCTCCTGCTCCCAGCGACGCCGGGCGGCCGCCTTGGCCCGGAGGTATCCCGCGTACCCGCCGCCGTGCCGGTGGACGGTGCGGCGTTCGCCGTCCACCTCCCACAGGGCAGTGGCGACGCGTTCCAGGAAGACGCGGTCGTGGGAGACCGCCAGCACGCTGCCGCGATGGGAGCGCAGGTGCTCCTCCAGCCACTGGACGGCCGGGACGTCGAGGTGGTTGGTGGGCTCGTCGAGCAGCAGCAGCTGTGGTGCGGCCGCCAGCAGACAGGCCAGGTTGAGGCGGGCCTGCTCGCCGCCGGAGAGGCTGCCCAGCCGCCGGCCGGGCGCGATGCGCTGAAGGCCCAGTCCGTGCATGGCGGCTTCGACGCGGGCGTCGGCCGCGTAGCCGTCCCGCGCCTCGAACGCCTCCAGCAGCTCCCCGTACGAGGCGAGCAGGCCGTCGAGTTCGCCGGGCCCGGCCTCCGCCAGCGCCTGCTCGGCCCGGCGCAGGGCGCGTTCCAGGGTGCGCAGGTCGGCGAGGGCGTGGTCGACGGCGTCCTGGACGGTGTCGTCCGGGGGGAGGTCGGGGGTCTGCGGCAGGTACCCGGCGCCGCCCGGGGCGTGGACGCGGATCCGGCCCGCGTCCGGCCGGTCGAGACCGGCCAGCAGGCGCAGCAGGGTCGACTTGCCGGTGCCGTTCTCGCCGATGACGCCGATGCGCTCGCCGAGCGCCACCGACTGGTGAACGCCGTCCAGCAGCGGCCGGCCTCCGGGCGCGCGGACGACGTCGTCCAGGACGACCTGGAAGGAGCCGGAGCCGGAGCCGGAGTCCGAGCCGGTACCGGACGAGGTGGTTGGGCAGGTGGTGGTGCCAGAAGTGGGCTGAGACATGCGTGATCCGCCATATCGGAAGGCGTGGACAGTGACCGATACGGAGGGAGGGGTCATCGGCGCGCGACGGAGCGGCGTGGGTGAAGGCCGTGCTACAGCCGAACCCGGGGACCCTGACGGGCGGCCGGAATCACACCGCGTACGCGCGGCGGCATCGGCGCCCGGTCTCCCGGGGCGGTATCAGATGTAGAAGTAGTAGAACCTGATCACCCCACAAGCCTAACAGGCGAGGCCCGCGGACCGCTCATACAGTCGGACCATGGATCTGCCCGTCATGCCGCCCGTGAAGCCGATGCTCGCCAAGTCCGTGGCGAAGATCCCGCCGGGCATGCACTACGAGGCCAAGTGGGACGGGTTCCGGTCGATCGTGTTCCGCGACGGCGCCGAGGTCGAGCTCGGGAGCCGCACGGGCAAGCCGTTGACCAGGTACTTCCCGGAGCTGGTGGAGGCGGTGCGGCAGCGGTTGCCCGAGCGGTGCGTGGTGGACGGGGAGATCGTCATCGCGCGGGAGGGGCATCTGGACTTCGACGCCCTCACCGAGCGGATCCATCCGGCGGACTCCCGGGTGCGCACGCTGGCCGAGCGGACGCCGGCCTCACTGGTGGTCTTCGACCTGCTGGCGCTGGACGACGAGTCGCTGCTCGACGTGGGGCTCGCCGACCGGCGGGCGGCGCTCGTGGGGGCACTGTCCGGGTTCACGGCCCCGGTGCACGTGGCACCGGCGACGGACGACATCGAGGTGGCGCGGAGGTGGTTCGAGCAGTACGAGGGAGCGGGGCTCGACGGCGTCGTCGCCAAGCCGCTCGATCTCCGCTACCGCCAGGACGAGCGGGCCATGTACAAGATCAAGCACGAGCGCACGGCGGACGTGGTGGTCGCCGGTTACCGCCTCCACAAGAGCGGCCCCGTCGTCGGCTCCCTCCTGCTCGGCCTCTATGACGACCGGGGCGTCCTCCAGCACGTGGGCGTCAGCGCGGCCTTCACCATGAAGCGGCGCGCGGAGCTCGTGGAGGAGCTGGAACCGCTGCGTATGGACGACGTCCGGGGCCATCCGTGGGCCGCCTGGGCCGAGGAGTCGGCGCACGAGTCGGCCCGGCTGCCGGGCGCCCCCAGCCGCTGGTCGGGCAAGAAGGACCTGTCCTGGGTGCCGCTGCGGCCGGAACGGGTCGTCGAGGTGGCGTACGACCACATGGAGAACGGGGCGCGCTTCCGGCACACGGCCCGCTTCCGCCGCTGGCGCCCGGACCGGACGCCGGAGAGCTGCACCTACGCCCAGCTGGAGGAGCCGGTCCGCTACGACCTGGCGGAGATCCTCGGCGGCCCCTGAGGAGGCCCCAGGGCCTTACGGCTTCAGCAGCACCTTGACCGCGCCGTCCTGCTTCTTCTGGAACATCTCGTACGCGTGCGGTGCGTCCGTCAGCGGCACCCGGTGGGTGGCGAAGTCGTCGACGCCGAGCGGGTCCTCGTCCGTCAGGTAGGGGATGATCTCGTCGCTCCAGCGGCGTACGTTCGCCTGCCCCATCCGCAGCTGGATCTGCTTGTCGAACAGGGTGAGCATCGGCATCGGGTCGGCCATGCCGCCGTACACGCCGGACAACGAGATCGTGCCGCCCCGGCGCACCAGCTCGATGGCGGTGTACAGGGCGGCGAGCCGGTCGACGCTGAACCGCTCCGCCAGCGGGCCGCCCACGGCCCGGGGCATCACCGCGGCGGTCGACTGGACCAGCTTGGCGACGACGCCGCCGTGCGCCTCGGTGCCGACCGCGTCGATCACGGCGTCGGGACCGCGGCCCCCGGTCTCGTCCTGGATCGCCGCGACCAGCTCCTTCTCGCTGTCGAAGGACCGCAGGTCGTACGTCTCCACGCCCCGCTCACGGGCCCGTCGCAGCCGTTCCGGCACGAGGTCCACGCCGAACACCCTCCCGACCCCCTTGGCCCGGGCGATCCGGCAGGCCATGTCGCCGATCGGGCCGAGGCCGAGCACGGCGACGCTGCCGCCCCGCGGGACGGCGGCGTACTCGACCGCCTGCCAGGCGGTGGGGAGGACGTCCGAGAGGTAGACGAAGCGGTCGTCGGCCGGGCCCTCCGGCACCTTGATCGGGCCGTACTGCGCCTGCGGCACGCGCAGGTACTCGGCCTGGCCGCCGGGGACGGCACCGTACAGGCGGGTGTAGCCGAACAGCGGGGCGCCCATGCCCTCGCCGGTGACCTGGGTGGTCTCGCACTGGGTCGGCAGTCCGGTGCCGCACATGAAGCAGTGCCCGCACGCGATCTGGAACGGCACCACGACCCGGTCGCCGGGCCGCAGGCCGGTCACCTCGGGGCCGACCTCCTCCACGATGCCCATGGGCTCGTGGCCGAGGATGTCGCCCGGGGTCATGAACGGCGTCAGCACCTCGTACAGGTGCAGGTCGGAGCCGCACAGCCCGGAGGACGTGACGCGGATGACCGCGTCCGTCGGCTCCTGGACCGACGGATCGGGTACGTCCTCCACCCGCACGTCCCGCTTGCCCTGCCACGTCACTGCCTTCATCGCCTCGCACTCCCTCCGTCGCCGTGCCCTTCGGGGCTGCGTGGCGGCCGGGTACCCGAGGTGCCCTCCACCGAACCGCCGCCGGTTTCGTCCCAACAGCGGATTATGTGCCGCCTTCCATGTGCCGTATCAGATTCGGTCAGGTATGGCACTAAATGCTTTGAAAAGTACACAATCAATGACCTGGGACGGGTAGGCGGGTGGTCGGAATGCGACGAAGGACGCACGCGTGGCGCGGCGGGGCGCTGGTGACCGCGGCGGTGGCGGCCTCGCTGGCGGCGGGCTGCACGGCCGGGCCGGGGACGGTCGAGGAGGACGGACAGGCACCGCGCCCCAAGCGCTCGCACAGTGCGGCGGGCAGCCCGGGCCCGGTGCTCGCCGTGAAGGTCGACAACGTGCCGGCGGCCCGTCCGCAGACGGGCCTGGAAGCCGCGGACGTGGTCTACGTGGAGCCGGTGGAGGGCGGACTGAGCCGTCTGATGGCGGTCTACGCGACCGATCTTCCCCCGTCGGTCGGACCGGTGCGCAGCGCCCGCGAGTCCGACCTGGAGCTGCTGCGCCAGTTCGACCGGCCGACGCTGGCGTTCTCGGGTGCGCACAGGAGACTGCTGCCGCTCATCGACGAGGCGCCCCTTCGCGCGGAGCCGCCGGGGCAGGAAGAGGCGTCCGACGCCTACGTCCGCGACGACGACCGGCCCGCCCCGCACAATCTCTATCTGCGGCCGAGGCGACTGCAGCCGTCACCCGCGGGCGCCGACGCCCTGACCACGGGCTTCCGCTACGGACCGGCCCCCGAGGGCGGCGAGGCGGAGTCCTCGCGCACGGTGCGCTACCCGTCGGCGTCCTTCACCTTCACCTGGTCCGAGAGCCGCGACCGCTGGCTGGTCTCCCTGGACGGCGCCCCGGCCCGGACGGCCGACGGCGGGCGTCTCGCACCGTCGACGGTCGTCGTGCAGCACGTGAACGTACGCGAGTCGGACTTCCACGACGTCCGGGGCAGCAACTCGCCGTACGTCGAGTCGGTGGGCTCCGGGCAGGCGGAGGTGCTGCGCGACGGGCGCGCGTACGGGGCGGCCTGGAAACGCGGCGCGGCCGCGGACGGGACGTCCTTCACCACCGAGGACGGCACCCCGCTGGACTTCGCCGAGGGCCAGGTGTGGGTGGTGTTCGCCGATACAGCGAAGCGGCCCTGATCAGCTCGGTACCGCCGCGGGCTCGACCGGGTTGCGGAGGCGTCCGGCGGCGTCCGCGACCCGCCGGACGAGGTCGAAGAACACGGCCTGCTCGTCGGCGGAGAGCGGGGCCAGGAAGACCTGGTTCATCCGAGCCGTACGCACCGCGAGCTTGCGGTGGACGCGCAGGCCGTCGTCGGTCAGGCGCAGCAGGAAGCGGCGCCCGTCCTGCGGGTCGCGGACCTTGTCCAGCAGTCCGCGGCGGCCGAGCCGGCTGATCACCTCGGCGATGGTGGACCGGTCCAGGCCCACCCTTTCCCCCACGGTTCGCTGGTCCAGGCGGTTCGGCTCGCTGACGAGCGCGTTGAGGACCGCGAACTGCGGCGAGGTGACCTCCTCCGAGACCATCGTGTTCCACAGCAGGTGGTGCGCCTGCTGCAGCCGCCGGGCCAGATGCCCGGGATGGGTGGTCAGGTCGACCGCGGCCATGTGCGCTCCTGTGGTCATTTTCGTCGGTGCACTGACGATACATCGGACGGGCGGAGACTGCCCGAAGTCACATCAGGCGAGCCACCAGGCCTTTTGAGAGGTCTTGACGCCCTGCCCGTCCGGTGGCAGCGTGTGGGAAACCTCGCTGAAATACTCAGTGCCCTGATTAATTCGCCGATTCGCCGATTCGCCGATCGGTCCGCGATCCGGGGCGCTTGGAAGAGATGGGGCTTCTCGGATGGACAAGGTGGTGGCCACAGCCGCTGAGGCGGTGGCCGACGTGCCGGAGGGCGCATCGCTCGCGGTGGGCGGCTTCGGGCTGAGCGGTGTGCCGAACGTACTGATCCAGGCGCTGCACGAGCGTGGGACCGGCGGCTTGTCGGTGGTCTCCAACAACTGCGGGGCGATGGACTCGGGGCTGGCGGTGCTGCTGGCCGCGGGGCGGATCGCCCGGGTGACCGGGTCCTACATCGGGGCGAACAAGGAGTTCGCGCGGCAGTACCTGGGCGGTGAGCTGGAGGTGGAGCTGATCCCGCAGGGCACGCTGGCCGAGCGGCTGCGGGCCGGCGGGGCTGGGATTCCCGCCTTCTACACGCCGGCGGGGGTGGGCACGCAGGTCGCCGAGGGCGGGCTGCCGTGGCGCTACGACGGCTCCGGCGGGGTCGCGCTGGCCTCGCCGCCGAAGGAGGTCCGCGCGTTCGACGGGCGCGAGTACGTGCTGGAGCACGGCATCCGCACCGACTTCGCACTGGTGCGGGCGGCGAGGGGGGACCGGCACGGGAACCTGGTGTTCGCCAAGTCGTCCCGGAACTTCAACCCGCTGGCGGCGATGGCCGGGCGGGTGACGGTCGCCGAGGTGGAGGAGCTGGTCGAGCCCGGGGAGATCGACCCGGATGCGGTGCACCTGCCGGGGATCTTCGTACAGCGGGTGGTGGCGCTCACGGCCGAACAGGCCGCGGACAAGAGGATCGAACGGCGGACGGTGAGTTCCTGATGGCGTGGACGCGTGAACAGATGGCCGCGCGAGCGGCCCGGGAACTGCGGGACGGGCAGTACGTCAACCTCGGCATCGGGCTGCCGACGCTCATCCCGAACCACCTCCCGCGGGGCGTGGAGGTGACCCTGGAGTCCGAGAACGGGATCCTGGGCACCGGCCGGTATCCGACCGAGGCCGAGGTGGACCCCGACCTGATCAACGCCGGCAAGGAGACGGTGACGGTCCTTCCGGGCGCCTCCTTCTTCGACTCGGCGCTGTCCTTCGGCATGATCCGCGGCGGGCACATCGACGTCGCCGTGCTGGGGGCCATGCAGGTCTCGGCCGCCGGCGACCTGGCGAACTGGGCCGTCCCGGGCAAGATGATCACGGGGATCGGCGGCGCGATGGACCTCGTCCACGGTGCGCGCACCGTGATCGTGGTGATGACCCACACCGCCAAGGACGGCTCGCCCAAGATCGTGCGGGAGTGCGCGCTGCCGCTCACGGGCAAGGCGTGTGTGAACCGGGTCATCACCGACCTCGGTGTCCTCGACGTCGGCGACGACGGCCTGGTCCTGGTCGAGACCGCACCGGGCGTCGGTGTCGACGAGATCGTCGCCAAGACCGGCGCCGAACTCGTCGTCGCGGAGGGCCCGGCATGAAGGACGTCTACATCCTCGACGCGGTACGTACCCCGTTCGGCAGGTACAACGGCTCTCTGGCGGGCGTACGCCCCGACGACCTGGCCGCACACGCGATCCGTGAACTCCTCGCCCGCACCCCCGGCCTGGACCCCTCCCGGATCGAGGACGTGTACCTCGGCAACGCCAACGGCGCCGGTGAGGAGAACCGCAACGTCGCCCGCATGGCCGGACTGCTGGCCGGCCTGCCCACCACCGTCCCCGGCGTGACCGTGAACCGGCTCTGCGCCTCCGGCCTCGAAGCGGTGATCCAGGCCGCCCGTGCCATCGCCGTCGGCGACGCCCGGATCGCCCTCGCGGGCGGCGTGGAGTCGATGACCCGGGCGCCGTACGTGCTGCCCAAGTCGGACCGGCCCTTCCCCGCCGGGCACACCGAGCTGTACTCCACCACCCTGGGCTGGCGCATGGTCAACCCGCGGATGGACCCGCAGTGGACCGTCCCCCTCGGGGAGTCCGCGGAGCTGATCGCCGACAAGTACGAGATCTCCCGCGAGCAGCAGGACGAGTACGCCCTCGCCTCCCACCACAAGGCGGCGCGGGCCCAGGCGGACGGCCTCTTCGACACCGAGCTCGCGCCCGTACCCGTGCCGCGGCGCAAGGGCGACCCCGTCGACTTCGCCGCCGACGAGTGCGTACGCCCGACCGCCTCCCTGGAGGCGATGGCCAAGCTCAGGCCGTCCTTCCGCACCACCGACGGGACCGTGACCGCCGGGAACGCCTCGCCGCTCAACGACGGCGCGGCGGCCCTCCTCCTCGTCGACGAGGAGGGTCTGAAGGCCACCGGCCGCGAGCCGCTCGCCCGCGTCCGGGCCACCGGTGTCTCGGCGACCGACCCGCACTACTTCGGCCTCGCCCCCGTCGAAGCCGTGAACCGCGCCCTCGCCAAGGCCGGCCGGACCTTCGCCGACCTGGACGTCCTCGAACTCAACGAGGCCTTCGCCGCCCAGGTGCTGGGCTGTGTCGCCGAGTGGCCCGATCTCGACCCCGCGATCCTCAACCCCCAGGGCGGTGCCATCGCACTGGGCCACCCGCTGGGCGCCTCCGGTGCCCGCCTCGCCGGCACCGTCGCCCACCAGCTCGCCCGCAAGGGCGGCGGCACCGGCGTCGCCACCCTCTGCATCGGCGTCGGCCAGGGCCTCGCCCTCGTCCTCGACCGCTAGTCACGCCACCCACGGGAACCCCCATGACTCTCACCCAGCACGACATCGACGCGGAGATCGCGGCCGAGCACGCCGCGTACGAGAAGCGGGTCGCGGACGGCGCGCCCGTCGAGCACCACCCGCGCCGCGACTACGCCCCGTACCGCTCCTCGGTGCTCCGCCACCCGAAGCAGCCGCCGATCGCGATCGACGTCACCAAGGACCCGGAACTGGTGGAGCTGTCCTCCCCCGCCTTCGGGGAGCGGGACATCACCGGAATCGACAACGACCTGACCCGGCAGCACACCGGGGAGCCGGTCGGCGAGCGCATCACCGTGTCCGGCCGCCTCCTCGACCGGAACGGCAGGCCCGTGCGCGGCCAGCTCGTCGAGATCTGGCAGGCGAACTCGGCCGGCCGCTACGCCCACCAGCGCGAGCAGCACGACGCCCCGCTGGACCCGAACTTCACCGGCGTGGGCCGCACCCTCTCCGACGACGACGGCTTCTACCGCTTCACCACCGTCCAGCCCGGCCCCTACCCGTGGCGCAACCACGTCAACGCCTGGCGCCCGGCCCACATCCACTTCTCGGTGTTCGGCTCGGCGTTCACGCAGCGGCTCGTGACGCAGATGTACTTCCCGAACGACCCGCTCTTCCCGTACGACCCGATCCTGCAGTCCGTGACGGACGACGCCGCCCGGCAGCGGCTCGTCGCGACGTACGACCACAGCCTGTCCGTGCCCGAGTTCTCGCTCGGCTACCACTGGGACATCGTGCTCGACGGCCCGAACGCCACCTGGATCGAAGAAGGACGCTGACCCGCCATGACGAAGATCGACACCAGCGGCCCGAAGAACGTGCTGCCCACGCCGTCGCACACGGTCGGCCCGTTCTACGGGTACGCGCTGCCCTTCCGCGGCGGCGAGGACATCGCACCCGTCGGCCACCCGGACACGATCACCGTGCACGGGTACGTGTACGACGGCGCGGGCGACCCGCTGCCGGACGCGCTCCTGGAGGTGTGGGGGCCGGACCCGGACGGCAACCTGCCGACGGCCGACGGCTCGATGCGGCGCGACCCCGCCTCCGGCGGGTTCCTCGGCCGCAACGGCGTGGAGTTCACCGGCTTCGGCCGCATCCAGACCGACGCGAACGGCCACTGGTACGCCCGGACGCTGCGGCCCGGGGCGCGCGGCCGGAGCGCGCCGTACGTCGGCGTGTGCGTGTTCGCGCGCGGGCTGCTCGTGCACCTGTTCACCCGGATCTACCTGCCGGGCGACGCGGCGGTGCTCGCCGCGGACCCGCTGCTGTCCCGGGTGGACGCGGAGCGCCGCGACACGCTGATCGCCGCGGACGAGGGCAACGGGACGTACCGTTTCGACATCCGCCTTCAGGGCGAGGGCGAGACGGTCTTCCTGGAGTTCCAGTGACATCAGCTCCCGACACGGGCCTGCTCGCCCCCGGCTGGGCGGGCTCACCGGCCGCCGACGCCACCGACGACCACGCCTGGCTGGGTGCGCTGCTCGACGCGGAGGCGGCGCTGACCCGCGCTCAGGCCGCACTGGGCCTCGCCCCCGCCGAGGCGGCGACCGCGGTGACCGACGCGGCGGACCCGGACCGGTTCGACGTCCGCTCCCTGGCCGGGCGCGCCCGCGGCGGCGGGAACCCGGTGATCCCGCTGGTGGCCGACCTGACGAAGGCGGTCGGCGAGGAGTACGGGCCGTACGTGCACCGGGGCGCGACCAGCCAGGACATCCTGGACACGGCGACGATGCTGGTCGCCGCCCGCACCCTGGACCTGCTGCTGCCCGACCTCGGCCGTACGGAGCGGGCGCTGGCGCGACTGGCCGCCGAGCACCGGGACACGGCGATGCCGGGACGGACGCTCACCCAGCACGCCGTGCCGACGACCTTCGGACTGAAGGCGGCCGGCTGGCGCACGCTGGTGCTCGACGCGCGGGACCGGGTCGCCGCCGTGCGCGACGCGCTGCCCGCCCAACTCGGCGGCGCGGCGGGCACCCTGGCCGCCTTCGGGGCGTACGGCGCGACGGAGCCGGCCGAACTGCCGACGGCGTACGCCCGTGAACTCGGGTTGCGGGCGCCCGTGCTGCCCTGGCACACGCTGCGCACCCCGGTCGCCGACCTGGCCGGCTGCCTCGCCTTCACCGCCGGCGCGCTCGGGAAGACCGCCGCGGACGTGCTCGTCCTCTCCCGTACCGAGACCGCCGAGGTCGCCGAGGGCAGCGGCGGCGGCTCGTCGGCGATGCCGCACAAGGCCAATCCCGTACGGTCCACGCTGATCGCGGCGGCGGCCCGGCGTGCGCCGCAGCTCGCGGCCACGCTGTACGGGTCGCTGACCGCCGAGGACGAGCGGCCGGCCGGGGCCTGGCACGCCGAGTGGGAGCCGCTGCGGGACCTGCTGCGGCTGACCGGCGGCGCGGCCCGTGACGCCGCGGAGCTGGCCGAGGGGCTCCAGGTCCGCCCGGACGCGATGCGCGCGCACCTCGGCCTCACCCACGGGCTGATCGTGTCCGAGCGGCTCTCCGCCGAACTGGCGCCGGTGCTCGGGCGGGCCCGCGCCAAGGCGCTGCTCACCGAGCTGGCCCGGCGGACGTACACCGAGGACCGCGGTCTTGGCGAACTGCTCGCCGAGGTACCGGAGTTGTCCGGCCTCGATCTCGGCTCCCTGACCGACCCCGCCCGTTACACCGGCTCCGCGGGAGCCCTGACCGACCGTGCTCTGGAGCGACGTTGACCATGCTCAACCACCTGTCCGAAGGCCCCGCCACCGCTCCCCCGCTGCTGCTCGGGCCCTCGCTGGGCACCTCGTACGCGCTGTGGGACCAGGTGGCGCCCGAGCTGTCCATCGCGCACCGGGTGATCCGCTGGGATCTGCCGGGGCACGGAGGTTCGGCGGCGGAGCTCATCGGGCCGGGCGCCACCGTCGGCGACCTCGCCGGCCTGGTGCTCGCGCTCGCCGACTCGCTCGGGGTGGAGCGGTTCGCCTACGCGGGCGTGTCACTGGGCGGCGCGGTGGGACTGCATCTGGCCGTGCACCACCCGGAGCGGGTGTCGTCGCTGGCCGTCGTCTGCTCGTCGGCGCACTTCAACGGCGCGCGGGCGTGGCAGGAGCGGGCCGCGACGGTGCGCGCGGAGGGGCTGGCGAAGCTCGCTCGGAGCGCGGACGACCGCTGGTTCACGCCCGGGTTCACCGTGCCGACGCTGGTGCGGGACCACCGGGACGCCGATCCCGGGGCGTACGCCGCCTGCTGTGACGCGCTGGCCGCCTTCGACCTGCGGGACCGGCTCGGCGAGATCACCGCGCCGACCCTGCTGATCGCGGGCCGCGAGGACCCGGCGACACCGCCCGCGCATCTGCGGGAGATCGCCGACGCGGTGCCGGGCGCGACGCTGACCGAACTGCCGGGGGCCTCGCACCTGGCGCCGGCGGAGCGTCCCGAGGCGGTGCTGACCGCTCTGCGGGCGCACTTCGACGGCGGCGCCGGCCGGGGCATGGCGGTACGGCGCGAGGTGCTCGGGGACGCGCACGTGGACCGGGCACAGGGGCGGCAGACCCCGTTCACCGCCCGGTTCCAGGACTTCATCTCGCGCTACGCCTGGGGCGAGATCTGGACCGACGAGACCCTCTCGCGCCGCGAGCGCAGCATGGTCACCATGACGGCGCTGGTCGCGCACGGCCACTACGAGGAGCTGGCCATGCACGTACGGGCGGCGCGGCGCAACGGGCTGACGCCGGACGAGATCGGCGCGGTGCTGCTGCAGACGGCGGTGTACTGCGGGGTGCCCGCCGCGAACTCGGCGTTCGCGACGGCCCAGCGGGTGCTGGCCGAGGAGGACGGCGCCGGAGGCTGAGCCGCCGGCGTCCCCGTGGGCCGACACCGGCCCCTCGGCTCACGGGCCCGCCGCCAGTGCCTCGCGGGCCCTCGCCACCAGCCCGTCCGCGCCGCACGAGTCCGCCAGCGCCAGGCCGCGGCGCAGCTCGGCCGCCGAGCGGGCGGCGATGCCGTACTCCACGCGGGCGGCGGCGTGCTCGTACTGGCAGGGTGACGCCTCGAGATAGGCGACGGCCTGGCCGGCGAGCCGGACCGCGCGCTGACCGGTCTCCAGCGCGGCGGCGCAGCGCAGGGCCTCGCCTATGGCGGTGTCCGTGCCGAAGCGCTCGGCCTGGCGGCGTGCGTCGGAGGCCAGCCGGGCGGCGCGGGCGGGGTCTTCCGCGGCGAGGGCCCGGGCGAGCTCGGCCGCCCAGGGAGCCACCACCGGGTTGTCCCGCCCGCGAGCGGCCGCCGCCTTCTCGGCGGCCTCCAGTTCGTTGATGCCTTCCTTGGTGCGGCCCGTGGCGAGCAGCAGCCGCCCGCGTACGGAACGGGGCTCGGGCAGCACGATCGTGGTGGGGTACGGCGGGTCGAAGCCGTACCGGTCGGCGACGGACCGGGCCTCCTCGACATGGCCGCGGGCGAGCAGCGTGTCGATCAGGTTGCAGACCGCGGACCAGTACATCGGCAGGCCACGGCCGACGCGCTCCGCGACGCGCAGTGATTCGCGCAGGGTCGCCTCGGCCTCCCTGAGGCGGCCCCGCCTGCGGTGGCCGAGCCCGACGTAGGTGTACGCGAGGGCGAGGTGGCCGCCGCTCCAGCCGGCGGTCTCGTAGGCGCGCAGGGCCTCGGTGAACAGTGCCTCGGCGCGGTCGAGCCGATCGGTGTAGGCGTAGCAGTTGGCCAGCATCATCGGCAGTTCCAGGCCCCACTCGTTGTCGGTCCAGCCGAGGCCTGGAGCGAGGCGGCCGTTGACGAGGGTGCGGTCGCACAGCTCGACGACCTCCTCGGCGTTCTCGCCGTGGGTCATCGCGTCGAATCCGCGCAGGATGAGCAGGGCGCGCTCGGTGTCGTCGCGGCCGGTGCAGGTCCGGGCGAGTTCGGCGAGGTGCGCGGAACGGCCGGGTGAGGACGTCTCGCCGGGGTGGATGCCCTCCCACATGTACTGGACGGCCCGCATCCGCAGCCGGGCGGACGGGTCCGGGTTCCGGGCGGCCTCCGCCTCGACGGTGCGGACGGCCTCCTCCAGCTGGTTGTTGTGGAGCAGGGCCTCGGAGAGCCGGAACACGGCGTTGACGCGTTGGTCGCCGTCGAGGCCGGGCATGGCGAGGGCGGTGCGCAGGTGGCCGATGGTGGTGGCGGGCGCGGTGAGGAGGGTGGCGCAGCCCAGTTCGTAGAGGACGCGCGCGTGGATGTCGGGCAGCGGTGGTTCCCGCAGGGCGCGTTCGAGGCAGAGGCGGGCCGCGTCGGGCGCGCCGACGGCGAGGTGCTCGCGGGCGGCGTCGCGCAACTGACCGACGACTTCCGGGTCGTCGTCGGGATGCACCCGGAGCAGGTGGCGGGAGGCGGCCGCGGCACCGAGCCGGGAGTCGGTGACCAACTGGGCCGCTATGCCGTGCATCGCCGTGCGCAGCGCGTCGGGGATGGAGTTGTAGACGGCGGTGGCGATCAGCGGGTGGACGAACTCCAGGTCGCCCGCGTCCGGTTGCCCGGCGGCGGGGTCGGGTGCGGAGAGGATGCGTGCGCCGCGGAGCAACTCGGCGCAGCGGGCGGCCTCGTCGCGGTCGAGGGTGGCGAGCCGGGCCACCATGTCGACGGTGATGCCGCTGCCGAGGATGGCGGCGGCCCAGGCGAACCGGGTCGATTTCGACGCCGAGTTGCTCCAGGCGGGCGACGAGGCCGCCGCCTCGGGCGGAGCGGTTCAGGGCGCGCAGTTCGGAGGCCTCCGCCTCGACCGGTTCCAGTTCGCTGTCCTGGACCTTGGCGAGGAGTTCCACGGTCTCGTAGGGGTTGCCCCCGGTGACGGCCCACACCTCGCGGCAGAACGCGGCGTCGGCGTGGTCGCCCAGCGTGGAGCGGGTGAGACCGGCCGTCGCCTCGGGTGTGAGCTCGTTGAACGGGGCGAGGAGGCGGCCCACGGCGGCGGCCGCCTCCAGGTGGCGGGCGCTGTCGCCGCTGACGTCGCCGGGGCGGCGGGCGATCACGACCAGCACGGAGATCTCGTCGAGCCGTTCGGCGAACGCGGCGAGCCAGCGCAGGGTCTCCTGGTCGGCCCAGTGGGCGTCGTCGATCAGCAGGACCAGCGGCCACTCCCGGCGGGCGAGCCGGCGCACGGCGGCGACCAGTCCCTCGCACACGCTCTGCGGGTCGGCCTGCCGGTCCCCGGGGTCCGCGATACCGAGGGCGGGGCCCGCGATGTCGTACCAGTCGCCGAGGTACTCGCGCGCTTCCTCCGGGAGCATGGACACCAGCGCGGGCTGGAGCAGTTGGCGTACGACGTTGAAGGGGACGGACCTGAGGGTCTCGCCGCCGCGCGCCGACCAGACGGTGCAGCCCCGGGCCTCCGCGATCCGGCGGGTCTCGGCGAGCAGCGCGGTCTTGCCGAGTCCGGCCTCGCCCCGGGCTTCCAGGAGGCTGCCGGGGGACGTGCGGTCCGCGCACAGTGTGTCGACCGCCTGTGTGAGGGTGGCGACTTCCTCGTCGCGCTCCCACAGGGCGGCCGAGGCGGCGGACCTCCGCCGTACCTCCGTCATCCCGCTACCTCCCCGAGTCGCCCGAATGACGTACAGACCTCGAGCCTAGCCGTCCGATCGCGTCAGTGGTGGGGTGTCGGGGCGGCAGTTGCCGCGACGGGTGACATGCGGTAAAGCGCGGACGACGCGCCGGGCCCGTCATCAGCGACGGTACCGGGCGACGTCCGTCAACTCGCCGTGAACGGCGCCGGCACGGCGGGCGGCCCGGCGAGCCGGCGCGGGGTCTCTCATCCCGCTTTCACCGACGCCTCATACGGTGGGCACATGACGCAGGTGACTCCCCCCGGGTGGTACCCGGACCCCGGACAGAAGAATGACGGTCCCGCCACCGAGCGCTGGTGGGACGGCAAGGCGTGGACGGACCAGGTCCGCCCCGCGGGGCCGGCCGCCGCGTGGGCACCTCCTGCGCAGCCGCCCGCGCAACCGCCGGTGCACGAGGGCGTGCCCGCGTACGGGGCCGGGCCCGCGCCGTACCCCGTGCACCCGGGCTATCCGGGGCTGCCCGTCCAGCCGCCGTCCGCCCGGCGGCACCGGCTGCGCACCGGCATAGCCGTCGCCGCCGCCGTGGCCGTGCTGGCCGGGATCGGTGTCGGCGTGTACGTGCTGGCCGACGACGGTTCGGGCGGTGACAACGTGTCCTCGCAGGCGGACCGGCGCGGCCCCGGCGGGCAGAACGACCCCTTCGGCGACTCGGGCGGCGGCGAGGGCGGCGAGCCGTCCGCCCCCGGCTCCCCCGACGGGTCCGAACCGCCCACGATCGACAGCGGATCGGTGACGGACCCGGTCAGCGGGATCAGCCTGCCCATCCCGGACGGCTGGTCCGGGCAGCGGTTGTCCGTCGGCGCGACGGTGACGTCGGACAACAGCTACCCGTGCCCGGGCGACACCTCCAAGACGTGCACCAAGGGCGGCGCCTACTCGGCTCCCGCGGTGGTGCTGGGCACGAAGGGCGGCACCGCCGAGGAGGTCGCGAAGGCCGACATCGAGGCGAACGCCGAGGAGTCCTACGGCGGCGAGTCCTACGGCGGGATCACCTCCCACGAGGAACTGGCGTCCAAGGCGGTCACGGTCGCCGGGCAGAAGGGCTACCTGGTCCGCTGGAAGGCGGTCACCGGCGAGGGTGCCGACGGCTACGTCGAATCGCTCGCCTTCCCGGCGCCCGCCGACCCCGAGCGCATCGTCGTCGTCCGGTTCGGCGTCGACGTCGGGGAGAACCAGTCCGTCATCGACGAGATCACCGAGGGCATCGAGGTGGACTCCTCCGGAGGCGGCGGCAACGGGCAGGACGTCTGACCTGCCCCGGACAGCAGTCGGCCGGGCGGGGCGCCCTTCCGCTCAGAGGGTGCCCCACCCGGCCGGTGGTGCGCGCCGCCCCCGTCCCCACGGTGCGGCGCGGGCAGGCCGCCGTCCAGTCATCCCACGGACGGCGGCCTGAGTCTCAGGGGAGGCCGAGCGCCGGCAGCACGACGGCCTCCACGAACCGGACGAGGTACGCCGCGTCGGCCTGCTCGCCCTCGACCACGGGCCGCATCCGCAGCATGCCGAACATCTGCGCGGGCACGTACTCCAGGGCCGGGTGGCCGGCGGGGACCTCTCCCCGCGCGACGCCGCGGTCGAGGATCTCCCTCAGCGCCGCGATCTCCGGCTCGACGAGCGCCTCGCGCAGCGCGCACTGGAGCTCCGGGTCCTGCATGACCGCGTGGCCGAGCGCCTGGAGCAGCCCGGTGTCCCTGGCCGCTCCCTCACCCGCGGCGCGGGCCGCCTGGCGCAGGTCCTCGGCGAGCGACCCCGTGTCGATGCCGACGAAGCGCACCCGGCGGTGGGAACGCAGCGCCGCGGCGACGAACTGCGGCTTGGTCTTCCACTGCCGGTAGAGCGTGGACTTGCTGCACCGGGTGCTGGCGGCGATGCCGTCCATGGTGACGGCGTCGTAGCCGCAGGACCGGATCTGTTCGAGCACGGCGTCGAAGAACTCCTGCTCACGCTCCGGCGTGATCTTGGAGCGGCGCGAGACGCCGGCCGTGTCCGGTCGGTCCGCGGCCTGCGACGTCATCGGTCCTGCTCCTCACTCGGTTCCAGCGGCGGTACAGCGGCGCTCCAGCGGCCTGTACTCCAGTGTGTCGTATGTCCACCGATACGCCAGTGTACCGGTACACCAGCGTATCGGTACACTGGCGTATCGGAACGAGGTCGTATCGATGAGAACCGTCACACGCCCCCGTACCTGTGAGCCACACGCACCACCGTCAGCGAAGGGGCCGGGGGATGAACGCCCGCAGCGAGCCTGCAGAAGCGGCACCGGACGCGCACCCGCGCCCGCCGATCGTCCGCGAGGTCCTGCTCGTGGCCGGGCTCTTCCTCATGTACAAGTCCGGCCGGCAGCTGGCGACCGGCCACACCGCCGACGCCTTCCGCAACGCCCGCCACGTGTGGGACTGGGAACGCGCGCTACGGCTGCCCGGTGAGGGCACGGTGCAGTCCCTGCTCCTGCACGGTGACACCCTGATACACGCGGCGAACACCTACTACGCCACGGTCCACTTCCCGGCCACCGCGGCCTTCCTGGTCTGGCTCTACCTGCGGCGGCCCGCGCATTACGTCTGGGCCCGCCGGGCCCTGGCCGCGCTGACCGCCGCCGCGCTGGTGCTGCACCTCCTCTTCCCGCTCGCCCCGCCGCGGATGCTGGGCGCCACCGGTCTGATCGACACCGCCCGCGTGTTCGGCCCCTCGGTGTACGGCCCGCCGGGCACCGACCAGTTGTCGAACCAGTTCGCGGCGATGCCCTCGCTGCACTTCGGCTGGGCCCTGATGCTGGCGGTCGGTCTGATCGTCGCGACGCGGTCGCCCCTGCGGTGGCTGTGGCTGCTGCATCCACTGGCGACACTGCTGGTGATCGTGGGCACCGCGAACCACTACTGGCTCGACGTGCTCGTGGCCGCGGCCCTGCTCGGTCTCGCGCTCGCGGTGATCCGCGTGCCGCGGCGGCCCCGGTGCGCCGTGTCGCACCGCCGGCCGGAGTTCCGGCCCGGGACAGCGGCGGAACGGCACGAGCTGGTGGGGGCGGGCCGATGAACGCCGCGCTGATCGCCGTCCTGCTGTCCCTGGTCTCCGCCTGCGCCTACGCCGCAGCGGCCGTCGCCCAGGAGCGTCTGGCCTCCCGCAGCACCGGCACGGGCGCCCTGCGGATGCTGACCACCGGCGCCTGGTGGTGGTCGGTCGCGCTCAACGCCGCGGCCGCGCTGCTGCATGTCGCGGCCCTCAAGTACGGCCCCCTGACCGTGGTGCAGCCCCTCGGTGCGCTCACCCTGGTCGCGGCGGTGCCCCTGGGGGCACGGCTGGCGGGCCGGCGGGTGAGCGCGGTCGAGTGGAGAGGCACCGGGCTGACGCTGCTCGGGCTGGGCGCACTGCTGCTCACCGCGTCCGGTCCCGCGCCCGACGACGTGCTGAGCGTGCCCGAGGCGCTGGTGGTCTCCGGCGCGACGGCGGCGCTGATCGGCATGCTGTCGCGGCCCGGCGCCCGGCCGGGCCTGCGGCACGCGACCGCGTCCGGCATCGCCTCCGGAGTCGCCTCGGCGCTCACCCAGACCGTCACGGTCGCCGTCACGGACCGCTCGGGCCCGCTGCTCAGCGCGCAGGTGATCGGGGTGGCGGTGCTGGTGGCGGCCTTCGCGGCGGGCGGACTGCTGCTGTCGCAGACGGCGTACCGGGGTGGTCTCGGTGCCCCGCTGGCGGTGGTGACGCTGGCCAACCCCCTGGCCGCCGCGGTGATCGGGCTGTCCCTGCTCGGTGAGCGGCTGCGGGGCGGCGCGGGCGGGATACTGCTCGCTCTGACCGGTGCGGCGCTGGCCGCCTGGGGCGTGGTCCAGCTGAGCCGGGCGACGCCCGGGCGGCCCGCTGACACGGGGGCGATGGCCGCCGTACCGGTACTGGAGCCGGATGCGGCGGGACGGGAACCGGCCGGCCGACGGACGGCGACGGAACAGGCGGCGGCGCATCAGGAACCTGCGGGAACGGCAGCGGTGGGACAGGCGGCGGCGGGGCCGAGGCAGGCGGGACCGGTGCTGGTGCCCCGGCAGCCGGAGCCGGGGCACCTGACGCGGCTGTAGGGCCGCCCGGCGGACATGCCACGGACCGCGGGGTCCGGACGCGCGGCCCGGCATGCCCGCCCCGGTCTGGCGGGCGCCGCTCCCGTTCCGGTGGCGGGGGGTGGCGCGGAAGTGGAAGTCGCCGGTACACGGAGGGTGACCCACGGGCGGAGACAAGACATGTCGCCCGGACGGGACGGCATCCTTACGCTGACCGGAGCGGTAGCGCGCGGTGCCCGCAGGCTGCGGGGCCGTGGCAGAGCGGTCCATCGCGATCGACGTGGGCGAGGCCCGCGCACGCCGACTGAGGGACCGGGCGGGCCCCGCCCCTCTCCTGTCCGCGGTTCGAATCCCACCGGCCCCGCCGCCGAGCTCATCCGCGCCACCTCCCGTCGCGCAGGGCCGCCTCGGCGCCCCCGGCGAGGTAGACGGCGGTGGCGAGCCACTGGGCCGCGTCCCCTCCGGTGGCGGAACTCAGCGGCGGCGCTTGCGCGGTCGCGGCACCTCCAGTTCCTCCAGTCGCGGCCCGTCCCCGTCCTGGACCCGCTGCCAGGCCTCGCGGTACAGACCGGCGACGGGCCGGGTGGGCACGACGACACCCAGTACGGGGCTCTCGCCGTCGCGCAGGTCGTACATCGGCAGCTTCCACCGCTCCAGCGGCAGGTGCGGATTGCCGAGCCGGGTCCAGCCGCCGGGCAGGAACAGCGAACGTCCGGCCTTGGAGCGGTTGCCCTCGAGTACGAGGTCGGTGGCCGCGAGTTCGGCGCGGGCGGCGCGGAGCCGGGCCGTTCCCCCTCGCTGCCCGCCCCAGCCGGTCCAGCGCGCGGTGTTGCGGTCGGTGGGGTCCGGCATGGCGAGCAGCATCAGGTAGAGGACGGCGGCGTCCTCGCCGACGCCGTACCGCTCGGCGACCTCGGCGACCAGGCCGGGCACGGACCGGGCGGGATCCTGCGGCCACCACAGCCCGTCCGCGTCGCGCTCGCCCGCCACCGGGTTGCCGGGGTCGGCGAGCAGTTCGGCGAAGCGCCGGTCGTGGACCATGCTCAGCGCGGTCTCCTGGGCGTTCGGTCGTTCACCCGTGAACAACGTCGTCAGGTGGGGGTCGTTGCCGGCCGCGTCCAGCAGCGCGGGCCGGATGGCGGGGACGGGTCCGGGCCCCCCGGTGCCCAGCACGACGGCGCCGTAGCGCACGAAGTCCTCGCCGGTCTCCGTGGGATCTCCGGCGGCCCGCCGGAACGGCTCCCACTCGGTCCGCCGGTCGAGAGCGATCAGCAGGCCCGGATGGGCCAGCCGGTCGCGCAGCGCGCTCAGTACGCCGGGCAGGGTGGCGCGGACCGGGTCGCCGGACGGGAGCCGGTGGGCGAGCCACGCGGCGAGGGCCACCGAACCCTTGAGGACGTTGTTGTCGAAGCCGGGTGTCTTCTCGGCGGATTGGACGTAGTAGGGGCCGAGCTGCCAGGTCAGGTCCCGTGTCAGGCGGGGCTCGGTGGCCATGTCGACGAAGCCGTGCAGGGCTGCGGGCGGTGCCCATCCCGGAGACACCACGGTGCGGGCCGCGTCGTGCAGCACCTCCTCGCGGACGGGTGTGCGCCGGCCCAGCCGCTCGTTCCAGACCTCGGCCGCGCGGGCGGCGTCGGGGCCGTCCGTCCACAGCCGCGTCGGCTCGGCGGGCAGGAGCGCCGCCACGACGGCCTGCCGGGCGCCCGCGTCGAGGGAACGCAACTCGTCCTTGGCCACGCGCGCGTCGGCCGCCTTCACTCCGATCGCCTTGAGCGTCGCGGAGGGCACCGCCTCGCGCTTGTCGTCGACCATGGGCATACCCGCGACCACCAGCCGGGCCATGGTCGGGGTGACACCGGTGAGTCGCGCGAACTCCTCGGCAGCCGCCGGGAACCAGGGTGCCGGGCCGCGCTCGGCGAGCTCGGCGCGGAACGCCGCCGCCCAGCCGGGAGCTCGCGTCCGCTCCGGCACGAACGGCCCCGCGGCGACCAGGGTGTAGGGCGCGGGTACCTCGAACCGGCCGGACGGATCATGGAAGACCGCTCCGTAGCGATGGCCCGTGGGGTCGTCCTCCAAGTCCCATTCGCCGAGGAAGTCGAACGCGCGGTGGGGAAAGAGCAGGAACGCACCGCCGTCGAGGGGGAGCACGGTCTCGTTCGTGCCGCCCCGCACGGCGCGGGGCCCCTCGAACAGGCTCCTGTCCAGCCGCAGCCGGACGCGGCGCCAGTGGCCCGGGTCCAGGTCCGTGAGTTCCTGCGCGTCGAACTCCGCGAGGTACGCGTCCAGTGCCTGCCGGTGCTCCTCCAGGACGGGCACCGAACCGGCTCGCAGGGCGAGTATCGCGGGCAGCTCGGGCAGGGCCAAGGCGTCGATCTTCTCCAGCGACTTCTGCCCGGTCAGCTCTTGGTGGATCCGGCCCGCGGGCGCCTGCTCGGCCGTGCTCCGCATGGACCGGCCCAGCAGGCGCGGCAGGTCGTAGAGGTAGTGGTCGCTGGCCCAGTAATGGGGGCGCCAGCCCCGGCCGGTCAGACCGACGCCGTTCACCGCCGCCTCGAGCAGCTCGTCTCCCACCTCGGGCCGCGGCTCCTGCGGGACGACTCCGGCGATCGCGGAGTCGAGCCGGGCCAGCGCCGCGTCCAGGGTGCGCTGCTGCTCGGCCGCGAACCGCACCACCCCGGTGATGCCCGCGCGCAGCGCCTCGTGGCCGACCTCCGGCAGGAGCGTGCGGACCAGGTCGGACACCGTGTCCCGGCCGTCCGTCCCGGCCCGTTCCTTCCCCGGCTCGTCGTCCTTCTCGGCGTCCAGCGCGGCCACGGCCCCTGCCAGGAGTGCCGCCGCGGTGTCCTCGCCGACCTGACGCAGCGCGGCGGACCCCTGCGGGTCGCGCGGCTGGAGGAGGTGCCAGTAGCGCAGGTGCGGAAGCAGGGCCGTACCCGCGTGGAAGGGACCTGCCGTGTAGCCGCTCCCGCTCTCGGCGACCAGCACGCCGTCGGTGTCGAACAGTTGGACCGTGCGGGACCTGGAGATCACAGTCAACGGCCGGTCGGCGCCGGGGAAGACCAGCGCGTGCTCGGGGTCCGCGCCCACCGAGGGCGGCACGACGACCGCGCGTCCGGCCAGGTCCTCGCCCCGCCGCGAGCCGTCGGGGAGGGTCACCACACGCCAGCCGAGCACGCCGTCCACCGGGGCGCACACCGGGCCCGGTACGGCGGAGGGGGCGGGCAGCAGCCAGGCGTTCCCGAGGGTGCTTCCCTCCGGGGCGGTGTTCAGCGCCTCGTCGATCCACTCCGGTGCGCCGGGTTCGCCCAGGGTGTCGCCGACCGGGTCGTACGCGCGCCAGGTGTACCGCTCCTTCTCCCCGTCCTCCTTGGCCCACACCCAGTACGCCGTGCCGTCGCTGATCACCCGCCGCGTTTCCGGTACGAAGGCGTCCCCTCGGCGCAGCACCCCGAGACCGGTGACCCGGCCGCCCCCGGGGAGGGGCGGGGACGCGGGGGCCATGCCCCCGTTGACCCCGCCGCTCCCGTCCACCTCGCAGGGCCACCAGGAGTGGTGGTGACCCTCCACCGTCATGTGCGGCGAGTCCGAGCCGGCGGTGTCGAGCCAGTACCCCTGCCATTCGGAGGCGGAGTACGAACGCCACCAGACGAACAGCCCACCGTCGACGTACTGGCAGGTGAACGACCAGAGCCTGTCCGAACCGTCCGGGAGGCTCGGCTCGCATGCGAGAACCGTGCCCTCCGCCCCGATCACCCGTACCTCGTCGCCCGACATGACGATGAGGTACGGCCAGCCGTCGATGATCCTGATCCCCCGGTTCTTCTCCCGCGAGGCGGCGGATCGCAGGGCTTCCTCCCAGGCGGGCCAGCCCAGCTCGTCGAGGACGCCGGTGCGCAGGGTGCGGGCCAGCGCGGGTGCGACGCCGGTGGCCAGGGCTTCCCGCACCTCGTCGGCGGCGACGGCCAGCGCCTCTCCCGGCAGCCAGGACAGCGTGCGCAGCGGGCCGGAGTAGCCGAGGAACTCGGCCAGTTCGCCGGTGAGGTACTTGCGGGCGGCCTCTGCCACCCATGGGGCGAGCATCGGACGCCCGCCGGGGGACGCGGCCAGGTTGACGACGGTCTCCTCGCTGTTGCCCCAGTGCCCGTCGGGACAGCCGCGCCGGAACGCCGGACGGAAACGGGCGTCGGCTGCCAGCGCCAGGAGGTCCCGACGGTGCTCGCGGGCCGCCCACGTACTCAGCGCGAGCCGCTGGCCGTCGCCGGGTTCCGCCAGCGGTATGTCCAGGGACAGCAGCTGGTCGAGCAGGTCCACATCCCCGACCGGCGGCTCGAAGGTGTCTCCCTGAGCCCGGAGTTCGGCCCGCAGCGCGCCGGCCATGCGGTCGACGAGCGGGTACAGCTCCGGCGGTGCGGCGCGATGGCCGTCGGCACCGCACAGTGCGACGACCCTGCGCGTCCATCCGACCGTGCCGTCGGGGGACCGGGCCTCGGCGGGCAGCGTGGTGTCGCACAGCCCGGCGGTGGCTCCGGCGTCGTCCAGCAGGGCCAGCCACTGGGGCAGCTCGTCCCGCTCCCACTCCGTCGGCAGCAACCCGAGCAGGGTGCCGCGGACGGCGGGTTCCCGCCGGGCCAGTTCCAGCAGGGCGGCCCGGTGGGCCTTCCACCAGCCGGGCGGTGCCTTGACCGTGCCGGGCAGCGGCAGCATCTCGCGGAGGTAGGCCATCTCCTCGGCGAGCGCGTTCCTGCCCGCGACCGCCTTCGCCAGTCGGCGCAGGTCGGCCGCGCCCGGACTGGACGGCGGCACGCCGTGCGCGGCGAGCCGGACGAAGAGCCCGCGCAGGTGCCGGAAGGCCGTCTCGGCCGGTACCCGGGACGACAGTCCCTTGGCGTAGCTGGAGAGGATCTTCGTCGGCACGGCACGGGCCAGGGCGAACTCGAGGAACACCGCGTCCATGCGCGCCTCGTCGAACGGCAGCGCGTGTGCCGTCTCGGCCTTGCGGGCGTTGACGAACATCTGGGTCGCGTAGGCCGTCTGGTCGGCCCCCAGGAACACCCGGCCGGCCTGCTCGTAGAAGGTCGGCAGGAAGTGCGGTACGGAGCCCGCGAGCCGTTCGCCGATCGACTCGTAGGTGGCACGGGCCTTCTTCGCCCGGGATCTCACCGTCCGCGCGACCTTGTTCATCTCCTCGACCAGGGACATCGCCAGGTGTCCGTCCGAGGGGTGGCGGGCCAGCACCCATTCGGGGAAGCCCATGGCCCGGTGCTGCCCGACACCGACCTCCACCGGCTCGCCCTCGGGCTCGAGTCCGAGGAAGCCTGTGTCCGGGTCCCCGGTCCCGTCCTCGGCGATCAGACGCACCACGGTCCGGCCGTCCAGACCCGGATGCCGGTAGGCCCGGGCGAACACGGGCACGGCCCGGTCGCCTCCTCCGGTGGTGCCCGGCGGCAGTACCGCACCGGCGCGCAGCAGCTCCTCCACCTCTGCCGTCGCCCCGTCCCGTGTCGTACCGTCGCTCATGCTCGCGTGCCTTTCGTGGGTGTGCGTACCGCTGCCGTTCACTCGGCGCCGTCCGTGGTCACGGTGCGGCCGGCGTGCAGCGCCGCGGCCATGCGCATGCCCTCGGACCAGGCCACGGGGCCGACCTCCGTCAGCGGCAGGCACCGGTGCCCGTCCTCGTCGCTCCAGGTCAGGCTGCCGGTCCAGGCCTTCTCCTCGGTGTAGGGATCGCTCATGCCGACCGTGGCAGTGAAGACGCGCCCGGCGTCCCGGATCCTGTCGACGACGCTGCTGCCGGAGATCTTGTAGCCGAGGGACGTGGCACGGGAGGAGAGGTGGAACCACGAGCGGTACTCGGCATTGGCGAATTCGGTGACCCCGCGGGCCCCGCCGTCCGTCCCGTCGGCGGGTTTGCTCCAGGTGGCCCGGTGAATCTGTTCGACACCCTGGACCACCCCCAACTCCGCCGCGAACAGGCGGAGTCCTTCGAGATCGGGGAGGAGGACCGGGTGGGGCATGGTCACCGTCCGGGCCGCCAGGCGAACGGTCTCGCCGTCCAGGTTCACCACCCGCAGTTCACCCGAGTCGTCCGCGTCGCGCAGGAAGCCGACCTCTTGGGGGGTGGCACCGACGATGACGATGTCGCGGAGCGCCGCCTGCCATGCCTCGTCGGGCCAGACCCGGGCCAGCAGGGCGGTCGGCACCGGCAGCGAGGACACCATCCAGTTGGTGACCTGCGCCGCGCACTCGGCCGCGTGCCGGTCCAGCCACTCGGCGAAGCGCTGGAGTTCGACGACTTCGGGGCGGTCCCGGATCTCCGCCGGCAGGGTTCCCTCCTGCTTGCCCTCCCGCCCGGCCGGGGCCCCTCCCGGCGCGGGCCGGGCCACCACCCGTCCATCCACCAGCGCGACTTCGTAGGTGCCGCCCGCTGCCAGCCAACCCATAGGTTCTTCGCCTCTCCCACCGCTCGGAACACGGCACAGCGCCCGAGGCGGCCCCAATCGGCGTGCCCCGCTGTAACGTTGGCGAAAGACTAGGGGCACCCACCGACAGTCCCCGTGGAACCCCTTCCGTGAGGCGGAAGGAGCGTTGCCCGCCCGCGACGTACTCGCCGACGATGCCACCACCCACGACGGACGGGAGCCGCAACGATGCCGCACATGACCGCCTTCGCCAGGAACCAGTGGTACGTCGCCGCCTACAGCCAAGAGGTCGGCCGCGAACTGCTGGGACGCACGGTCCTCGGTGAGCCGCTCGTCCTCTACCGCACCGAGGAGGACGGGACGCCGGTCGTCCTGCACGACCGCTGCGTGCACCGCCGCTACCCGCTGTCCGAGGCGCCGACGCGGCTCGACGGCGACCGGATCGTGTGCGGGTACCACGGGTTCACGTACGACACGACCGGCACCTGCGTGTACGTGCCGGGCCAGAAACGCGTCCCGCGCACCGCCCGCGTCGCCTCCTATCCGGTGGCGGAGCGGGACTCCCTGGTGTGGGTGTGGATCGGCGACCCGGCACTGGCCGACGCCGGGGCCGTGCCGCGGGCCCGGCACCTGGACTCCCCCGGCTGGGTCACGGTCCGGGGCATGGAGCCGATCGACGCCGACTACGGGCTGCTGGTCGACAACCTCCTCGACCTCTCCCACGAGACGTATCTGCACGGCGGTTACATCGGCACGCCCGAGGTCGCCGAGACGCCGATCACCACGGAGGTCGACGAGGGCGCCGGCATCGTCCGGGTGAGCCGGCACATGGACGACGCCGAGTGCCCGCCGTTCTACGCCAGGTCGACCGGCATCAGCGGACGCATCGACCGGTGGCAGGACATCGAGTACCACGCGCCCTGTCTGTACCTGCTGCACAGCCGGGTCGCCCCGACCGGTGTGGTGCCCGAGGCGGACGGCAGCGATCCGAACGGCTTCCACACCGAGATCACGTACGCCATCACACCGTCCGGCGAGGGCAGGGTGTACGACTTCTGGGCGGTCTCGCGGGACTGGGCGACGGACGACGCCGAGGTCACCGAGTTCCTGCGGGAGAACAACCGCACGGTCGTCATGCAGGACGTCGACGCGCTCAACCTGCTCCAGCGCACGCTCGGCTCCGAGCGCACCGGCTACCAGGAGCTGAGCATCAACATCGACACCGGCGGCCTGGCCGCCCGCCGCATCCTCGCCCGGCTGGCCGAGGAGGGCGACAAGCCCGTGGAACGGGCGGCCCGGTGAGCGGGCGCACCGGCGAGGTCTACCGCGTCGACTGGCTGCCGGGCACCGACGTCCTGCACGGCACCTGCCACTGCGGCGCCGAGCACACCGCCGAGGACCCCGTCGCCATGTGGGACTGGATGCTCGCCCACCCGCAAGGACACCCGCAAGGCCTCCCGCAGGGCCTCCCGCAGCGAAAGCACCGGGGAGACGGCTCATGAACCCGTACGAAGCCGAACTCGTCGTCGACCGCCGGGAGACCGCGGCCGACGGCGTGCTCGCCCTCACCCTGCGCCATCCGCTGGGCGAACCGCTGCCCGCCTGGGAGCCCGGCGCCCACATCGACGTCGTCATCGGCCCGGGCCTGGAACGGCAGTACTCGCTGTGCGGCGACCCGGCCGACCGGCAGGTGTGGCGGATCGCCGTCCTCCGCGAGGCCGAGGGTCGGGGAGGGTCCGCCTACGTGCACGCCGAGTTGAGGTCCGGCGGCAAGGTCCGGGTACGGGGGCCCCGCAACCACTTCCCGCTGGAGCCGGCCTCCCGGTACCGCTTCGTCGCGGGCGGCATCGGCGTCACCCCGATCCTGCCGATGCTGGCAGCCGCCGAGGCGGCGGGCGCCGAGTGGACCCTGCTGTACGGCGGACGGACCCGGAACTCCATGGCGTTCACCGGGGAGCTGGAGCGGTACGGCGACCGGGTCACGATCGCCCCCGAGGACGAGTCGGGACTGCTGGACCTCGCCTCCGTGCTCGACGACGTCCCCGAGGGCACCCTCGTCTACTGCTGCGGACCCGCGCCGCTGCTGGACGCGGTCGAGGCTCGCTGCCCGGCGGGGGTGCTGCGCCTGGAGCGGTTCCGCCCGAAGGAGGCGGCACCGAGCGGCCCGGAGGCGGAGTTCGAGGTCGTGCTCGCGCGCAGCAGGCGCACGGTCGCCGTACCACCCGGCGTCTCGGTCCTGGACGCCGTCCGCACGGCCGGCGTCGAGGTGCTCTACTCGTGCACGGAGGGCACCTGCGGCACCTGCGAGACCGACGTCGTCGAGGGCGAACCGGACCACCGGGACTCGGTGCTCACCGACGAGGAGCGGGCCGCGGGGGAGACCATGCTCATCTGCGTGTCCCGCTGCCGTGGCCGACGGCTCGTGCTGGACCTGTGACCCCGGGGCCGGCGATGCGGTTCCGGGAAACGGGTGCCGACGGTGATCGCCGCGGTCATGGTGCGGCCGGCGCACGCTACGCGTGCGCGTCCCGCGCTGCCAACGGGGTCGCGGTTGAATCCTCAACCGCCCATCCGGGCAGGGGCATTGACCCGGACTCCGCACGGGCCCTACGTTCCCGCTGAACACGTTCTCGCTGAGCACATCCGTACTGTCTGCGCACAGCTGTCGGAGTACCTGGTCCGGTGCCACAGGGGGAGTTCATGCGTCGTCTGTTCGTCGGCCTCACGGCCGTTTCCGTCCTGGCCGCCGCGACGGCGTGCGGATCGTCCGGTTCCGGCGGGCCGGACGGCGCCGGTTCGTCCGGTGGCACCACCACCGTCGAGGTGGGACTCATCCCCATCGTCGATGTCGCACCCCTCTACCTGGGTCGGAAGAAGGGGTTCTTCGAGGAGCGCGGGCTGGAACTGTCCTTCTCCAGCGCGCAGGGCGGCGCGGCGATCGTGCCCGGAGTGGTCAGCGGCCAGTTCGAGTTCGGCTTCAGCAACATGACGTCCCTCATGATCGCCCAGTCCAACGACGTGCCCGTCAAGGCGGTGGCCAACGGCATCGCCTCGACCGGCGTGGTGGGCGAGGACTTCGAGGCGCTCACCGTCAGGGGTGACAGCCCGATCACGTCGGCGAAGGAGCTGGAGGGCAAGAAGGTCGCCATCAACACCCTGAAGAACATCAACGAGACCGCGGTACGCGCCTCGGTCGGCGCCGCGGGCGGCGACCCCGACAAGGTGGACTTCGTCGAGCTGGCCTTCGACCAGATGCCGGCCGCGCTCGACGGCGGACGGATCGACGCGGCGATGGTGGTGGAACCGGCGCTGGCCACGGTCAAGAGCCAGGGCGGCAGGGAGATCGCCTCTCCCATGGTCGACGTCTCTCCGAAGCTGACGGTCGCCATGTACTTCACCTCCACCCGGTACGCGCGGGAGAACCCGGAGGTGGTGAAGAAGTTCCAGGAGGCCACCGCCGAGTCCCTCGCGTACGCCGACGCGCACCCCGACGAGGTCCGCGAGACCGTCACCACGTACACCAAGATCCCGGCGGACGTGCTGGCGAAGGTGACCCTGCCGAAGTGGCCGGCCGAACCGGACCGCTCCTCCATCACGGCGCTGGCGAAACTCGGTCACGCGGACGGCCTGTTCGAGCGGTTCCCCGACCTGGACGCGCTGCTGCCGTGAAGGGGACGAACGCCGCGCTGGGCGCGGCCGGCCTCGCGGCCTTCCTCGCCCTGGGCGAGGCGGTGCCCCGCCTCGGCCTGGTCGAGGAGGACTACTTCCCGCCGACCAGCCGCATCGCCGACGCGCTCGCCGCGGAGGTCGCGGACGGCGCCTTCTGGGCGGCGCTCGGCGACACCCTCACCGGCTGGGTGCTGGGCCTGGCCCTCGCGGTCGGCGCCGGGATCGTCGTGGGGGTACTCCTCGCGGTGGTGCCGTATCTGCGCGAGGCGACGGCGTCCACGATCGAGTTCCTGCGCCCGATCCCGTCGGTCGCGCTGATCCCCCTGGCGGTGCTGCTGTACGGCACCGAGCTGGGATCGGTGCTGCTCCTGGTCGTCTACGCCGCCTTCTGGCAGGTACTGATCCAGGTGCTGTACGGCGTCCAGGACGTCGACCCGGTCGCCGAGGAGACGGCGCGGTCGTACGGGCTGGGCACCTGGGCGCGCATCCGGCACGTGCTGTGGCCGACCGCGCTGCCGTACGTCATGACCGGGGTGCGGCTGGCGGCGGCCGTCGCGCTGATCCTGGCCATCACCGCCGAACTCGTCATCGGGGCACCGGGGCTGGGCGCGCGGATCGCCGTCGCGCAGACCTCGCAGGCCGTTCCCGAGATGTACGCGCTGATCGTCGTCTCCGGTCTGCTCGGGCTGCTGATCAACGTCGGGGCCCGGTCGGTGGAACGGCGGGCGCTGGCCTGGCACCAGTCGGTGCGCGGGGAGGTGGCGGTGTGAGGCCGGCCCTGCTGCGACTGGTGTTCGCGCTCGCGCTGCCCGTCGCACTGGTGGCCGCCTGGTGGGCGGCGTCGGCCGGCAGCGAGAACGTGTACTGGCCGCCGCTCGGCACGATCCTGAAGACCTTCCCGCAGGTGTGGACCGGCGAGCGGTGGCGCGCGGACGTGCTGCCCAGCATGCTCAGGCTCGCGGCCGGCTACGCGCTCGCGGCCGTCGCCGGTGTCGCGCTCGGCACGCTCGTCGGCTCCTACCGGCGGGTGCGGGCAGTGTGCGAGCCGGTGCTGGAGTTCCTGCGGGCGGTGCCGCCGCCGGTGCTCGTACCGGTGATCATGCTGTTCGCGGGCATCGGCGACACGATGAAGATCGTCGTCATCGCCGCCGGCTGTGTGTGGCCGGTCCTGCTCAACACGGTCGAGGGGGTCCGGGCGGTCGACGCGGTGACGGCCGAGACGGCCCGCTCCTACGGCATCACGGGCGTCGCGTGGCTGCGGCACGTGGTACTGCGCTCGGCGAGCCCTCAGATCTTCGCCGGTCTGCGCCAGGCGCTGTCGGTCGGCATCATCCTGATGGTGATCAGCGAGATGTTCGCCGCCAGCAACGGGCTCGGCTTCACCATCGTGCAGTTCCAGCGCTCCTTCGCGATCCCCGGCATGTGGACCGGCATCCTGCTGCTCGGTCTGCTCGGCTTCGTGCTGTCGGTCCTCTTCCGGCTGGTCGAGCGGCGGGTGCTCGGCTGGTACCACGGCCTGCGCGCCGCCGCCCGGCGGTCCGGGTGACGCTCCTGAAAGGGCGGTCCATGCTCGACGTACGCGGCCTGACGAAGGTGTACGAGGGGTCGGGGCGGCGGGTGGAGGCGGTGCGCGACCTGACCTTCACCGTGGCGTCCGGGGAACTGGTCTGTCTGGTCGGCCCGTCGGGCTGCGGCAAGACGACGTTGCTGAAGTGCGTGGGGGGACTGCTCTCCCCGACGGCCGGCGAGGTGTTCCTGGCCGGCCGGAGGGTGGACGGGCCGCTGCCCGGGACGGCGTTCGTCTTCCAGGAGTACGGGCGCAGCCTGTTCCCCTGGATGCGGGTCGGCGAGAACGTCGAACTCCCCCTGCGTCAGAAGAGCCTGAGCAAGCCCCGGCGCCGGGAGCTGGTCGCGGACGCCCTCGCCTCCGTCGGCCTCGCGGACGTTGCCGGGGCCTACCCGTGGCAGCTGTCCGGCGGCATGCAGCAGCGGGTGGCCATCGCGCGGGCGCTGGCCTACGAGCCCGAGGTACTGCTGATGGACGAGCCGTTCGCGGCGGTCGACGCGCAGACCCGCGCCGACCTGGAGGACCTGGTGCGGCGGCTGTGGCGGGAGCGCGGGATCACCGTCCTGTTCGTCACCCACGACATCGACGAGGCCGTCTACCTGGGCGAACGCGTGCTCGTGCTGTCCGCCTCCCCCACCGTCGTGCGAGAGCAGTTCGAGGTCGATCTGCCGGGCGGGCGGGACCAGGCGCACACGCGGGCGGACCCGCGCTTCGCCGCCCTGCGCACCCGTGTGTACGAGGAGATCCAGGCGGCGAAACGCGAGGCGGGGGTGACGAAGACGGACTCGCCTCCCCCGCACTGACCAGGCCGCCGGGCAGCCGCGTCGAGCCCCGGGCGGGTGGCGTACCCGCGGACCCGGGCCGACGGCCGCTCGGCGGTGGGTCACTCGGGGGCGGGGACCACCCTCAGGTGGGCGGCGGTGCGGCGCGCGGGGCGGTACGGGGTGCGGCGCCGCTCCCGCAGGACCAGGGTCAGACGGGTGTACCCCAGCTCCTCCAACGTCCGGGGGGTTTCGATCACGACCCGGCACTCGGTGTCGCCCCAGCGCGGATCGGGGTGGTGCAGCGGCCGTACGGCACCGTCGTGTTCGACGGCCTCCGCGCCGACGGCCCGGATCCAGTGCGGCAGGCCCTGCCGGTAGGCGGCCTCCATGATCGGATCCTGGGCGATGTCACGCCGGACGGCCTGCAGGCCGGGATCGTGGCCGTACCGCTCCAGGGCGGCCGCGAAGTGCGCCAGCATCGGCAGGCACCAGCTCGACTCGTGTTCCCCGAGGACCGCGGACGCGTCCGGGTGGAAGAGGACGAACCTGAGGAAGTTGTCGCCCGGCATGGCCGTCGGATGCGGTCCGGCCCCCCGGAAGAGTGTCCGGAACGCACCGTTGCTGAGCACCACGTCCCAGCGGTGGTCGACGACGAGGGACGGAAAGGGAACGCCCTCCAGGAGCGCGGTGTAGTCCTGGAGGTACGCCTGGGCCCCGGAGGTCGCGGGGGCGGGCGGCGGCGCCGGCCGCTGCCCTCCTGCCTGAAATGCCATCGGGAGGTCACCCCTCTTGCCTATGCGGCCTTCTCGCGGCGTCCCGATCCTGGTGCCCCGACAGAGGCGTGTCAACTATCGTGGCATTTCGTGCCTGTTGACGGCTGAAACTGGCCACAGTTGTGGCGAGACCTGGATGTGAGTTCGAGCGGCACGCTACTCTCCCGGAAGTTCACGGCAACCGCTTGTGAGAAGCCTGTGAGGCCTGTGAAAGACGTAGAAGAGCTGTCGGTGGCGGGGGGCTTCGAGGGTCCGTGCGCCGTGCCGACCACCGCGCTGCCCGCCGTCGTCGCCCGCGTCACCGCACTCGCGGACCGGCTCGGCGTGCCGCACGCCGAGGTCTTCGACGTCGGCCGCCTGTCCGCGGCCTCCGGCGTACCCGAGCGCGTGGTGGGAGCCCTGCTGGCCGGCCGGCCGGCGGGTGAACCCGATGTGCAGGCCCGGTTCGTGCAGCGCCTGGACCTGCTGCGCCGCACTCGGGTGAAGCCGAACGGCCGCAAGTACACCCAGCAGGAGATCGCCGACGGCGCCGGCATGTCCCGGCAGCAGGCGGGCGCCCTCATCAACGGCGACCGGCGGCCCACCATGGAGCACTGCGACGCCATCCAGCGCTTCTTCCGGGTGCACGCCGGGTTCCTCACCGCCGAGGACCCCGAGGCGCTCGCGGGCGCCCTGCAGCACACCGAACAGGAACTGCTGCAGCAGCTCGCCGGCCGGGAGCGGGAGGCGGCAGCCGCCGACAGCGACCCGCTGGAGCGGCTGTTGCAGGACCACGGCGTGCGCGGCATCGCCTGGCGGGCCGCTCAACTGCCCACCGACCAGCACCGCGACAAGGTCGCCGAGTGGCTGGACATGCTCCTGGAGAGCGTCAAGCGGCCCGAGTCGTGAGCCTGGGGAGAGACGTGGGCATCGGTAAGGAGATGCGCCGCCTGTGCGGCGAGCTGGTCGAGGAGCTGACGCTTCCCGCCCCGGCGCGGCCGGCCGAGCTGTACGCCGCGCTGTGCGAGGCGATGAGCAGACGGCGGGGCCGGCCGGTGCTGTTCCGCATGGCCGCCTTCCCGCCCGGGACGGCCAGCGGCCTGTGGCTCGACATGGCCGATCAGGACCTGGTCGTCGTCGAGGAACGCACCGCACCCGACCACCAGTTGGTGATCCTGGGGCACGAGCTGTGGCACATGAAGGCCGGGCACCGCGGCCACCACGTCGAGGGCACCGCGGTCGCGGCCCGGCTCCTCGCCGGAGACGGCCCGGACCGGGACGAGGAAGCGCTGCGCGCGACCGTGCGCACCGTCGCCGCGCGTTCCCGCTTCGACCTCGCCGACGAGAAGGAGGCCGAGGCCTTCGGACTGCTGCTGGCCAGCAAGTGCCGGACGTGGCTGGCCGGTTCGTCACTGCGCGGACCGGTGCAGCGGGACCACCTGGCCGGGCGGATCGGGGCGTCGCTGGGCTACCTGGGCTGATGGCTCGATCGGCTCGTGCCGGGCGGCGGGCGGGCGCGGCTCGGGGTGATTGTCAGTGGTGGGCGGCAAGCTGGGTGTGTGTCCCCGCCGTGCGGGGACGCGTGACCGCTGACGTCGTTGTGGGGAGAGCCGACCGATGACCATCGCCGTACTGACCGACCACGAGCGCACCGCGGTTCAGGCCTACCTGCGGCTCCTGCACACCGTGCGGGCCGGTTTCGACACCGCGGCGGGACCGGCCGACGCCGCCCGCCCGCCCCTCGTCCCGCCCTCCGTCCTGGCCGAGGCGGAACAGGCGCTGGCAGCCGCGGGGCTGGCGGGGAACGAGGAGGCGTTCTTCCGGCTGGTGCGAAGCTGGGGCCCACGGGCGTGACGCGGAGCCGGGCAGGCGGTCCACGCGCCGCGCGTGAGGCCGACGGACGGACCACACGCCGCGCGTGAGGCCGGGGAGGCGTCGCTACGCCGTGCGCCCGCCGGCGCCGGCCCGGAACCGTTCCGCGCCCGGACCGGCGGGCGTCCGCGCCCGGACCGGCGGGCGTCCGCGCCCGGACCGGCGGGCGTCCGCGCCCGGACCGGCGGGCGTCTTCGGCCGGACGCCCGCCGGGCGGGGCAGGAGGCGGAAGGACGCCAGGGCGCGCGCACGGGGAGCTCGGGCCGTGCGGCCCGGCGCCGGACACGGCGGGCCGCACGGATGCCCGAAGGCACCGGCCCAGGCTCAGGTGTGCGGGACCGTGACCGCCGTGGCGACCAGGCCCTGCCGGGCGGTCCAACGACCGTCGAAGTGGGTCAGGCGTCGGCCGCCCACGGTCGGTCCCGGCACCAGGAGGGCGGCACGCAGGGAGCCACGGCGCGGGTCGACGGGGTCCACGGAGATCTCGATGTCGGCCTCCGCGAAGTCCAGCCACTGCCCGGTGAGGGGGAACCACGCCTTGTAGACCGACTCCTTGGCGCTGAACAGCAGCCGGTCCCAGTGGATACCGGGATGCTCCTCGGCCAGCCGGCGCAGCCGCTCCACCTCACCGGGCAGCGACACGCTGGGCAGGACCCCGTCCGGCAGCGGCCCGTCCGGTTCCGCGTCGATGCCGAGGGAGGCGAGGTCGGCGACACGGACCAGGGCGGCGGCGCAGTAGCCGTCGCAGTGGGTCATGCTGCCGGTCAGGCCGTGCGGCCAGCGCGGCGCCCCGCGTTCGCCGGTCAGCACGGGCTGCGGGGGCACGCCGAGCTTCTCCATGGCCCGGCGGGCGCAGGACCGGACGACGGTGAACTCCCGGCGGCGCTTGGCGACCGCCCGCGCCACGAGCGCCTCCTCCTCGGGATGGAGCGGCAGGTGTCCGGTGTCGTCGTGGCCGTGGGCCTCCACGGTGACGACCGTGTCCGGCAGCAGTACCTCGATCACCGGGCCACCTCCTCACGCGACGCCGACGGCAGGATGCGGCGCAGCCGTCCCGGCGGCCCCGTCCGCTTGCGCCATTCGCGGGGATAGCCCACCGACACCTCCTCGAAGCGGACGCCCTCGTGCCAGGTGGTCCGCGGGATGTGCAGATGCCCGTAGACCATGGTGTCGACCCGGAAACGGCGGTGCCAGTCGGCGGTCAGGCGGGTGCCGCACCACATGGCGAACTCGGGGTGCCACAGGACGTCCGTGGGATGCCGGTCCAGCGGGTAGTGGTTGACGAGCACCGTCGGCAGCTCGGTGGGGATCTCGGCGAGCCTGCGCTCGGTCCCGGTGACCCGCGCCCGGCACCATGCCTCGCGGCTGGGGTGCGGGTCGGGGTGCAGCAGGAACTCGTCGCTGCACACGACGCCGGTACCGTGGGCGTACGCCAGCCCCTCGGCCTTGGTCGCGCATCCGGCGGGCAGGAACGAGTAGTCGTAGAGCAGGAACAGCGGTGCGACGACCACCGGGCCGCCGACTCCGTCCCACACGGGGTACGGATCCTCGGGTGTCGTCACGCCCAGTTCGCGGCACATCGCGACGAGGTGCTCGTAGCGGGCGACCCCCCGGAGGGTGACGGGGTCGCTCGGGTGGGTCCACAGTTCGTGGTTGCCGGGGGCCCAGACGACCCGGCGGAAGCGACCCGCGAGGGTGCCCAGGGCCCATCGGATGTCGGCGACCGTCTCCGCCACGTCGCCGGCCACCAGGAGCCAGTCGTCGTCGGAGCCGGGACGCATCTCCTCGACCAGGGCACGGTTCTCCGCGTAGCTGATGTGCAAGTCGCTGATGGCCCACAGCTGACCCGGGCCACCGACCGTCGACGTCATCCCCCACCCCTTCCAGACGCGCGTTCGACGCCACGAGATCACATCCCGGCCCCCGGTCACAAGGGCGACTCGCCCCACCCGACCGGACCTCCCGACCGCCCCGCGGCGGCGCCGGCGCGTCCGTGCGACCCGGGGCACGGCCCGGGCCCGGCGCCCCGGCGGCGAGCAGCCCGATCGGCCCGTCCCGCCGGCGGCGGACGGTGGCCCCGGACACGTCGTCACGACCAGCCGTCCCGCCGCCGGCCCTACCGCAGGTACCCCAGGCCGGCATGGACCGCCGTGTAGCCGTCGACCAGGCGGTGGGCGACGTTGACCGAGTCGACGAGGGGGTGCAGGGCGAAGGCGCGTACCGCCGCCGTACGGGAGCCGGAATCGGCCGCCGCCAGGACCTCCCGCTCGACCGCCTTGACCGCGCAGACCAGGCCGGTGGCGTGCCCCGGCAGCGGGTCCACGGCCACCGGACGGGCGCCGTTCGCGTCGACCAGGCACGGCACCTCGATCACGGCGTCGGGGTCGAGGACCGACAGCGTGCCGCGGTTGCGGACGTTGAGGATCAGGGTGGTGCGCTCGTCGCGGGCGACGGCCCGCATCAGCGCCAGGGCCACCTTCTCGTAGCCGCCGGACAGGTCGTCGGCCTCGCGCTCGCCCGCGCCCGCGGTCTCCCGGTTCTCGGCCATGTAGGTGGCCTCGCGTTCGGCACGGGTGCGGTCCCAGGTGGCCAGCGCGGGGGCGTCGGGGCGGCGCATCTCGTCGTAGAAGCGGGCCTGCTGGTCGCGCAGGAAGGCGCCGCGGGTCCGGTCCGCCTCCCGGTAGGCGCGGACGGTTTCCCGGTTGAAGTAGTAGTAGTGCAGGTATTCGTTGGGGATCGCGCCCAGGGAGCGCAGCCATTCGGGGCCGAAGAGCCGGCCCTCCTCGAAGGAGCCGAGCAGCGCCGGGTCGCCGAGCAACCGGGGGAGCTCGTCGCGGCCGGCGACGCGCAGGCCGCGGACCCAGCCGAGGTGGTTGAGGCCGACGTAGTCGATGAAGGCCCGGGCCGGGTCGGCGCCCAGCACGCGGGCGATGCGGCGGCCGAGGCCGACCGGGGAGTCGCAGATGCCGATGACCCGGTCGCCGAGGTGCCGGGACATGGCCTCGGTGACCAGACCGGCGGGGTTGGTGAAGTTGATGACCCAGGCGTCCGGGGCGAGTCGGGCCACGCGACGTGCGATGTCGACGGCGACCGGAACGGTCCGCAGTCCGTACGCGATGCCGCCCGCGCCGACCGTCTCCTGCCCGAGCACGCCCTCGGCGAGCGCCACCCGTTCGTCGTCGGCCCTGCCCTCCAGGCCGCCGACGCGGATCGCGGAGAACACGAAGTCGGCGCCGCGCAGCGCGTCGTCCAGGTCGGTGGTGGCGGTCACGTCGGGCGCGTCGGTCATCCCGGCGGCCTGCTCGGCCAGCACCCGGGTCACCGCCGACAGCCGGGCCGCGTCCAGGTCGTGCAGCACCACGTGCGTCACGCGTCCCTCGGCACGGTCGCCGAGGAGCGCCCCGTACACGAGCGGCACCCGGAACCCGCCGCCGCCCAGAATCGTCAGCCTCACGCCCGTGCCCTCTCCGTCGTCCGGCCAGTCTTCCGTCCGGCGCCGATCATGGCACGCCCGGCCCCGCCGACACCGGCTCCGGCACCGGCACCGAGGCCGGGTGAACGGGCCGGCCGGGTGAACGGAGGGACCGTGGCCGCGCCCGATCACCGCCCGCCGGACCGGCCGGCCGCGGTCCCTCTCCGACAGGGCTGGGGAGGACCCGCGGCCGCTGCGCACACTTCGGCACATTCGCGTCGTTCACGGGGTGAACTCCCGCGCCCCGTACGGACTTTCTCGGCTTCACCTCTTGACGACCGGTGCGACCGGGAGCACATTGGCCGCACTCTGAGAGCGCTCTCAGCACGACGTCCGGGGAGCGCGCTCGGGACCCTTCACGCTTCCCACCCCCGCACCCGAGAGGCGACCCCCACATGAGAGAAAGCTCCGGCAATCCGCCCGGACGACGTCGACTGCGCCGGGCGCTGGTGGCCGTCGTCGGCACGCTCGGTCTCGCGGCGGCCGCCACCGCCGTCACCGGGCCGTCCGCGAACGCCACCGTCCCGCCGCCCCCGTCCGGCTGGACGCAGGTCTTCGCCGACGACTTCGACGGCGCCGCCGGCTCCGGCGTGAACACCTCGAACTGGCAGTACGCGACCGGCACCTCGTATCCCGGCGGCCCCGCCAACTGGGGCACCGGCGAGATCGAGACGATGACGTCGAGCCCCTCCAACGTCTCCCTCGACGGCAACGGCAACCTGCGCATCACCCCGCAGCGCGACAGCGCCGGCAACTGGACCTCCGGACGCATCGAGACCCGACGCGCCGACTTCGAGCCCCCGGCGGACGGCACGCTGCGCGTGGAGGCCCGTATCCAGGTTCCGAACGTCACCGGGGCAGCGGCCAAGGGCTACTGGCCGGCGTTCTGGATGCTCGGTTCCCCCTACCGGGGCAACTACTGGAACTGGCCCGCGGTCGGCGAGATCGACATCATGGAGAACACCCAGGGCCTCAACACCGTCCACGCCACGATGCACTGCGGCACCTCACCGGGCGGCCCCTGCAACGAGACCAGCGGCATCGGCGGCAGCACCACGTGCACCGGCACCACCTGCCAGGCCGGCTTCCACACCTACCGGGTGGAATGGGACCGCTCGACGAGCGTCGAGGAGATCCGCTTCTCCCTCGACGGGAACAACTTCCACACCGTGCGCGCCGACCAGGTCGACGCGACGACGTGGCAGAACGCGACGGACCACGGCTACTTCCTCATCCTCAACGTGGCGATGGGCGGCGGCTTCCCGAACGCCTTCGGCGGCGGCCCGGACGCCGGCACCCAGCCCGGCCACTCCATGCTCGTGGACTACGTCCAGGTGCTGTCGTCCGAGGGGAGCGGTACCACGCCACCGACCGGTGACCGCGACGCGTACAGCGCCGTCGAGGCCGAGTCGTACGACTCCCAGGCCGGCACGATGACCGAGGCCACCTCGGACTCGGGCGGCGGCCGGAACCTCGGCGCGCTCGCCGACGGCGACTGGGTCCAGTACAAAGGCGTGAACTTCGGCGCGGGTCCGGCGACGCAGTTCAAGGCCCGGGTGGCGAGCGGCGCGCCGGCCGGCGTCAGCGGCCTGGTGGAGGTGCGCCTGGACAGCCGTACCAGTGCGCCGATCGGCAGCTTCGCGGTGGGCAGCACGGGCGGCTGGCAGTCGTGGCGCACCGTCCCGGCGAACATCGGCTCGGTGACGGGCACGCACGACGTGTACCTGACCTTCACCAGCGGCCAGCCCGCCGACTTCGTGAACGTGAACTGGTTCAGCTTCGGCCGCTGACCACCCGGGGCTCACGCCCGGAAGCGCCGCAGCAAGCCGGTCCGGGGCCGCCTGTCGGTCCCGGACCGGCCCTCGTGGCGCACGACCACCCGATCGGCCGGCAACGACTCCAGACCGTGCACCTTGCCGGCGTCCACGAGGGTGATGTCGATCCTCGCCCTCGGCACGTCGCGCAGCGGGGACAGGTCGACGGCCGCCTGGTAGCTCTGGCAGGTCAGTCGCAGGGTCAGGGAGGTGAGCGCGGGGTGCGCCGCCGCGAACTCCGGGACTCCGGCGTCCGTCAGGACCCCGTCCACGGTGAGGCTGGTGATCCGGGGCAGCGGCACCGTGGGGAGCGGGACGCCGTGCGGCGAGGACAGGGTGAGAGATCTCAGCTGTGCGGCTCCGGTCAGGAAGCCCAGGTCCGCGCCGGCCGGCAGCCGGTGCAGGGTGAGCTCCTCCGCCGGGCTCTCGGCCAGGACGGCCAGCCCCTCGATGACATCGCAGGACTCGACGACGAGCCGGCGCAGTCCGTCGAGCGGTGCCAGGGAGGGCACGGCGAACGACACGGCGCTGGACAGCGCGACCGACAGGGAGTGGACGCGCAGGGGGACCAGGGACGCGACGAGGCCGGCGGTCAGCAACTGGCCCCGCACGGACAGGTGGGGCACCCGGTCGAGCACGTCGAGGCAGGCGACCTGCTCCGGGGAGGACAGGTGCAGTGTCAGGTCGTCCATCGGCAGGCCGGCCAGCACGTCCTCGGCGAACGACCGTGCGTCGAAGTACGGCCAGGAGGCCGCCACCTCCTGGCGGACGATGCGGTCGGGCACGCCCTGGAACCGGGCCATCTGGTCCAGCGCCGCCGCACCGCCGATCCGGGCGATGGTCATCACCGTGGCCCGCGCCTGCTCCGGTCCCAGGCCCTCGGGACGCGGCAGCAGGTCGAGGACGATGTCACCGGCGGTGGCGAGCTGTTCGGCGTCTGCCGGAGAGGCGGGGGGAATCAGTTCACCGGCCCGCAGGAGCACCGCGGCGCGGACGGCCGGGTCGAGGGTGGTGGCGTGCTCGAGGCACGCGGCGGCGAGCAGGTGGTAGCGACGGCGCAGTTTCGGGTCGGCGCTCTGGTCGCCCAGTGCGACCAGCTTGCGCAGCAGGTAGGCGCGTTCACTGTCGCGGGCGTGGCCGACGGCGAGCCGGACGACGTCGTCCCACTGGTCGTCACGGCCGGACTCCGCGAGGAGGTCGAGGTCCTCGGCCTCGACGGCGGCCTTGGCCCCGAGGTAGTCCTGGAACGTGCGGTGGATGAAGTCCACCATGCCCGCCGAGGGTTCCCGCAGCAGCCCGCTGCGCAGCAGCAGGTAGCGGAAGACGTCCTGGGCCCGGTCGGGTGGCGCCAGGTGCGGCATGGCGGGGAGCTTCTCGCGGATGATGCGGACCGCGGTGCTCTGGGCCGCCTCGGAACGCCCGTTGCGGATCAGCCAGTACGCGACCCGCTGGAGGAGCTGGACCTGGGCCTCCTCCGTGGGTGCCAGGCCGGGGGGCGCGGGGATCTCGCGCTCCTTGTCGCGGCGCACCAGCAGCATGGTGAGCGCGGCGGCGTACAACTCCATGCGGCGTTCGGGGAGGTGGGTCAGCCGGTCGCGGTGCAGAGCGCAGATGAGCGCGCACATCAGCGGATTGGTGGCCAGCCGGTACAGGTCGTGCTTCTGCCGCAGGCTGGCGCGCAGGGCTTCGCGGCAGCGTTCGACCGCCTGTCGTTCCTCGGGTTCGCCGACCGTGGTGAGGACGGCGTCGTGCCAGCGGTGGACGAACCGGTCGACGTCCTGGCGGGTCATCGGCAGCAGGTTGAACTCGGCGAAGTCGACCTCTTCCAGCCAGTGGGTGTCCACGGCGGAGGGCCGGGTGGTGACGAGGAAGAAGTTCCTCGGGTAGAGCTCGATCAGGTCGAGCAACCACCTGCGCACGCCGGGACGTTCGCTTTCGGAGATCTCGTCCACGCCGTCGATGAGCACCATGCCGCGGCCGCTGTGCAGGACCCGGTCGGCCCAGTGCTCGGGCTGGAGGCCGTGCAGCATGTTGCCCACGGCGTGGAGGAACCGCTCGGGGCCCGGCATCCCCGGAGTCTGGGCGAGCGCGCGCAGCGGCAGCACGAACGGCACCCGGCCGCGCAGCTCCGCCAGTTCGTCGGGGAAGGAGTTCTGCGCGGCCGAGACGGCCAGCCACTGCAGCAGCGTGGTCTTGCCCGATCCGGCCATGCCCCGCAGCACCGCCCGGTTGCATCCGGTGAACGCCTCTTCGACACGCCGGCGGTTGGCCGACGGCGAACCGCCGTCACGCTGCGATGCCAGCTCCAGGTTGAGGTAGGCGGTGTCCAGGGGCCAGTTGGCCTGACCGGGATCGCTCAGGTCGAGGCCGAAGATGTTGAGTTTGCCGTACTTGCGTTCCAGGTGGGCGAGATAGCGTGTCTCGAACTCCTCGTCCGCGCTGCCGGGGCGGGGGATGCGGTCCACCAGCGCGTCCAGCAGGCGCAGTGTCTCGTCGAGCATGCGGGTCTGGGCCACCTGGGCACGGGCCACGAAGGTCGAGCGCTGGGTGAAGAAGTGCAGGATGTGCAGGCAGCTCAGGTCGAGCAGACTGTCGTACAGAGCGGTGGCGTCGGCGGAAAGGTCCCTTGTGGCGTCCCCGCGGGCGGCCGTCAGGCGTCGGGCCAGCTCGACCCGGCCGAGCCGGACCGCCTGCACGTCGTCCATCTCCAGCTCGCCGAGGGCGCTGAGGGTCGCCGCGAGGGCGTCGGCGAGGGCTTCGCGTTCGTCGGACTTCACCGGGGGTTCGTGCGGGTTGGCGTCGATGGCCGCCTTCACCAGCTCCCGCGCGATCTTCCACATGTCCAGGTTGCTCAGTCCGCGCTTCTCCCCGCCCCACCCGATGAGCCGTGACACGCGTACCGGCTTGTCCACGAGGCCCGCGCCCGGCCCCTCCTGGACGAAGAGTCTGGCGATGATCGGCCGCGCCACCGCCGAGGCGATGCGCGCGGTCGTACCGATGCTGGCCGGATCCATCAGACCCCCCGAACCGACGTACCAGTGACGAGCGCTCCTAGATCATAGGGAGTCGGCAGGGCCGCGGGCAGGTGTCCGGTGATCTCAGCGCAGCTCCGCCCGGAACACCGCCGGCGTCTGGTCCGTGTGCTGCTGGAAGAACTTGGAGAAGTTCGCCGCGTCCGGGAAGCCGACCGCCGCGCCGACCCGGCCGATCGGGATGTCGGTGTGGGCGAGGAGGCGCTTGGCCTCCAGGACGACGCGTTTGTCGATGAACCCTTTGGGCGTCTCGCCGGTGGCGGCGCGCACCGCGCGGACGAGGGTGCGGCGGGAGTAGCCGAGCGCGTCGGCGTAGGCGCTGACGCTGTGGTTGGTGGCGAAGTCCCGTTCGACCGCGTCCCGGAAGAGGGTGAAGGTGGTGTCGCCGGGCGCGGCAGCCTGGCCCTGCCGTGCCGCCTCGGCGGAGCTGACGGCGAGATGCGCGAGACGCAGCAGGAACGCGGACAGCGTGTGGCGCAGTACGGCGGTGTGCAGGCTGAGGGGCAGGGTGGTGGCGTCCTCGTACTCGCGGCGGAGCTGGTCGAGCGCGGCCGTCAGCCCGGCGAGCCGCGCCTCGTCGGGGTGGAGCAGGGGCGGCAGGTCGTAGCGGTAGAGGCCGGTGGCCTCGACGGTGGCGCGGGGCAGGAAGCCGGGCTGCATGGTGAGCACCGTTCCGCGGTACTCGCTCCGCGGCGAGAAGCGGTGGACCTGTCCGGGCCGGATCCACAGCAGGTCGCCGGCCGTCGCCTCGTACTCGGCGAAGTCGATCATGTGGTGCACCGGGCCGCCGGTGAAGAGCATGACGACGTGGAAGTCGATGCGGTGCACGCGGTGCAGCGGGGCCTGCGCGTGCCAGGTGCGGCCGGCGCCCATGGGGCCGACCTGCATGCCGACGCCGAGGAGGCTGAGATCGACCGGGAAGGGGAAGGTTCTGATCCCGCCGCCGTACCCGCTGTCGCCGTCACCGCCGCCGCTGCCGTCTTGATGGTTTTCGTCCGCCATGTCCTTCTCGTGCCGTCCCGCCCGTACGTCCCGCGTCGGGGGCGTGTCCCAGTTTCACCACAGGCTGGCACATCAGGACCTTCACTCTCAAAAGTCAGACTTTTAAGTTTGGACACGTCAAGCCCGTTTCTCCGCTCCGATCGAGGACTTCTTGAAGATGAGCACGCACACGATGGACAGCGCGGACCGCTTCGAATGGACCGAACTCGACCGGCGTGCCGTCGACACCGCCCGAGTTCTCGCGGCCGATGCCGTGCAGAAGGTCGGCAACGGCCACCCCGGCACGGCGATGGCCCTCGCCCCGGCGGCGTACACGCTCTTTCAAAAGGTGATGCGGCACGACCCCGCCGACCCTGAGTGGACCGGCCGCGACCGCTTCGTCCTCTCCCCCGGCCACACCTCGCTGACGCTGTACACCCAGCTCTACCTCGCCGGGTACGAGCTGGAGCTGGACGACCTGAAGGCCTTCCGCACGCACGGCTCGAAGACGCCCGGCCACCCGGAGTACGGCCACACCGCCGGAGTGGAGACCACCACCGGCCCGCTCGGCCAGGGCGTGGCCAACGCGGTCGGCATGGCGATGGCGGCCCGCTACGAACGCGGCCTGTTCGACCCCGACACTCGCGAGATCCCCGAGGCCGCTGAGGCCCCCGGGGCCGCTGAAGCCTCCGAGCGCCCCGGGGACGAGTCCCCCTTCGACCACACCGTCTGGGCGTTCGTCTCCGACGGCGACCTCCAGGAGGGCGTCTCCGCCGAGGCCTCGTCGATGGCCGGCCACCAGAAGCTCGGCAACCTCGTCTTCCTCTACGACGACAACCACATCTCCATCGAGGGCGACACCGCGACCGCGTTCTCCGAGGACGTGCTGGGGCGCTACGAGGCCTACGGCTGGCACGTGCAGCGCGTCGAACCCGCCGAGAACGGCGATGTCGACGTGCACGCGCTGTACGCGGCGCTGACGGCGGCGAAGGCGGAGACCGGGCGCCCCTCCATCATCGCCATGCGCACGATCATCGCCTGGCCCGCCCCGAACGCGCAGAACACCGAGGCCTCCCACGGCTCCGCGCTCGGCGAGGACGAGGTCGCCGCCACCAAGCGCGTCCTCGGCTTCGACCCCGAGCGGTCCTTCGAGGTCGACGACGAGGTCCTCGCCCACACCCGCAAGGCCCTGGACCGGGGCGCCCGGGCGCACGCCGCCTGGGACAAGCGGATCGCCAAGTGGCGCGGCGACCGGCCGGAACGCGCCGGGTTGTTCGACCGCGTGGTCGCCGGCCGGCTGCCCGAGGGCTGGGAGGGCACCCTGCCGGTGTTCGAGACCGGCAAGGCCGTCGCCACCCGCGCCGCCTCCGGCAAGGTCCTCCAGGCCCTCGGCGCGGTGCTGCCCGAGCTGTGGGGCGGCTCCGCCGACCTGGCCGGTTCCAACAACACGACCATCGACAAGACCAGCTCCTTCCTCCCCGCGGGCAATCCGCTGCCGGAGGCCGACCCGTACGGCCGCACCGTCCACTTCGGGATCCGTGAGTTCTCGATGGCCGCGGAGATGAACGGCATCGCCCTGCACGGCAACACCCGCGTCTACGGCGGCACGTTCCTCGTCTTCTCCGACTACATGCGCAACGCCGTGCGTATGTCGGCGCTGATGCAGCTGCCGGTGACGTACGTGTGGACCCACGACTCCATCGGCCTCGGTGAGGACGGACCGACCCACCAGCCCGTCGAGCACCTCGCCGCCCTGCGCGCGATCCCCGGCCTGAACGTCGTCCGCCCGGCCGACGCCAACGAGACCGCGACCGCCTGGGCCGAGATCCTCAGGCGCCACTCGACCGGCCCGGCCCCGCACGGACTCGTCCTCACCCGTCAGGGCGTACCGACGTACGAGCCGAACCCGGACGCGGCGCGCGGCGGCTACGTCCTCGCCGACGCCTCCACCGGCGCACCCGACGTGATCCTGGTCGCCACCGGCTCCGAGGTGCAGCTCGCCGTGGCCGCGCGGGAGGCGCTGGAGGCGGAGGGCACGCCCGCGCGCGTGGTGTCGATGCCGTCCGTGGAGTGGTTCGAGGAGCAGCCGCGCGCGTACCGCGAGGGCGTGCTGCCGCCGTCCGTCAAGGCCCGGGTGGCCGTGGAGGCCGGTATCGGCCTGACCTGGCACCGGTTCGTGGGGGACGCGGGCCGCATCGTCTCCCTGGAGCACTTCGGCGCCTCCGCCGACGCCAAGACCCTGTTCACCGAGTTCGGCTTCACCGCCGAGCACGTCGCCGCCGCCGCCCGGGAATCCCTGGCCGCCGCCCGCGGCTGAGCCGACCGGAACCACCCGGTCCGACCGCAGAAAGAGAAGATGATCATTGTGACCGAAGCAACCGCGACCGCGGGAGCACTGCGACGCCTGTCCGACCAGGGCGTCTCCGTCTGGCTGGACGACCTGTCGCGGCGGCGGATCGAGTCCGGCAACCTCGCCGAGCTGATCGCAGCGAAGAACGTCGTCGGCGTCACCACCAACCCGTCGATCTTCCAGTCCGCCATCGGATCCGGCGAGGGCTACGAGGAGCAGCTCGCCGACCTCGCGACCCGGGGCGTCACCGTGGACGAGGCGGTCCGCATGATGACCACCGCCGACGTCCGCGCCGCCGCCGACGTGCTGCGTGAGGTGTACGACGCCACCGGCGGCCGGGACGGCCGGGTCTCCATCGAGGTCGACCCGCGTCTCGCCCACGACACGCGAGCCACGATCGCAGAGGCGCGTCAGCTGGCCTGGCTGGTCGACCGCCCCAACGTGATGATCAAGATCCCGGCGACGAAGGCCGGTCTCCCGGCGATCACCGAGGTCGTCGGCGCCGGCATCAGCGTCAACGTCACGCTGATCTTCTCGCTGGAGCGCTACCGCGAGGTCATGGACGCCTACCTCGCCGGTCTGGAGAAGGCGCAGGCGGCCGGGCTCGACCTGGCGGGCATCCATTCCGTGGCCTCCTTCTTCGTCTCCCGCGTCGACAGCGAGATCGACAAGCGCCTGACGCTGCTGGGCACGGACGAGGCCCTCGCCCTGAAGGGGAAGGCGGCGCTGGCCAACGCGCGCCTGGCCTACGAGGCGTACGAAGACGTGTTCGGCTCGGCCGGCGGTTCGACGCGGCCGGGCGACCGGTTCACCGCCCTGGCAGGCGCCCGCGCCAACGCCCAGCGCCCCCTGTGGGCGTCCACCGGGGTGAAGGACCCGGCATTCCGGGACACCCTGTATGTGGAGGAGCTGGTCGCTCCCGGCACCGTGAACACGATGCCGGAGGCAACCCTGGACGCCGCCGCCGATCACGGTGACGTACGGGGCGACACGGTCACCGGTGGTTACGCCCAGGCCCGGGCCGACCTCGCGGCCGTGGAGCGGCTCGGCATCTCGTACGACGAGGTGGTGCAGCAGCTGGAGCAGGAGGGCGTGGCCAAGTTCGAGGCGGCCTGGCAGGACCTGCTCGACGCCGTGACGAAGTCCCTCGACAGCAAGGGAGTTGACGGGGAATGAGCGAGGACCTTCCCGCTACGACGGTCCACGGGGCCAAGGCGACGAAGGAGGCCGAGGAGGCGGGGACGGCCCAGGACGCCGCGGGGCCGCCGCTCGCCGAGGAGGGCGAGGAGTCCCGCGCCGCCGGGACGCCGAAGGCGCGCGGTACGGCCGGGTCCGCCCGTACCGCCCGGAAGTCCCGGGCGGCCGGGGCCGCCGAGCAGGCGAAGGGGGCGGGCGCCGGCGAGAAGGCCGTCGCGCCCGTCGCACCCCTCGACTGGAGCAACCCCCTGCGCGATCCCCAGGACCGCCGCCTCCCCCGCATCGCGGGCCCCTCCGGACTGGTCATCTTCGGTGTCACCGGTGACCTGTCCCGCCGCAAACTGATGCCGGCCGTCTACGACCTGGCCAACCGCGGCCTGCTGCCGCCGGGCTTCTCCCTGGTCGGGTTCGCCCGCCGGGACTGGGAGAACCAGGACTTCGCCGAGGTCGTGCACGACGCCGTCAAGGAGCACGCGCGCACTCCGTTCCGCGAGGAGGTGTGGCAGCAGCTCGCCGAGGGCATGCGCTTCATCCCCGGCGACTTCGACGACGACAACGCGTTCGAACAGCTGCGCAGGGCCGTCGAGGAGCTGGACGCCTCCCGCGGCACCAGCGGCAACTACGCCTTCTATCTCTCGGTGCCGCCGAAGTTCTTCCCGAAGGTCGTCCAGCAGCTCAAGAAGCACGGGCTGACCGACGCCCCGGACGGCTCCTGGCGCCGCGCGGTGATCGAGAAGCCGTTCGGGCACGACCTGGGCAGCGCCCGGGAGCTGAACGCGCTGGTGCACGAGGTCTTCGATCCGGAGCAGGTCTTCCGCATCGACCACTACCTGGGCAAGGAGACCGTCCAGAACATCCTGGCGCTGCGCTTCGCCAACCAGATGTACGAGCCGATCTGGAACCGGTCCTACGTGGACCACGTGCAGATCACCATGGCCGAGGACATCGGCATCGGCGGCCGGGCCGGCTACTACGACGGCATCGGCGCCGCCCGCGACGTCATCCAGAACCACCTGCTCCAGCTGCTCGCGCTGACCGCGATGGAGGAGCCCGCCTCCTTCGACGCCGCGTCGCTGCTCACCGAGAAGCTGAAGGTGCTGCGGGCGGTGCGGCTGCCGGACGAACTCGGCGAGCACACCGTGCGCGGGCAGTACGCGGGCGGCTGGCAGGGCGGCGCGCAGGTCCCCGGCTACCTGGAGGAGGAGGGCATCGACCCGGCCTCCGCGACCGACACCTACGCGGCGATCAAGCTGGGCATCGACAACCGGCGCTGGGCGGGCGTCCCCTTCTACCTGCGCACCGGCAAGCGGCTCGGCCGCCGGGTCACCGAGATCGCGGTCGTCTTCCAGCGGGCCCCGCACTCCCCCTTCGACTCCACCGCGACGGAGGAGCTGGGCGAGAACGCGATCGTCATCCGCGTCCAGCCCGACGAGGGCATGACGGTGCGGTTCGGCTCCAAGGTGCCGGGGACGTCGATGGAGATCCGGGACGTGTCCATGGACTTCGCGTACGGCGAGTCCTTCACGGAGTCCAGCCCGGAGGCGTACGAACGGCTGATCCTGGACGTCCTGCTGGGCGACGCCAACCTGTTCCCCCGCCACCAGGAAGTGGAGGAGTCCTGGCGGATCCTCGACCCGATCGAGGAGTACTGGGCCAGGCACGAGCGGCCCGCGCAGTACGCCTCGGGCAGCTGGGGACCGCGGGAAGCCGACGAGATGCTCGCACGAGACGGACGGAGCTGGCGCAGGCCATGAGGATCGACCTGACCGACACCACGGCAAGCAAGATCAACAAGGCGCTGGTGCAGGGCCGCCGCGCCATCGGCACCCCGGCCGTGGGCATGGTCCTGACGATGGTGATCGTCACGGACGAGGAGAACGCCTACGACGCGATCAAGGCGGCCGAGGAGGCCTCGCACGAGCACCCCTCGCGCACCCTGGTCGTCATCAAGCGGCACGCCCGCAACCTGCGCGACCGCACCCGCTCGCACCTCGACGCCGAGGTGCGGGTGGGGTCCGAGGCCGGCACCGGCGAGACCGTCGTGCTGCGCATGTACGGCGAGGTGTCCGAGCACGCCGACTCGGTCGTGCTGCCGCTGCTGCTGCCGGACGCCCCGGTCGTCGTGTGGTGGCCGGTGGAGGCGCCGGACAACCCCGCGCAGGATCCGCTGGGCGCGCTGGCGCAGCGCAGGATCACCGACCTGTACGCGGTCGAGCGGCCGATGGAGGTCCTGGAGCGCCGGGTCCGTTCCTACGCGCCCGGCGACACCGACCTCGCCTGGACCCGGCTGACGCTGTGGCGCTCCATGCTGGCCGCGGCCCTCGACCAGGCCCGGGTGCCGGTGACCTCGGCGACCGTGGAGGCCGAGGCCGACAACCCGGCCGCCGAGCTGCTGGCCCGCTGGCTGGAGGCCCGGCTGCACGTCCGGGTCGACCGGGTGATCACCGACGGACCGGTCGTCACGGCCGTCCGCCTGGGCACCGCGAACGGCGAGATCGTCATCGACCGGCCGGAGGGACCGCTCGCCACGATGACCCTGCCCGGCCAGCCCCCGCGCTCCCTCGCGCTGAAGGTGCGCCCCACCTCCGAACTCATCGCCGAGGAGCTCAGGCGCCTCGACGCGGACGAGATGTACGCCGTCGCCCTGCGCGGCGAGGCCGGCAAGGAGACCCCTGTCCATGTCTGACTCCATGTCCGACTCCCCGAAGCTCACCCGGCGCCCGGAGTGGACCGCGCTGGCGGACCACCGCGAGGACGCGCTGCGACGGCCGGACCTGCGCGAGCTGTTCGCCGCCGACCCCGGGCGGGCGGAACGGTACGTCGTGCGCGTCGGCGACCTGCGCATCGACTACTCCAAGAACCTGGTCACCGACGAGACCCTGACCCTGCTGCGGGACCTGGCCTCGGCCACCGGCGTGTCCGGCCTGCGCGACGCCATGTTCCGCGGCGAGCGGATCAACATCACCGAGGACCGGGCGGTGCTGCACACCGCGCTGCGCGCCCCGCGGGACGCGGTGATCGAGGTCGACGGCGAGAACGTCGTGCCCAAGGTGCACGCCGTGCTCGACCGGATGACCGCCTTCGCGGACCGGGTCCGCTCCGGCGAGTGGACCGGGTACACCGGCAAGCGCATCCGCAACGTCGTCAACATCGGCATCGGCGGCTCGGACCTCGGTCCGGCGATGGCGTACGAGGCGCTGCGCGCCTTCACCGACCGCTCGCTCACCTTCCGGTTCGTGTCGAACGTGGACGGCGCCGACCTGCACGAGGCGGTCCGGGACCTGGACCCGGCCGAGACGCTGTTCATCGTGGCGTCCAAGACGTTCACCACGATCGAGACGATCACGAACGCCACGTCGGCGCGCTCCTGGCTGCTGGCGGGGCTGGACGATGGGGGCCCCACCCGCTCGAGCGAAGCCGAGAGCGGGGGAGAGAAGGCGGTCGCCCGGCACTTCGTCGCGCTGTCGACGAACTCCGAGAAGGTCGCCGGCTTCGGCATCGACACGGCCAACATGTTCGAGTTCTGGGACTGGGTCGGCGGCCGCTACTCGTACGACTCGGCGATCGGGCTCTCCCTGATGATCGCCATCGGCCCGGACCGCTTCCGGGAGATGCTCGACGGCTTCCGCATCGTCGACGAGCACTTCCGCAACGCCGAGGCCCCGGCCAACGCCCCGCTGATCCTGGGCCTGCTGGGCGTCTGGTACGGCAACTTCATGGGCGCCCAGTCGCACGCGGTCCTGCCGTACAGCCACTACCTGTCGAAGTTCACCGCCTACCTCCAGCAGCTCGACATGGAGTCCAACGGCAAGTCGGTGGACCGCGACGGGCGTCCGGTGGAGTGGGAGACCGGGCCGGTGGTCTGGGGCACGCCCGGCACCAACGGGCAGCACGCCTACTACCAGCTGATCCACCAGGGGACCAAGCTCATCCCCGCCGACCTGATCGGCTTCGCCCGGCCCGTCGCCGAGCTGAGCGACGAGCTGAAGGCGCAGCACGACCTGCTGATGGCCAACCTGTTCGCCCAGGGACAGGCGCTGGCCTTCGGCAAGACCTCCGACGAGGTCCGCGCGGAGGGCGTGCCCGAGGAGCAGGTGCCGCACCGCACCTTCCAGGGCAACCACCCGACCACCACGATCCTGGCCGCCGAACTGACCCCCTCCGTCCTCGGCCAGCTGATCGCGCTGTACGAGCACAAGGTGTTCGTCCAGGGCGCGGTGTGGAACATCGACTCCTTCGACCAGTGGGGCGTCGAGCTCGGCAAGGTCCTCGCCAAGCGCGTCGAGCCCGCCCTGACCGAGGGCGCCGACGTGCCCGGCCTCGATCCGTCCACGGCCGCGCTGGTGGCCGCCTACCGTGAACTGAAGGAAGTGCACTGACATGCAGATCGGTCTCGTTGGTCTCGGCAAGATGGGCGGCAACATGCGCGAGCGCCTGCGCAACGCCGGCCACACCGTCGTCGGATACGACACCAATCCCGAACTGGCCGACGTCAACAGCCTCGTCGACCTCGTCGAGCAGCTGGAGCGGCCGCGCGCGGTCTGGGTGATGGTCCCGGCCGGCGCCGCCACCCAGGGCGTGATCGACCAGCTGGCGACCCTGCTCAGGCACGGTGACACCGTCATCGACGGCGGCAACTCCCGCTGGACGGACGACGAGAAGCACGCCGAGGAGCTGGCCAGGCACGGCATCAACTTCGTCGACGCCGGCGTCTCGGGCGGCGTGTGGGGCCTGAAGAACGGCTACGCGCTGATGGTCGGCGGCGACAAGGAGGTCGTCGACGACCTCGAGCCGATCTTCGACGCGCTCAAGCCCGAGGGCCCCTACGGCTACGTCCACGCGGGCAAGGTCGGCGCCGGGCACTTCTCCAAGATGGTCCACAACGGCATCGAGTACGCCATGATGCAGGCCTACGCCGAGGGCTGGGAGCTGCTGGAGAAGGTCGACTCCGTGGACAACGTCCGCGAGGTCTTCCGCTCCTGGCAGGAGGGCACCGTCATCCGCTCCTGGCTCCTCGACCTGGCCGTCAACGCCCTCGACGAGGACCACCACCTGGACAACCTTCGGGGTTACGCGCAGGACTCCGGCGAGGGACGCTGGACCGTCGAGGCGGCCATCGACAACGCCGTGCCGCTGCCCGCGATCACGGCCTCCCTCTTCGCCCGCTTCGCGTCCCGGCAGGAGGACTCCCCGCAGATGAAGATGATCGCCGCGCTGCGCAACCAGTTCGGCGGGCACGCGGTGGAGTCGGCCAAGAAGTAGCACGGCGTGGCAGTAACACGTTGACGCGAGCGGCCGGTTCGGGTCAGAGTCCCCGCGATGGAGATCAACGACCTGACACCGGCCGAGGCGCGCGTCTGGCGGGCCTTCGCCACGGGAACCGCCGTGGACTTCCGCGCCGCGGACGACGAGGACCCGGCCGACGGCGGCACCTGGGGCCCCGAACGGAGCATACGGGGGAGCGTGTTGAGGGCGCTGCTCCTGGACGGTCCCCAGGAGGACGGCGAGGTGGCCGCGCTCAGTCTGGCCGGGGCGCGCGTCACCGGCCCGCTGGAGTTGCAGTACGCGACGGTGGACCACCCCGTGCGGCTGCGGCACTGCCACTTCGACGAGGTGCCGAGGCTGTACGCGGGACGGCTGCGCGAGGTGAACCTGAGTGAGTCCGTGCTGCCCGGGCTGATCGCGCACGCGCTCCGGGTGGAGGGCGTGCTGCGGCTGACCCGCGCGCGGTTCGGCGGGATGGTGCGGCTCGGCGGGGCGGAGGTCACCGGGAGCCTCTACCTGGAGGGCACGGAGATCCACGCGCCGGACACCGAGGGGCCGGTGCTCCAGCTGAACCAGGCGGTCCTCGGTGCCGACCTGTGGGCGCCGGGGCTGCGCGCCCGGGGCGAGGTGCGGCTCACCGGCGCACGGGTGGCCGGGGCGGTCAACCTCACCGACTCGGTGCTGGACCGTCCCGGCGGCACCGCCCTGCAGGCCGAAACGCTCGCGGCCGAGGCCGACGTGGTGATGCGGCACGCCGAGGTGCGGGGCCGGCTGGAGCTGCGCGGCGCGCGCATACCCGGCCGTCTCGACCTCTCGCACGCGCGCCTGGCCAATCCCGCGGGAACCGCGCTGCGCGCGAGCAGTTCCGTGATCGGCGAACTGTGGCTGCGTCAGGGCCCGAGGGTGGAGGGCACCCTGAACCTGCGCCGCGCCCAGGTGGACGTGCTGTTCGTCGAACCGGAGACGGTACCGGGCTGGGTCCAGCTGAACGACCTCACCTACACCTCGCTCGTCCCGCACGAGCCCGCCGCAAGGCGGCTGCCGATGCTGGAGAAGGGCGACAGCTACCTGCCCTTCACCTACGAGCAGCTGACCGCCGCCTACCGCCGGATCGGCGACGACGACGCGGCCCGGCTGGTCCAGCTCGCCAAGCAGCGGCGGCGCCGTCGCACTCTGCCCTGGTACGGCCGGCTGTGGGGGCACCTCCAGGACGTCACGGTCGGATACGGCTTCCGTCCGCTGCGCGCGGGTGGCTGGCTGCTGTCGCTCCTCGCGGTCGGCTCCGTCGCGTACGGGCTGCGCCACCCGCCGCCCCTCAAGCCCGCGGAGTCCCCCGACTTCGATCCGGTGTTCTACACCCTGGACCTGCTGCTGCCGGTCATCTCCTTCGGCCAGGAGAACGCCTTCGCCCCGGAGGGCGGGTACCAGACGCTGTCCTACGTCCTGATCGTCACGGGCTGGATCCTGGCGACCACCGTGATCACCGGCCTGACCCGCACCGTCAGCCGCCAGTGAATCCCCGCACGGCGTGCTGCGCGGCCGGCCGGACCGGGGCGTTGGCCGCGCCTCCCCGCGCACGCCGCCCTCCCCGCGCAGGCGGCTCGTGCACGAGGCCCTGACGGACCGACCGGGGCGTGACCGGGGCGCGGCCGCTGGTGCGGTTCAGGACAGGTGCGCCACGGCGTCCAGGTGGGGCAGGTGGTGGTCCAGACGCTCCCGCTTGGTCCGCAGGTAGGTGATGTTGCTCTCGCACGGCGGTATCAGCAGCGGCACCTGCTCGGCGACCTGGATGCCGTGCCGCACCAAGGCCTCCCGTTTGCGCGGGTTGTTGGAGAGCAGCCGTACGGACCGCACCCCCAGGTCCTCCAGGACGCGGGCGGCGACGCCGTAGTCCCGGGCGTCGACCGGCAGGCCGAGGGCGAGGTTCGCCTCCACCGTGTCCAGGCCCTCCGCCTGCAGCGCCATCGCGCGCAGCTTGCCGAGCAGTCCGATGCCGCGCCCCTCGTGGCCGCGCAGGTACACGACGACGCCGCTGCCCGCGACGGCCACCGCCCGCAGCGCGGAGGCGAGTTGGTCGCCGCACTCGCAGTGCCGCGAGCCGAGGGCGTCGCCCGTCAGGCACTCCGAGTGCAGTCGGGTGAGCACGCCGTCGGCGCCCGGGTCGCCGTGGACGAGCGCCACCTGCTCCTCGCCACGCTCGTGGTCGAAATAGCCGAACGCCCGGAATTCCCCGTACACGGTGGGCAGGGGGGTGACCACGACGCGTTCCACGTCCGTGCGCCGTGACCGCTGCGACGCTTTCTTGCCGAGTACACCGATTTTTTCTGTCATGATTCTCGCGTTCCTCAACAGATTGCTCAACAGATGGCTCAACAGATGGCCCGGCAGACGGCTCAGCAGATGGCCGGGCGGAGACGAAAGGCCGTGCGGGAATGGATGTTTCACTGGTGCCGGCGGATACGAGCGCGGACGTGCGCGCACGCGGCGGCGGGGTGCCGCGGCAGGTCGCGGTGCTGCCGGTGGGGAGTTTCGAGCAGCACGGCCCGTATCTGCCGCTGGCGACCGACACGCTCGTCGCCTGTGCCGTCGCGCGGGAGATCGCCGCCGCGTACCCGGTGCACCTGCTCCCGCCGGTGACCATCGGCTGCTCGCACGAGCACGCGGACTGGCCGGGGACCGTCAGCATCTCCTCCGTGACCCTTTATGCGGTGATACGGGACATAGCGGACTCGCTGCGCCGCTCGGGCGTCGACGCCCTGGTGGTGGTCAACGGGCACGGCGGAAACCACGTACTGGGCAACGTCGTCCAGGAGTCCACCGCCCGCGGCGAGCGGATGGCGCTGTTCCCCGCCGCGGAGGACTGGGAGGCGGCGCGGAAACGTGCGGAGGTGACCACGTCGCTGCTCACCGACATGCACGCCGGGGAAATCGAGACCTCCATTCTTCTGCATACGCACCCCGAATACGTCCGGCCCGGTTTCGAGGCCGCCGATTTCGTCGCGGACGACCGGCGTCATCTGCTCTCCCTCGGTATGTCCGGCTATACCGAATCCGGTGTCATCGGGCGTCCTTCACTGGGTTCGGCGGAAAAGGGGAGGAAACTGCTGGCCGGCCTCGCGGATTCCTTCGGGATGTGTTTCGCGCTGCTGACGGCGGGGTCGGGCACAGTGCCGGACGGTGAGCCCGGGTAGTGCGCGTCGGGCGCGCGGCGCGGCTCGCAGCCGCCGGCCCGCGGTCCCGCGCGCCGGCGGACGACGAGCACCACGACGCCTGGCAGGCTCGCCGCGAGGCTGAGCACCCCGTAGACCGCGGCCACGCCGAGCCCGGTGCCCGCCCCCAGCCCGGCCGCGCCGAACGCCCAGGCGGTGACGCCCTCCCGGGGCCCCCAGCCGCCGATGTTCAGCGGCAGCCCCATGGCGAGCAGCGCCAGCACGGCCAGCGGCGTCAGTACGGCGACGGAGGCACCGCTGCCCGTCACGCGTGCGGCGAGGACGAACATCGCGAGGTGCCCGGCCAGTACGACGACGGACGACACGACGACCCCCGGCAGGGTGCGTCGGGACAGCAGCCCTTCGCGCGCCTCGGCGAGCGTCGTCCACCGGGCCCCGGCCCTCCGCTTCGGGCCGGGGTCCGGACGCGCGGGCGCCCGGTGCGCGCGCAGAGCGAGGACGACGGCGAACGCACCGAGTACGGCCGTCCCCGCGAGCGGCGCGACGCTCCGGGTGCCGGCCCGCACGGGCGACGGCACCGTGAGCAGCACCGCGACGCCGGCGCCGGCCAGCACGAGTTGTCCGGCGGCGCGTTCGAGGACGACGGCCCGCACACCCCGCCCCAGGTCGCCGGCACCGCGTCCGTGCCGTACCGCGCGGTGCACGTCGCCGAGGACGCCGCCGGGGAGGGCGGCGTTGAGGAACAGGGCACGGTAGTAGTCGGCGACGGCCGGCCCGAGGGGCAGCCGGAGGCGCAGCGCCCGGGCCACCAGAGCCCAACGCCAGGCGCTGGACACCGTGGTGACCAGCCCGATCCCGAGCGCCGCCAGCAGCGCGGGCCCGTCGATCCGGCGCAGCCCGTCCAGGAGGACGCCGGGCCCCGTCCGCCACAGGAGCACGGCGAGGACGGCGCTGCCGGCGAGGCTGCCCAGGTGGGCGCGGAGGGCGCGGCGACGGGGAGGATGTCCAGGAGGGCCGCCGGGAGGGGTGCCGGCGGTTGCCGCGGTGTCCCGGCGTACGGCCGCCGCCGGCCAGGCCCTCGCCGGTACGGCCGGTGCGCTCACGGGGTCCTGCCCGCCGGCCGGCCCCACGCCAGCAGGTCGGTGTGGTGGACGACGACGCGCAACTCCCCCGCGGCGCAGGACGCGAGACGCTCGTCCAGATACCGGCCGGCCCGTTCACGCAGCTCCGGGCGCTGTTCGACGGCCGCGCCGGCCCAGCCCCGCAGCCACTGGGCGGTGAGCGCGGCCTCGCCCGGACCCAGCCGCCAGGGGCTGGGGCGCGTCCGTACGGTGGCGCCGTGCGCGGCGAAGGCCTCCGTCGCCGCGGTGACCGCGTCCGGGCCGAGCAGGCCGGTGCGCCGCTGGTGGTCGTTGAACGCCTCGGCGATCTCGGCGTCCAGGGGGTGGGCGGGGGTGAGGTCGACGCGCCCGGCGACGGAGAGGGTCAGCAGTGCCGCGCAGCCCGCCGAGGCGCAGGCGGCGGCAAGTGTGCCGACCTCCTCGATGGTGAGGACGTCGAGGAGCGCGGACGCCGTCACCAGCGCGGCACCGGTCAGCGCGTCCGGGGTGAGACGGGCGAGGTCGCCGCGCCGGGTCTCGACCGTGACACGGCTGCCGTCGGCGGCCGAGCGCGGGGCGGTGACGGCGGCGGAGCGCAGGAGGTACGGGTCCCGGTCGTGCAGCACCCAGTGCTGGGCCCCGTCGAGCAGCGGGGCGAGCCAGCGTCCCATCGAGCCGGTGCCGCAGCCCACGTCGTGCACGACCAGCCCGTCCGCCCGCCTCGGCAGGCCGGCGAGGCGGATCCGCAGCGGGTCGAGCAGGTCGCGCGCCCGCGCGGCGGCGTCGGCCGGCTCGCGCAGCCGCAGCCACTCGGGCGCGTAGCGCGGGGGTTCGCCGCAATGCCCCGGGGCCTCGCGGAGGCGGCGGGCGGGGTGCTCCGCGGAGGGCGGCGGCGTCGTCTCCCTCATGCCGTCCTCCGGGGTTCGCCGGGCAGCCGGTGCAGTACTGCGGCCAGGCTCTGTGCCGTGGTCGCCCAGCCGTTCAGGGCGGCGCGGCGACCGCGTGCCGCGGCCTTGAGCCGGCGTCGCAGGTCCGCTTCACCGAACCAGTCGCGCAGTCCGGCGGCGAGGGCGGCGGGGTCCTCCGGCGGCACGAGGAGGCCCGGCACTCCGCCGTCGGGAGCGCGCCCGACCGCCTCCGGGAGACCGCCGACGTCCGTGGCCAGCACGGGGATGCCGCGCGCGAGGGCCTCCGTCACCGCCATGCCGTACGTCTCGGCGTACGGGGTGAGGACCATCAGGTCGGCGGTGGAGTAGGTGGCGTCCAGCTCCGCGCCGGCCCGCGGGCCCGTGAGTACCAGCCGGCCCTCCAGACGGTGCCGCGCGATCAGCGCCCGCAGCCGGTCGACGTACTCCGGGTCATGGCCGAGCCCGCCCACGCACACGCAGCTCCACCGCGGGTCGGTGACGGTCGCCAGGGCCTCCACCAGCCGGTGCTGGCCTTTGCGGGGGGTGACGGCGGCGACGCACAGCAGCCGGGAGACGCCGTCGGTGCCGGGCGCGAGGGGCGCGATGTCCGCGCCGGGGACGGCGGCGTGGACGCGGCCCGGGTCGAGTCCGTGGTGGGAGACGAGGCGGCGGACCGCCCAGTCGCTGGTGGCGACGACGGCCGGGACGGCGCGCAGTACCGCGCGTTCGCGGGCGTCCAGTCCGGCGGCCACGGCGGGGTCGAGGCCGGTCTCGTCGCCGAGCGGGAGGTGGACGAGGACGGCCATGCGCAGCCGCCCGGACTCCGGGACGACGATCTCCGGGACGCCGCAGGCGACCAGCCCGTCGAGGAGGACGACGGCACCGTCCGGCAACCGGCGCAGTACGCGAACGAGTTCCGCGCGGGCGCCGCCGTCCGGCCGGGGCCAGTCACCGGCCACCGGCAGCCCCCGCACCCGCCAGCCGAAGCCGGGCAGGTCGAGCCGCACACGCCGGTCGTAGGCATTGCCGCCGCTCGGCGCGGCCGGGTCGTCGACTCCGCCCGGCATGACGAAGTGCACCGAGCGCAGGGCCATGGGGATGATCTCCCCGTTCCTCGGGGAGGAAGTCGCCGCGGACATCTGCGCGGACGCCTGACCGGAAGCCTGCGCGGACGCCTGACCGGAAGCCTGCCCGGACGCCTGGCCAGACATCCGCGCGGACGTCCGCCCGGGAACGCGGGTGGGCCGAGGCCGCCCGGACGCCGTTTCGGTGGACGCGCCGGTCACAGCACACGCTCGTAACTCGCCCAGGCGACGTGCGACTCGTGCAGGGTGACGGTGAGACCGGCCAGCCCCTTGGCCCCTTCCCCGAGCGCGCCTTTGTGCACGCGCTCGGCGAGCCGGTCGGCGACGACCTTCGCCAGGAACTCGGTGGAGGTGTTGACGCCGGCGAAGTCGGGTTCGTTGTCGAGGTTGCGGTAGTTCAACTCGCCGACGACGGCACCCAGTTCCCGGGTGGCCAGTCCGATGTCGACGACGATGTCGTCCTCGTCCAGCTGCTCGCGCCGGAAGGTGGCGTCCACCAGGAACGTCGCTCCGTGCAGGCGCTGCGCGGGCCCGAAGACGTCGCCGCGGAAGCTGTGGGCGATCATGATGTGATCGCGGACGGTGATGCTGAACAACGGACGACCCTCCAAGGTGTGGCACGTCTGATTCCCCGCCGATCGCTGCGCGGGGGTGCCGTCCATTACGGCCCGGTGCCTTCCGTCGTTCAGCGGCCCGTGCGTCTCTTCTCAGGGTCGGGCGCCGTTGCCGCCCCGTAGGGGACGAGTGGTCGGCGGTCAGTCACCGTGGCCGTCGTCGGCGTACCGGATCCGGTGGCACAGGGCGGGGATCTCACCGGCGGCCAGCCCTCGCAGCACGTCCGGCAGTTCGGTGAACGCGGACTCGCCGGTGACGAGCGCGTCGAGCGCCGGGTCGGCGAGCAGGTCGAGGGCGAGGGCGAGCCGGTCGGCGTACGTGCGGGTGGCGCCGCGCGCCGGGGAGACGGTGCCGACCTGGCTGCTGCGCACGGTCAGGCGCCGGGAGTGGAAGGCCTCGCCGAGGGGGAGGGCGACGCGCCGGTCGCCGTACCAGCTCAGTTCGAGGACGGTACCCTCGGGCCGCAGGAGCTCCAGTGACCGGGCGAGGCCCGCCTCCGTCGCACTGGCATGGACGACGAGGTCGAGGTCGCCGAGGGCGTCGGCGGGTGACGCGAAGCCGACGCCGAGTGCCTCGGCGATCCCGGCACGAGTCGGGTCGGTGTCGACCAGCTGGACGCGGACGCCGGGGAACCGGTCCAGCAGCGCGGCCACCGAGCAGCCGACCATGCCGCCGCCGACCACGGCGATCCGGTCGCCGGCCAGGGGCGCCGCGTCCCACAGGGCGTTGACGGCGGTCTCGACGGTGCCGGCGAGCACGGCCCGCCCGGCGGGGACCTCCGGGGGCACCGGGGTGACGGCGTCGGCCGGGACGACGTACCGGGTCTGGTGCGGGTAGAGGCAGAAGACGGTACGGCCGACGAGGTCCCCCGGTCCCTCCTCCACCACTCCGACATTGAGGTAGCCGTACTTCACCGGCCCGGGGAAGTCGCCCTCCTGGAACGGCGCGCGCATGGCCGCGTACTGGTTCTCGGGCACCCGGCCGCGGAGGACGAGCGTCTCCGTGCCCCGGCTGACCCCGCTGTAGAGCGTCCGCACGAGCACCTCGTCCGCCCCGGGCTCGGGCAGCCGTACCTCGCGGATCACGCCCCGGCCCGGCGCGTCGAGCCAGAACGCGTGTGCGGTGCCTGTCATCGGATGTCCTCCTGAACGATCGGGAAGCCGCCCACGTACCGGGGGACGCACAAGCCGCGCACAAGGTAGCGGCACTGATCGACTCTGTCACTCGGCCGGAGGGTGTTCGGTGGCCCTGAACAACACGTACGACGCGTACGACGCGAGGCCCGTTCAGCAGGAGACGGCGGTGGGGGCGGGCGCGCAGATCCTGCTCCTGACACTCCTCGGTACCGCGATCGGCATGGGCACGGCCGGCTGGCTGACCGGCCTCGCGTTCGCGTTCGCCACCTGGGCGGTGCTCTCCCGGGCCCTGCACCGCTCCCGGCTGCCGTCGTTCGGCCCCGCCAACCGGGTCACCCTCGGCCGGGCCGTCCTGGTCGGCGGGGTCACGGCACTGGTCGCGGACTCCTTCCGCGGCGCACCGCCCGTCTCCCTCCTCGTCGGCCTGACCGTGGTGGCCCTGGTCCTGGACGGCGTGGACGGCCGGGTCGCCCGCCGCACCGGCACGTCCTCGCCGCTGGGCGCCCGTTTCGACATGGAGGTCGACGCGTTCCTGATCCTGGTGCTCAGCGTGTACGTCGCGACGGACCTGGGCCCGTGGGTACTGCTGATCGGCGGCATGCGCTACGTGTTCGTCGCCGCCGCCCGCCTGTGGCCGTGGCTGACCGCCCCGCTGCCGCCGAGCACCGCCCGCAAGACGGTGGCCGCGCTGCAGGGCGTGTTGCTGCTGCTGGCGGGCGCGGCCCTGCTGCCGCGGACGGCGAACGCCGGGGTGGTGCTGCTGGCGCTGGGGCTGCTGGTGTGGTCGTTCGGCCGGGACGTGCTGTGGCTGTGGCGGCGGACACCGCGGGAGAAGGACACCCCGGACACGGTGATGCCGGACCTCCCCGCTCAGAGGTGAGGCAAGCAGGCGGCAGCAGAGGCAGGCGGAAGGCCGGTGCTCCTCCCCCGCCCCGCTCGGCCCCGAGCCCCTCAGACCTCATGCCCTTAGTGCCGTCATACCCTCATGCCCTTTTAGAGGACGTCTCAACTGGCTGGATCACTAGGCTGGCGGCCGTGATGGCGATGGTGGGGCGTCTGGTGCCGGACGG
>NZ_JBNGGC010000024.1:0-132591 GCF_049974565.1 Streptomyces sp. WG5 | reverse complement strand
CCCGGCGGCGGACGGCTCGGTGCCGGTCAGGGACCCCGGGCCGCGCTGCCCGGGCGCGACGCGGGCGGTCGCCCGGGTGCGCCGGGCGGCGCGCGCGGGCCCCAGTCCCCGGCGGGACCGAACCAGCAGAACCGACCGGCTCCGGCCGGCGCGGGTGCCGCCGCCGGTCAGGCGCCCGGTGCCCCGCAGGGCCTGCAGGCCGCGGGCATGAACGCGCCGCAGGGCCAGGACACCTCGCTCTTCGGTGGCGGACGCGGCCCCTCCGCGCCCCCGCAGCGCGGCAAGCGCCGCGGCAACGCGAACGGCGACGCCGAGCAGGGCCGTCGTCCGCAGCTGCCGCCTCGCGGCGGTCCGCGGGCCGAGCTGCCCGGCGGCAACCCGCAGCCCCGCACGCCCAGCTGGAGCGACGAGAACGCGCAGCCCCCCGTGGCGCGTGCCGCGCTGGACGCCCCGCGCGGCCACGAGGAGCCGGACAGCTCCCGTACGGACCGCACGCCGCGCCCCGACGACCGGCAGGGCCCGGGTTCGACCACCGAGATGCCGGTCGTCCCCCGGTCCGGTGAGTCCCAGGGCCCCGCTGCCACGGCCGAGTTCGCCCGTCCGGACTTCGACGCCCCGGCCCCTCGCCAGGGCGACCCGCAGAACACGGGCCAGTTCGCCCAGCCCGGCCGGGACCAGTACGGGCAGGACCAGTACGGGCAGGACCAGTACGGCCAGGACCAGTACGGCCAGGACCAGTACGGCCAGAGCCAGTCCGGTCAGAACCAGTACGGCCAGGACCAGTCCGGTCAGAACCAGAACCAGTACGGCCAGGACCAGTACAGCCAGAGCCAGCCGAGCCAGGACCAGTACGGCCAGAGCCAGCCGGGCCAGGACCAGTACGGCCAGGGCGGCGCGAGCGCCCCGCAGAACGACCAGTTCGCGCGTCCCGAGCCGTCCGCCCCGCAGCAGAACGGCGGGTCCTTCGTCCGCTCGGACGTCTTCGGCGGCCAGCCCGGTCAGGCGGCACCGAACGACCCGGCCGCGGCCGGCCCGTTCACCGGCGCCCAGGGCTACGACAACGGCTCGACCGGGCAGCACCGCCTGCCGGACCGCCAGGACCCGGCCGTCACCGGCCAGTTCGAGCGCCCTCAGGCCAACGGCGTGCAGGGCGGCAACGACTTCGGCGCCCCGCGCTCATCGGCCCCCTCCCAGCACCCCGCTCACCACGAGCCTGCGGGCACCAACGCCAACGCCAACGGCAACTCCGGCGGAGCCGCCGCGCAGCAGCACGGTGACGGATGGGCGCTGCCGCCGGCCGCCGGTCCCGGTGACGGCCGTACGCCCCTGTTCGACACGCTGGAGACCAACTGGTTCCACGGCGACCGCGAGGCGAGGGCGCAGCAGGACGCGCCGGCCCCGGAGCCGCAGGCCGCCCAGCCCCAGACCCCGGCGGTCCCCCAGCGGCCCGCCACCTCCGCCTGGCGCAGCTCGCCGAACGATGACCTCGTCCGGCAGGCAGAACGCGTCCGGCAACCGGCCGCGGGCGGGATCACCACCTCCGGCCTCCCGCGCCGGGTGCCCCGGGCCAACCTCGTCCCGGGAACGGCTCAGCAGCAGTCGCAGCAGAGCGGTCCGCAGGTGTCGCGTGCGCCCGACGAGGTGCGCGGCCGGCTGACCAATCTCCGTCGGGGAATCGCACAGGGCCGTCAGGCCGGTACCAACCAGACCGGCAGCTATCCGCGGCCCACTCACCAGCAGGAGCGTTAGTTGAGCCCGATGAGCCAGGCGGCACAGAACCTCAACTGGTTGATCACGAATTTCGTGGACAACACCCCAGGGGTGTCCCACACCGTCGTCGTGTCCGCCGACGGACTCCTTCTGGCGATGTCGGAGGGCTTCCCGCGCGACCGCGCCGACCAGCTCGCGGCCGTCGCCTCGGGGCTGACCTCGCTGACCGCCGGCGCGTCCCGGATATTCGAGGGCGGCAGCGTGGCACAGACGGTCGTGGAGATGGAACGCGGATTCCTCTTCCTGATGTCCGTCTCGGACGGCTCGTCCCTGGCCGTCCTCGCCCACCCGGAGTGCGACATCGGCCTCGTCGGCTACGAGATGGCGCTCCTGGTCGACCGCGCGGGGGCGGTACTCACGCCCGACCTGCGCGCTGAACTGCAAGGAAGTCTGCTCCACTGAACGGCCCCGGCACCACCCGTGTTACCAAATCACCGTCCGGCCGCCACAATCCCCCCACCGGCCTCGTCAGACGGCACGACTGACCAACCTGCTGTCCCGCCCGGAGGATTCATGACCCCGCCCACCGCCTCTCATGATCCGTACGCGGAGCCGTACGAGGACGAGGGCGACCAGCCGCTGGTACGTCCGTACGCGATGACCGGCGGCCGGACCAGGCCGCGCTATCAGCTCGCCATCGAGGCGCTGATCAGTACGACGGCCGACCCGGCAGCGCTCATGGGGCTGCTTCCCGAGCACCAGCGCATCTGCCACCTGTGCCGCGAGGTGAAGTCGGTGGCCGAGGTGTCGGCCCTGCTGGCGATGCCTCTCGGCGTGGCCCGGATCCTCGTCGCGGACCTCGCGGAGGCCGGGCTGGTCGCCATTCACCAGCCGGGCGGCGACGAGAACAACGGCGGTGCACCGGACGTGACACTGCTCGAAAGGGTGCTCAGTGGACTTCGAAAGCTCTGACGGAGGCCGGGCGACCACCTCCGCGAAGATCGTGGTGGCCGGCGGCTTCGGCGTCGGCAAGACCACGTTCGTGGGCGCCGTCTCCGAGATCAACCCCCTGCGCACGGAGGCCGTGATGACCTCTGCCAGCGCCGGGATCGACGACCTCACACACGCCGGGGGCAAGACGACCACCACGGTCGCCATGGACTTCGGCCGCATCACGCTCGACCAGGACCTGATCCTGTACCTGTTCGGTACGCCCGGTCAGGACCGCTTCTGGTTCATGTGGGACGACCTGGTGCGCGGCGCCATCGGCGCGATCGTGCTGGTCGACACGAGGCGGCTCGCCGACTGCTTCCCCGCCGTCGACTACTTCGAGAACTCGGGCCTGCCGTTCGTCATCGCCCTCAACGGCTTCGACGGCCAGCAGCCGTACAACCCGGACGAGGTCCGCGAGGCCCTGCAGATCGGGCCGGACACCCCGATCATCACGACCGACGCCCGGCACCGCGCCGACGCCAAGAGTGCGCTGATCACGCTGGTGGAGCACGCACTGATGGCACGGCTGCGGTAGGGCCACAGGCGGTCGCAGCCAAGTCGGCAGGGTTCTACGGCACTTGTCGTAGGCGGAACGGAGCCGACTGTGTCCTTTGACACGGTCGGCTCCGCCGTTCATAACGTTTCGGCAGAGGAATCGGGTGGTATCGACACGCGACGCGGTCAACTGGTCTCACTGTGCGCACGAGCACCTCGTCTTTTGACGGGCCTCGCTCTTTATGACCGTTTTACGCGCGGCTTACATCACGTGTAACCCCCGCGTTCCACTGTTTGGAAGAGCGCTGGTCGCCGTGCTGGAATGCCAGAACTGCCCAATGGTCAAAGACGTACTCAGCAGTAGCGCGTACTCGATGGCGAACTGGGCTCTGAGACACAGCGGCACGACGTATGTGCCGACCGCCGAGAGGTTGTTGGTCGAGTGAGGCGAAGCAAGAACAGTCCCGAGCCATCGGCCCGGGGCAACTTCACCCCGCCGCCGCGCGCAGCGGCGCCCGCCCCCGAGCCCGCTGCGGAACCCAAGGCCGTGCCCGCCTCGAGCGGAGGCCGCATCTCCCCGCGCAACTGGCGGGTGACCACCCGGCTGAACGCGATCCTGCTCATACCCGTGCTGGTCGGCCTCGTCATGGGCGGCTTCCAGGTGAAGGGCTCGATCGACACCTGGCAGGACGCCGAGGACGCCGAGAGCACCGCACGCCTGGTGCAGGCCTCCCTCGGTTACGCGGGCGCCCTCTACAACGAGCGCGACGTCACCGCCGCCCCGCTGCTGCAGGGCAAGGGCCAGGAGGACACCGCCGTCGCCGAGGCCCGCCGGGCGACCGACGAGGCGGCCGACGCCTTCGACGAGGCCGCCCAGGGCATGCCCGGCAAGGACGGACTCGAGCGCCGGCTGAAGGTGTTCCGCGAGCAGGAGCCCAAGCTCCAGACGCTGCGCGTGGCCGCCTACACCTCCAAGCTCAAGGGCGTGGAGACCGAGGAGGGCTACACCGGCATCGCCCACCCCCTGATGGAGTTCGCCAACGAACTCGGTCTGGGCACCGGCAACATCACCTCCTACGGCCGTACCGTCTACGCGATCTCCCTGACCAAGGCGGCGCTCTCCCTGGAGCGCTCCATCGGCATGCACATGCTGGTCAAGCCGGGTCCGGACCCCAGCCACCTCGCCAGCCAGCGCGTCGCGCTCTCCTCGTACGCCTACCTTGAGCGCATCGCCATCGAGGAGTACATCGGCGGCGGTACCGAGGCGGACGCCCAGAAGCTCGAGGACGCCCAGGCGAAGCTCAAGACGGACGGGGCGGCCATGGCCAAGGCGGCCAAGGCCAAGGACCCGGACTACGTGCCGCCGCCGGCCAACCCGACCACCATGGTCTCGGAGCTGGCCCGGCTGGACTCCACCGACACCAGTGCGCGGGCCGACCTGGCCGAGCAGGGCATCACCCCGGACAACTGGTGGGCGGTCAACACCCTCAAGTTCGACGCGTACGGCAAGATCGAGTCGGACCTCGCGGACAAGGCGGTGTCCGAGGCGTCCACCATCGCCGACGACGCCGAGCGGGACGCCTACATCACGGGTGCCGCGGTCGTCATCGCGCTGCTCGCCGCGTTCGTCCTGGCCGGCATGGTGGCCCGCCAGATGAGCCGCTCCATGCGCCAGCTGCGCAACGCCGCCTTCGGTATCGCCGAGCAGCGCCTGCCGATGCTGGTCGACCAGCTCTCCCGCACCGACCCCGGCCGGGTCGACACCCGGGTCCAGCCGATTCCGATCACCACGACCGACGAGATCGGCGAAGTCGCCCGCGCCTTCGACCAGGTGCACCGCGAAGCCGTCCGGCTCGCCTCCGAGCAGGCTCTGCTGCGGGGCAACATCAACGCGATCTTCACCAACCTCTCGCGCCGCAACCAGTCGCTGATCGAGGGCCAGCTGAGCCTGATCACCGACCTGGAGAACAACGAGGCCGAACCCGACCAGCTGGAGAACCTCTTCCGGCTGGACCACCTGGCCACCCGTATGCGCCGCAACGGCGAGAACCTCCTGGTCCTCGCCGGCGAGGAGCCCGGCCGCCGCTGGGACCAGCCGGTTCCGCTGGTCGACGTGCTGCGCGCCGCCTCCTCCGAGGTGGAGCAGTACGAGCGCATCGAGCTGTCCGGCGTGCCGGAGGCCGAGATCCACGGCCGGGCCGTGACCGACCTCGTGCACCTGCTCGCCGAGCTGCTGGAGAACGCCACCACGTTCTCCTCCCCGCAGACCAAGGTCCGCGTCACCGCCACCCGTCTCCCCGACGGCCGCGTGATGGTCGAGATCCACGACAAGGGCATCGGCCTGACCGCCGAGGACTTCGCGGACATCAACCACAAGCTGGCCAACCCGCCGACCGTGGACGCCGCGATCTCGCAGCGCATGGGCCTGTTCGTGGTGGGCCGGCTGTCCGACCGGCACGGCATCCGCGTCCAGCTGCGCCCCTCCGGCGAGCAGGCGGGCACCACCTCCCTGGTCATGCTCCCGGACGCCATCACCCACGGTGGCGGCGGCGAACAGCAGACGCGCGACGAGTTCACCGTGTCGCAGATCATCCCGGAGCAGAACGTCCAGGGCGGCGAGAGCTTCGGTCAGGTCGGTCAGCCCATGCGGACCGCCGCCGAGCTGGGCTTCGACGACAGCCGGTACTCCGAGGTCCCCGACGACATACGCGAGCTCGACCCGGTCGGCCGCTCGCTGATGCGCGAGGAGCGCCGCGCGGCCCTGGAGGCCCAGGCGCACCCCGAGCTGCCCGGTTCCGCGGAGCGCCAGAACACCGAGGCGTCCGGCTTCCAGGACCCGTTCACCGGACAGCAGCCGGTGTTCGACCAGGGCCGGGGCGGCTACCCGGAGCAGCAGAACGGCGCGTACGACCCGCAGTCGGCGTATCCGGACCAGGGGCAGTCGTACCAGGACCCGCAGCAGCAGTCGTACGGCGAGCAGTACTACGCGCCGAACGGCGGTCTGCCGCAGAACGGCGGCTACCCGGCCGACGGCGGCTACCCGGACCCCTCCTTCGCGGAGGCGGGCCAGGACGAGCACCAGCCGGCGGGCTCCGGTGCCCAGGAGGCCTACCCGGCCTTCGAGCAGCGGCGCTACCAGGACGACTGGCCCCAGCAGGACGGTCACCGCAACGGCACTCCGGACCCGTACCCCGCGGGTGCCCCGGCTCCGGAATCCGCGCAGGCCGCTGACGTGAACGGCGCGGACCGCGTAGGCTTCGACCGTCCGGGTCCGGCTCCCTCCGCCGCCCACGAGATGACCGACGCCGGTCTTCCCCGCCGCGGTTCGGCCGCGAGCGGCGCCGGCGACGCGGGGCACGTGGCCCAGGAGACGCCGGCCACCGCGCCGGGGGCGGGCGGCGAGGACAACTGGCGGTCGGCGAACGACGACCGCTGGCAGCAGGCCTCGGCGCTGCGCAAGCCCAAGGCGGGTGGGGTGACCTCCTCGGGCCTGCCGCGACGGGTACCCAAGGCCAACCTGGTCGAGGGCGCCGCCGAAACCACTCCACAGGGAGGCCCCCAGGTTTCCCGCGCCCCGGAGGACGTCCGGGGCAGGCTGAGCAACCTGCGTCGCGGCGTCGAGCGAGGCCGCAGCGCAGGCAGTGAAACGAACGGCCAGGACACAAGGAATGAACACCGTGGTCCTGACAGCACCTACAACCAGGAGCGTTAGTGTGAGCCCGATGAGCCAGGCGGCGCAGAACCTGAACTGGTTGATCACCAACTTCGTGGAGAACACCCCGGGGGTGTCCCACACGGTGGTGGTCTCCGCCGACGGACTTCTTCTGGCGATGTCCGAAGGGTTCCCGCGCGACCGTGCCGACCAGCTCGCGGCCGTCGCCTCCGGTCTGACCTCGCTGACCGCCGGTGCCTCGCGCATCTTCGAGGGCGGCAGCGTGAACCAGACAGTTGTGGAGATGGAGCGGGGATTCCTCTTCATCATGTCCATCTCCGACGGCTCGTCCCTCGCGGTTCTCGCACACCCGGAGGCGGACATCGGTCTCATTGGGTACGAGATGGCCCTTCTGGTGGACCGTGCGGGCACGGTCCTGACGCCCGATCTGCGGGCCGAGCTCCAGGGGAGCCTTCTCAACTAAAGGACAGACGGTGCGTTTTGGCGTCCTGTGGCCGTAAAGTTTCGGGACGCGGCTTCCCAGTGACGGATGCCAGGCACAGTCGGAGGAGGAAAAAGTGGCAACACCCCCAGGCGGTCCGTCTTCGGGCAACTGGTCGTACGGCCCTGGCCAGGGTCAGAACGACGGCTCGGCGAACGGATACGGCTACCCCTCCGTGCCGGGCCACCGGCAGCCGTACGCGCCGCAGGGCCCCGGCCCTTCGCCGTACGACCAGCCGCAGGCTCCGCGCATCCAGCCCGTGCAGCCGCAACGCCGCACCCCTGAGCCGGCGCCCGCAGGGGCGTCGAACAACCCCCTGGTGCGCCCGTACGCCATGACGGGCGGACGCACCAGGCCTCGGTACCAGCTCGCCATCGAGGCACTGGTACACACCACCGCGCAGCCGCATCAGATGCAGGGCCAGCTGCCCGAGCATCAGCGGATCTGCAACCTCTGCCGGGAGATCAAGTCGGTGGCCGAGATCTCGGCCCTCCTGACGATCCCTCTCGGCGTGGCCAGGATCCTCGTCGCCGACTTGGCGGAGGCGGGCCTGGTCGCCATCCATCAGCCCGGCGGCGACGAGAACGCCGGCGGCCAGCCAGACGTGACACTGCTCGAAAGGGTGCTCAGTGGACTTCGCAAGCTCTAGCGGAGGGCCTTCCCGCTCCACCACTTCCGCGAAGATCGTGGTGGCGGGCGGATTCGGCGTGGGCAAGACGACGTTCGTCGGCGCCGTCTCGGAGATCAACCCGCTGCGCACCGAGGCCGTGATGACATCCGCGTCCGCGGGCATCGACGACCTCACCCACACGGGGGACAAGACGACCACGACGGTCGCCATGGACTTCGGCCGCATCACGCTCGACCAGGACCTGATCCTGTACCTGTTCGGTACGCCCGGTCAGGACCGCTTCTGGTTCATGTGGGACGACCTGGTGCGCGGCGCCATCGGCGCGATCGTGCTGGTCGACACGAGGCGGCTCGCCGACTGCTTCCCCGCCGTCGACTACTTCGAGAACTCGGGCCTGCCGTTCGTCATCGCCCTCAACGGCTTCGACGGCCAGCAGCCGTACAACCCGGACGAGGTCCGCGAGGCCCTGCAGATCGGGCCGGACACCCCGATCATCACGACCGACGCCCGGCACCGCGCCGACGCCAAGAGCGCGCTGATCACGCTCGTGGAGCACGCGCTGATGGCACGGCTGCGGTAGGGCTCCGCGCCGGCCTGCGGGCATGCGCGACGCCCCCTGCGGCCACTGGGCCGCGGGGGGCTGTTCGTTGCCGGGTGCGGGTGGTGTGTGCTGGTCGCGCCCACGCGGCGGAGCCGCACACCGGCGGGGCTCCGCGCTCCCGCGCGCTGCCCGGCCCCCGGTTCATACGTAGAGGCCCCCGTCTGGACGGGGGCCTCTACGTAGGTGTCAGGTCAGCGCCAGCTGTGCGGCGCTCGGAATCCCGGCTCACGCTCCAGGCGGCGCCAGCCGGCGCGGACGCGGCCGCCGCCGTGGGTGGGGGCGATCTCGGCGGGGCGGACGGCGGCGCGGGCCAGGAGGAGGGCCGTGATGGCGGCGACTTCCTCGGGCTCGGCGTGGCCCTTCTCGACGCGGATGTCGGGAGTGGACATGGCAGGGGCTCCTCGGGTCACTGCGGCGGGTTGCCGTGCTTGCGGGAGGGCAGGTCGGCGTGCTTGGTGTGGAGCATCGCCAGGGACTTGATGAGCACCTCGCGGGTCTCGGCGGGGTCGATGACGTCGTCGACCAGGCCGCGTTCGGCCGCGTAGTAGGGGTGCATCAGCTCGGCCTTGTACTCCTTGACCATGCGGGCCCGCATGGCCTCGGGGTCCTCGGCCTCGGCGATCTGACGGCGGAAGATGACGTTGGCGGCACCCTCGGCGCCCATCACGGCGATCTCGTTCGTCGGCCAGGCGTAGGTGAGGTCGGCGCCGATGGACTGGCTGTCCATCACGATGTAAGCACCTCCGTACGCCTTGCGCAGGATGAGCGAGATGCGCGGCACGGTCGCGTTGCAGTAGGCGTAGAGCAACTTGGCGCCGTGGCGGATGATTCCGCCGTGCTCCTGGTCGACGCCCGGCAGGAAGCCGGGTACGTCCAGGAGGGTGATGATCGGGATGTTGAAGGCGTCGCACATCTGCACGAACCGCGCGGCCTTCTCGCTGGCCTCGATGTCCAGGACACCGGCCAGGGACTGCGGCTGGTTGGCGACGATGCCGACGACCTGTCCGTCGAGGCGGGCCAGGGCGCAGATGATGTTGCGGGCCCAGCGCTCGTGGACCTCGAGGTACTCGCCGTCGTCGACGAGCTCCTCGATGACCTTGGTCATGTCGTACGGGCGGTTGCCGTCCGCCGGGACCAGGTCGAGGAGGGTGTCGCCGCGCCGGTCTGCGGGGTCGGAGCTCTCGGTGCGGGGCGGGTTCTCCCGGTTGTTCTGCGGGAGGAGGGAGAGGAGGTAGCGCACCTCGGCGAGGCAGGTCTCCTCGTCGTCGTACGCGAAGTGGCAGACGCCGCTGGTCTCGGCGTGGACGTCGGCGCCGCCCAGGCCGTTCTGCGTGATCTCCTCGCCGGTGACCGCCTTGACCACGTCCGGACCGGTGATGAACATCTGCGAGGTGTCGCGGACCATGAACACGAAGTCGGTGAGGGCGGGGCTGTAGGCCGCGCCGCCCGCGCACGGGCCGAGCATCACGCTGATCTGCGGGATGACCCCGGACGCCTTGGTGTTGCGCTGGAAGATGCCGCCGTAGCCGGCGAGGGCGCTGACGCCCTCCTGGATGCGGGCGCCGGCGCCGTCGTTGAGGGAGACCAGCGGGGCACCGGCCGCGATGGCCATGTCCATGATCTTGTGGATCTTCGTGGCGTGGGCCTCGCCCAGCGCGCCGCCGAAGATCCGGAAGTCGTGCGCGTAGACGAAGACCGTGCGGCCCTCGACCGTGCCCCAGCCGGTGATGACGCCGTCGGTGTACGGCTTCTTGGTCTCCAGGCCGAATCCGGTCGCCCGGTGCCGGCGCAGTTGCTCGACCTCGCGGAAGGAGCCCGGGTCCAGGAGCAGTTCGATCCGCTCCCGCGCCGTCAGCTTGCCCTTGGCGTGCTGCGCCGCCGTCGCCTTCTCGCTCGGTCCGGCCAGTGCCTGGGCACGGATCTCGTGCAGTTCGGCCACTCGCCCGCGCGCGTCCGTCGGCTCACCCGGCGCCTCATCCAAAACGGTCATGTAGCGACTGTACGAAGCCGACCAAGGATTGCCAGCCGTCGACTCCGTACAGTCTCCGACGCGTTTTCCTGGTAGCACTGAACAGAACCCCTATGCCATGCAGCCGTTTCGACTGCTCAGAGGGCTTCCGGCTTGTAGGGGTCACACAAAGCCTTCAGCTGAGAGTCACCTCACATTCGTGGGTGGCGCATACCACCTCTGGAGTGAAGCGGAGGTGCGGCCGGCGGCCCGTCGCGAGGATCTCGGCCTCCTCGTCGGCCCGCACCGCGGCCCGCACCGGTCGGTCCCAGAGGACCTCCACGGGCTCTCCGGTGCGCGGTGGTCCGCCCCCGCGGAGGGGAGCGGTACGGCCGGGTCCGCGCCGTGGTCCGGACAGAGGGCCCGTCAGGAGGTCATGCCCGTGGCCGCTCCCCGACGCGGGTTCCGCCAGGCGGCGGTACGGCCGCTGCGGGTGACGGTCCGCCGGGTTACGAAGGGGAGGCCTGACCGCCGTTCCGGTTCACCTCCGTTCCGGTGCGTTCCGTTCCGCGACGAGGTGACCATGCGCCTGCTGCTCGTCCATCCCAGCGCCCTGCTGTACTCCGAGATCTTCCTGCGCCTGGAGCCACTCGGCCTCGAACGGGTGGCGGGCGCGGCCCGTGACGCGGGGCACGAGGTCCGGGTCGTGGACCTCCAGGTGCTGGACCAGGCGACCCTGCGGAACGAGGTGCGGTCGTTCCGGCCGGAGGCCCTCGGCGTCTCGCTGAACTACCTGGCGAACATCCCGGAGGCGATCGACCTGGCGGCGAAGGTGAAGCGCGAGGTGCCGGGCTGCTTCGTCTTCTTCGGCGGGCACAGCGTCTCCTTCGTCGCCGAGGACGTGCTGGAGCAGGCGGCCGGCGCGGTGGACGCGGTGGTCCGGGGCGAGGGTGAACCGGTGATGGCGCCGCTGCTGGAGGCGGTGCGCGACGGCGGGGTGGACGGCGTGCCCGGGGTCGTCACCGCCGCCGGGCGGGGGCCCGCGCCCCTGATGATGCACGGCATCGACTCCCCGCTCCCGGCCCGCGACCTGATGCGCAACCGGCGCCGCTACTTCATCGGGGAGCTGGACCCGTGCGCCTCCATCGAGTTCACCCGCGGCTGCCCCTGGGACTGCTCGTTCTGTTCCGCGTGGACGTTCTACGGCCGCAGCTACCGCAAGGCCTCCCCCGAGGCGTCGGCCGAGGACCTGGCGAGGATCCGCGAGCCCAACGTGTTCATCGTGGACGACGTGGCCTTCATCCGGCCCGAGCACGGCAACGCCATCGCCGCCGAGGTGGAGCGGCGCGGCATCCGCAAGCAGTACTACCTGGAGACCCGCAGCGACGTGCTCCTGCGCCACCCCGAGGTCTTCGAGCGGTGGGCGCGGCTCGGCCTGCGCTACATGTTCCTGGGCATGGAGGCCATCGACGCCGAGGGCCTGGACCTGTTCCGCAAGCGGATCAGCCCGGACGAGAACGTCCGGGCCCTGGAGGCGGCCCGGCGCATGGGCATCCAGGTGGCGATCAACCTCATCGTGGACCCGTCCTGGGACGAGGAGCGCTTCCGGGTCGTACGGGAGTTCGCGCTGTCGGTGCCGGAGATCGTCCACTTCACGGTGATGACGCCGTACCCGGGGACGGAGATCTGGCACACCGAGTCCCGCCGCCTCACCACCCGCGACTACCGCCTCTTCGACATCCAGCACGCCGTGGTCCCGACCACGCTGCCGCTGGAGCGCTTCTACGAGGAGCTGGTGCGCACCCAGGCCGTGATCAACCGCAAGCACCTGGGTCTTCGGACGGCGTTCGGCGCGGCCCGGATCCTCGGCCGGAACCTGCTGCGCGGGCAGACGAACTTCGCCCGCATGCTGTGGAAGTTCAACCGGGTCTACAACCCGCGCCGCCAGTTCGCGGACCACGGCATGCCGGTGCGGTACGAACTTCCGCTGCCGCGGCCGGTCGACGTCGGTGACCGGCGGCAGCTGTACGTCCACACGCGGCCGGCACCGCAGGCTTCGCCGCCACGCCGTACGTGACCGTTGAAGGCGGAACGGAATAGGTCTACAGTCGTGACCGTTGGAGTGGTTGAACATTCAACATCACGACGACCTTTCCCGGAGGCCACCATGACCACCACCGCCGACCTCGCCACCCTGACCGGCGAGTACACGATCGACCCCGCCCACACGACGATCGGCTTCACCGCGCGCCACGCCATGGTCACCAACGTCAAGGGCAAGTTCCTCGACTTCAGCGGAGCACTCCACCTGGACGGCACCGACCCGACCCGTTCCACGGCGTCCCTCGACATCACGATGGACAGCATCGACACGGGGTCCGCCGACCGTGACGGCCACCTCAAGAGCTCGGACTTCTTCAAGACGGACGAGTTCCCGCGGATGACCTTCCGGTCCACCAAGGCGGAGGCCCTGGGCGGCGACGACTACCGCATCACCGGCGACCTCACGATCCTCGGCACCACCAGGCCGCTCACCATCGACCTGGAGTTCAACGGCGCCGCCAAGGACCCCTTCGGCAACGAGCGCGTCGGCTTCGAGGGCAAGGCGGAGATCAAGCGCTCCGAGTGGGGGCTCACCTGGAACGCGGCGCTGGAGACCGGTGGCGTGCTCGTCTCCGACAAGATCAAGCTGAACTTCGACATCTCCGCGATCAAGCAGGCCTGACGCCGCGCGCCCCGCGAGCGGCGAAGACCACGTGACGGCGGCCCGGACCCGGACGCTCCGGCCGGGCCGGCCGGTCATCCGGTGGACCGCGTCGTACCGGGCGGTCGAGCGGTGCCGGTCTTCCCGGTCGTGTTCCCCGCCGAATCGCGTTAGCCTGCCCTCCGTGAACAGTCCCGAAGCTTCCAGACTCCGGCCACCGGCCTTCCGGTGGCTGTTCGTGATGTCGGGCTGAGGGGCGCGCTCCGCGCGTACCCGGAGTCGTCGTTGTCGTGATCGCCGCCGGACTGCCGTCCGCCGTGTCATGTTCGACATCGACTTCGGGGTGCGGAGTTTCTTCATGCCGTTCGCAATCCTTCTGCTGGGCCTCGCCGTGTTCGCCCAGGGAACGTCCGAGTTCATGCTGTCCGGGCTGGTGCCGGACATCGCGAGGGATCTACAGGTCACCGTCCCGGCGGCGGGGGCGCTGACCTCCGCCTTCGCGGTGGGGATGGTCGTCGGGGCGCCGCTGATGGCGGTACTGGGACGACGGTGGTCGCGGCGGGGCGCCCTGCTGGGCTTCCTCTGCGTCTTTCTCGCCGTCCATGTCGTCGGTGCCGTCACCGGCAGTTTCGCGGTGCTGCTCGCCACCCGGGTGGCCGGGGCACTCGCCAACGCCGGGTTCCTGGCCGTCGCCCTGGTGACCGCCGTGGGCATGGTCGGGCCGGAGGCCAAGGGGCGGGCCACGTCCACGCTGCTGGGCGGGGTCACGCTGGCCTGCGTGGTCGGGGTGCCCGCCGGGGCGCTGCTCGGACAGGTGTGGGGCTGGCGCTCGGCGTTCTGGGCGGTGGCCCTGCTGACGGTGCCCGCCGTGGTGGCGGTGGCCCGGTCCGTTCCGGGCGGGGCCGCGGACACCACGCGTCCGCCGCTGCGGGGCGAGCTGGCAGCACTGCGCGGCCCTCGCCTCCTGGTCACGCTGCTGCTGGGCGCCCTGGTCAACGGGGCCACCTTCTGCACGTTCACCTATCTCGCGCCGCTGGCCACCGAGGTCGGCGGGCTCGACGACGCCTGGGTGCCCGGGGTGCTGGCGTTGTTCGGGGCGGGGTCGTTCGCCGGGGTGAGTGTGGGCGGGCGGTTCGCCGACCGGCGCCCGGTACCGGTGGTGACGGCGGGCGGGGCCGCGCTGTGCGCCGGGTGGTGCGCGCTGGCGCTCGGCGCCGGTGACCCGGTCCTGGTGCTCGGGCTCGTGTTCCTGCTGGGCGCCCTGGCCTTCGGGGTCGGTTCCACGCTCATCTCCCAGGTGCTCTACGCGGCACCGGGCGCGCCCACGCTGGCCGGAGGCTTCGCGACGGCCGCGTTCAACGTGGGGGCGGCGTTGGGGCCGTGGGCCGGGGGCGCGGCGATCGGCGCGGGGCTCGGATACCGGTCCCCGGTGTGGGTCAGCGCGGGGCTCGTCGCGTCCGCCGCCCTCGTTCTCGCGCTCGCGGCAGCGGCTGCCCGTTCGGGACGGACGGCGTACCGGACGACGACGCCGGTCTGATTCCCGGAGCCGTCCGCCGGTGGCCGTGCGGCGGGGGCGCCGCACGGCCACCCGGTCAGAAGCCTCCCCCGAAGTCCCCTCCGCCGCCGAAGCCGCCGCCACCGCCGAAGTCTCCGCCGCCGAAGCCGCCCCCGAAGTCGCCGGGGTCGAAGTCGGCGCCGGAGACGTCGCCGCCCTCGTAGCCGCCGAAGTCGCCGTAACCGGCACCGTAACCCGCGCCGTAGGCCGGGCCCGCCATCATGCTGCCGAGCATCGTGCCGACCAGCAGACCGGGCAGGATGCCGCCGCCGAAGTATCCGCCGGCCCAGGGACCGTAGGCCGGGCCCGCGTCCCAGTAGGGGCGGCGGCCGTACTCCGTGTCCACCTCGCGGATCATCGGGTCCCGTCCGTCGGAGAGGCGGGTCTGATCGGCGGCGCAGACCGGGACCTGGCGGGTGGCGCCGCCCGGCGGGGTCCAGGTGACGTCGGCGACCGACGGGCCGTGGCGCGGGTCGAAGAAGCACGGCGGGCGGCGTTCGGGCAGGGCCCTGCCCTCGCGGCGGGCCGAGAGTTGCGCCAGCGAGAAGCGGCCGTCCTCCAGGGCCTGGGTGACGGCGCGGACGTCCCCCGGTTCACGGGCGTCCGCCATGTACGTCTTGGCCTGCTCGTAGGCGTCGAGGGCGCGTGCGTAGTCGGCGCGCATCGCGTCGTCGGCGCGCGGTTCCGCCGGGTGGAAGTCCAGGCGGTCGAGTTCCTCGCCGAACGCGGTGATGTCCTCGTCGACCACGACCCGCAGCCTCTCCAGTGCCTCCCGCTGCTCCTCCTCCCGGCGGCGCCGGTTGCGCCGTGAGAGCGCGTAGACGCCCGCGCCGCCGGCCGCCACGACCGCACCGGCGGTGATCAGGGCACCGGTCGGCACGGAGGCGTCGCCCGAGTCCCAGGACGAGGGTGCGGAGCCGCGCACGCTGCGCAGCGCGTCGTCGACGAAGTCGTTCAGCTGCGCCTTGGCGTCGCCCGCGCCCTGCACGGCCGTGACCAGGTTGTTCACGCCCTGCCGGCTCAGCACGCTGCTGTCGGCGCGCGCGTCGAAGCGGTCGCCGAGGCGGACGCCGTACAGGCCGGTGACTCCGGTCTCGGTGCGGAGGTTCCGGAACAGGTTCTGGGTCGGGTAGTCCGCCGGGAGGACCGCCACGAAGACGGGTTCGTCCGAGTCCTCGATCTTGTCGGCGAGGGCCTCCGCGTCCGCCGACGACAGCAGGTCGGAGGCGGCGGGATCCACGTACACGGGACTCTCGCGCAGGGCCGCGCCGATCTCGGAGACGTCGGTGGCCGCCTGTGCCCCGGACGCGCCGGGCGCACCGGCCATCAGCACCGCCAGCGCGGCAACGACCGGCGCGACCAGGAGGCGTATGAGGACTCGAACACGTATGTCCGCCATACGTTCGAAAATACCCGAATCCCCTTCAATAAGACATCGGTGCCGGTGGGGAAAACCGGCTCACCCGGCGGGTGTGACCCCCGCCCGCAGCAGCCCGTACGTGTACGCGTCCTGCAGAGCCTGCCAGGAGGCGGCGATGACGTTCTCCGCGACGCCCACCGTGGACCACTCGCCCGTCCCGTCGCTCGTGGAGATGAGGACCCTCGTCGTGGACTGGGTGCCGTGCACGCCCTCCAGGATGCGGACCTTGTAGTCGACGAGGTCGAGCTTGGCCAGCTCCGGGTAGATCTTCTCCAGGGCGACGCGCAGGGCGCGGTCCAGGGCGTTGACCGGGCCGTTGCCCTCCGCGGTGGCGACGATGCGCTCCCCCTTGGCCCAGAGCTTGACCGTGGCCTCGTTGGCGTGGGTGCCGTCGGGGCGGTCCTCGGCGATGGAGCGCCAGGACTCGACGTCGAAGTACGTGAGGGGGCCGCCCTCGACCTCCGCGCGCAGCAGGAGCTCGAAGCTCGCGTCGGCGGCCTCGTACGTGTAGCCCGCCAGCTCGCGTTCCTTCACGCGCTCGACGACCCGGCCGACCAGTTCCCGGTCGCCGCCGAGGTCGATGCCGAGTTCCTTGCCCTTGAGCTCGATGGAGGCGCGGCCGGCCATGTCGGAGACCAGCATCCGCATGGTGTTGCCGACCAGCCCGGGGTCGATGTGCTGGTACAGGTCCGGGTCGACCTTGATGGCGGAGGCGTGCAGGCCGGCCTTGTGGGCGAAGGCGGAGACGCCGACGTAGGGCTGGTGGGTGGAGGGGGTGAGGTTGACGACCTCGGCGATGGCGTGGGAGATGCGGGTCATCTCGCGGAGCCGGCCCTCGGGCAGGACCTGCTTGCCGTACTTCAGCTCCAGGGCGGCCACGACCGGGAACAGGTTGGCGTTGCCGACGCGCTCGCCGTAGCCGTTCGCCGTGCACTGGACGTGGGTCGCGCCCGCGTCCACCGCGGCGAGGGTGTTGGCGACGGCGCAGCCGGTGTCGTCCTGGGCGTGGATGCCGAGCCGGGCGCCGGTGTCGGCCAGCACGGTGGCGACCACGGCCTGGATCTGCGCCGGGAGCATGCCGCCGTTGGTGTCGCAGAGGATGACGACGTCGGCGCCCGCTTCCGAGGCGGCGCGGACGACCGCCTTGGCGTACTCGGGGTTGGCACGGTAGCCGTCGAAGAAGTGCTCGCAGTCGACGAAGACCCGGCGGCCCTGTGCGACGAGGTAGGAGACGGTGTCCCGTACCATCGCCAGGTTCTCGTCGAGCGTGGTGCGCAGGGCGAGCTCGACGTGCCGGTCGTGGGACTTGGCGACCAGGGTGATCACCTGGGCGCCGGATTCCAGGAGTGCCCTGACCTGGTGGTCCTCGGCGGCGGTCGTGCCCGCGCGGCGGGTGGAGCCGAAGGCGACCAGCCGGGCGTGCTTGAGGTCGATCTCCTGCTGGGCGCGGGCGAAGAACTCGGTGTCCCGCGGGTTGGCGCCGGGCCAGCCGCCCTCGATGAAGCCCACCCCGAAGTCGTCCAGGTGCCGTGCGATGGCCAGCTTGTCCGCGACCGTGAGGTTGATGCCCTCGCGCTGCGCGCCGTCGCGCAGGGTGGTGTCGAAGACGTGGAACGAATCGTCGAGTTCGCTGGATGCGGTCATGATCTGAAGGCTCCTGTAGGGGATCTCGGTCTACCGGAATGACCGGTTCCACCGTCCGTCTATGATCCCTCGCGCTCTCTTCCCGGCTGGGGGTGGGGCCAGGAAAACGAAAAACCTCTCGCGGGTGCGAGAGGTCTGCGCGCGGGTCGAGGACGACGGTGTCCACCCGTACCTGGTCGTACGTGGTGGTCACTGCGGACCGGCGCGCCTGCTGCCAATAATCATGGCGAACGAGAGCACGCGGGCATTCTGGCACAGTCTGTCCCCGTGCTCACCGTCCGTCTCAGGATGCGAGCAGCGGGCGTTCAGCGCAGGCGTCGCACGAAGCCGTCGTAGTGGCCGTTGGTGTCGCCCGGGACCAGTTGCGCGGAGCCGCTGCCGAGGCCGACGCGCCGGGCGTCCGCGCTCACCCAGGACACCGTCACGGAGGCATCGGTCACCGGGCCTCCGGCGACGGACTCGCTGACCGTGCGGGTGGTGCCGGTGCGCAGGTCACGCAGGTAGACGTTGGCCGGTCCGAGCCGCCCGTCCGCCGACCGGGGATCCGCCTGGTAGGCCAGGTACCGGCCGTCCGGGCTGAGCACCGGTTCGCGCGGCCGCTCCTCGCCGGCCGTTCCGGGATCGACGCGGCGGGTGACGTCCGTGCGCAGGTCGCGGACGTAGAGGTGGGTGTCGTCCCCGGGGGTCTCGCCCGGCACCAGGTCGTCGCCCCAGTACTGGAAGGCGATGGTCCGGCCGTCCGCGGAGAGCGAGGCGGGCAGCGCGTACCGCTCGGCCGGGGTGCCGTCCGAGCGGACGTTGACCCGCTCCTCGGTGCCGGTGCGGCGGTCGTGGACCCAGGTGGCGCCGTTGGAGCTGCGCGGCACCATCTGCGTGTACGCCACGTGGCGGCCGTCGGCGCTGATGGCCTGCAGCAGGGCGGGGTGGGAGGGGCGGTCGCGGTTGCTGATCCGCTCCACGGCGCCGGTGCGCCGGTCGAGGACGTACACGGCTCCGAAGAGGTCGCCGGGTTCGTGCTCCATCCGGTCGGCCTTGGCGTTGAAGGCGACGTAGCGGGCGTCCGCCGACATGACGGCGCCGCCCGCGTGGGCGGAACCTCCGTCGAGGCCGACGCTGATCTGCTCGGTGCGGCCGGTGCGCCGGTCGTGCAGGTAGATGTCGTACGCCCCCGCGGCCACGGGCGGGGTCTCCCGGTCGACCAGGTTCCGGGCCTGGGAACGGAACAGGACGTGACGCCCGTCGGAGCTGACGGCGAGCGCCGAGGAGTCGCCGTCGGCCTGCGCGCCGCCCGGGCCGACGTTGACCCGCTCGACGGTTCCCTCGCGCAGGTCGCGCACGAAGACGTCCGTGAGCGCGTTGGTGTCGCCGGGCACCAGGTTGGACGCGTTTCCCGAGAAGACCGCGAACCGGCCGTCGGCGCTGAGCTGCGGGCCGTACGAGTCACCGTCGCCCTGCTCCCCCGTCGCCGCCAGTGTGACCCTCTCGGTCCCCGGCTTCGGCGCCGCTGCCGCCGAGGTCGCCGACAGTGCGACCATCGCCCCCGCGAGCACCGCGACGGACGCTCCACGCATGGATCTGAGCACGATTCTCGACCTGAGCACGATTCCCCCTGTTTCCCCGTTGACGCCTTCCCCCGGCCCCGCGCCGAGGGGCTCCCCCGATCCAAGCGCACCGCACGCCACAGGGTCAATCACCCGTATTACGTACAACCCGGGCGCGGGGTCAGGCGTCCGCGAAGAGGCCGTCCGTCAGGAACTCCCTTACGTGGGCCATGACTTGGCCCCGGTCCGTGCCCCGCAGCCCGATCGCCACGTGGATGGCGAAGCCGTCGAGGAGGGCGCGCAGCCGGGACGCGAAGCGGTCCGGGTCGACGGGGCGGAACTCGCCGCGCGAGACGCCCTCGGCGAGCAGCGCGACCAGGTCGCGGTGCCAGGCACCCTCGATGGCGGCCTGCCGGTCGCGGGCCTCGTCGGCGGCGTTCTGCGAGCGGTTCCAGACCTCCAGCCACAGCGTCCAGTGCGGATCGCGGTGCCCGTCGGGGACGTACAGGTCGACGTAGGCGTGGAGGCGTGCGCGGGCGGTGCCGGGCCGGGCGAGGAGCCGGCCGCGTTCGACGCCGAGGCGGCCCTCGCTCCACTCCAGGGTGCGCAGCAGCAGTTCGTCCTTGGAACGGAAGTAGTAGAGGAGGTGGCCGCTGCTCATGCCGACCTCGCGGCCGAGCGCCGCCATGGTGAGCTTCTCCAGGCCGCGCTCGGCGATCATCTCCATGGCGGCGGCGAGGACGTCCTCGCGGGGCGGTGCGTTCTTCCGCGCTCGCGCCGCACCGGCCATGGCTGACTCCTTCTAGATCCTCGGCTGCTGTTGCGTGACGCAGTGGATGCCTCCACCGCTCGCGAAGATCGTACGGGCGTCCACCGGTGTCACCGTGCGCCCGGGGAACAGGCGCCGGAAGATCTCCGCCGCGCGTTCGTCGTTCGGGTCGTCGAAGGCGCACAGGACGACGCCGCCGTTGCACAGGTAGTGGTTGATGTACGAGTAGTCGACCCAGTCGCCGTCCTCGTCCTTGAGGACGGTCGGGGCGGGGACCTCGACGACCTCCAGGCGGCGGCCCGCCGCGTCGGTCTGGCCGCGCAGGATCTCCAGGTAGGTCTGCGAGCGGGCGTGGTCGGGGTGGGCGGGGTCGCGCTGGCTGTGCACGACGACGGTGCCCGGCCGGGCGAAGGCCGCGACGATGTCGACGTGCCCCTGGGTGCCGTACGTGCCGTAGTCGCCGGTCAGGCCGTGCGGGAGCCAGATGGCCTTGGTGGTGCCGAGCTTGGCGTGGATCTCCGCCTCGACCTGCTCGCGGGTCCAGCCGGGGTTGCGGCCGGAGCCGAGCTGGACGGTGTCGGTCAGCAGGACCGTGCCCTCGCCGTCGACGTGGATCGCGCCGCCCTCGTTGACGAGCGTGCTGCCCAGCACGGGGACACCGGCGAGATGCGCGACGTGGCGGGCGATGTCGGAGTCGTGCTCCCAGCGGGCCCAGTCCTGGGCGCCCCAGCCGTTGAACACCCAGTCCACGGCGGCCAGGCCGCCCTGCCCGTCCGTCACGAAGGTCGGGCCGATGTCCCGCATCCAGGCGTCGTCCAGCTCGCGCTCGACCAGGTCGACGTCCGGGCCGAGCAGCTCGCGCGCCGAGTCGCCCTGGCCGGGTCCGTGCACCATCGTCACCGGCTCGAAGCGGCGCACCGCGCGGGCCACGGACGCCCAGGCCGCACGGGCCTCGGCCAGCTGCTCGGCGCCGGCGAACGTCGGGTTGGGGCCGGGCCAGGCCATCCAGGTGCGTTCGTGCGGGGCCCACTCGGGAGGCATGCGGAAGGTCATGGAGGTGTCCCAGGAGGTCAGAGGAAGTAGAGGCGGTTGAGGGAGACGGAGTCGGCCGGTTCCGAGCGCAGCGGGTCGCCGTCCAGGGTGACCAGGCCGGTGCGCCGGTCGACGTCGACCGCGCCGGTACGGCAGTTCAGGCGCAGGTCGGCCGGGCCGATGCCGCGGGTGCCGCGCACGGCGACCCGGCGGCGGCGGGTCGGCATGGTGTCGCCGCCCTGGTCGAGGGCGGCCTGCGCGACGAAGGCCACCGATATCTCGGCGGGCGTGGCGCCGTGCGCGCCGAACTGCGGGCCGAGGACGAGGGGCTCGCAGGTGTCGGTGGCCGCGTTCGGGTCGCCGACCACGCCGTACGCCGGGAAGCCGGACTTGAGGACGAGCTGCGGCTTGGCGCCGAAGTACTCCGGGCGCCACAGGACGATGTCGGCGAGCTTGCCGGCCTCGATGGAGCCGACCTCGTGGGCCAGGCCGTGGGCGATGGCGGGGTTGATGGTCAGCTTGGCGATGTAGCGCAGGACGCGTTCGTTGTCGTCGTCCCCGTCGGCGCCGAACTGGGCCTTCATCTTCCCGGCCATGGCGAAGGTGCGGCGGACGGTCTCGCCGGCCCGGCCCATGCCCTGCGCGTCGGAGGAGGTGATGCCGATGGCGCCCAGGTCGTGCAGCACGTCCTCGGCGCCCATGGTCCCGGCGCGGATGCGGTCGCGGGCCATGGCGGCGTCGCCCGGCAGGTCGGTCTTGAGGTCGTGGACGGAGACGATCATGCCGTAGTGCTCGGCGACCGCGTCCCGGCCGAAGGGCAGGGTGGGGTTGGTGGAGGAGCCGATGACGTTGGGGACACCTGCCATCCTCAGCACGTTGGGGACGTGTCCGCCTCCGCAGCCCTCGATGTGGAAGGCGTGGATGGTGCGGCCCTCCAGGACGCGGAGGGTGTCCTCCACGGAGAGGCACTCGTTCAGGCCGTCGCTGTGCAGGGCGACCTGGACGTCGTGCTCCTCGGCGACGCGCAGGGCGGTGTCGAGGGCGCGGGAGTGGGCGCCCATGTCCTCGTGCACCTTGAAGCCGGACGCGCCGCCCTCGGCCAGCGCCTCGGTCAGGGGCGCCCGGTCGGACGACGATCCCCGGCCCAGGAAGCCGATGTTGACCGGCCAGGCGTCGAAGGCGCCGAACGCGTGCTTGAGCGCCCAGGGCGAGTTGACGCCGACGCCCCAGACGGGGCCGAACTCCTGCCCGATGACCGTCGTCACACCGGACGCGAGCGACGCCTCCATGATGCGCGGGGAGAGCAGGTGGACATGGGTGTCGACGGCTCCGGCGGTGGCGATGAGGCCCTCGCCGGAGACGATGGAGGTGCCCGTGCCGACCACGACGTCGACACCGTCGAGGGTGTCGGGGTTCCCTGCCCGGCCGATGCCGCAGATGCGGCCCTCGCGGACGCCGATGGAGACCTTCCGGACCCCCTGCACGGCGTCGATCACGACGACGTTGCTGATGACGACGTCGCAGGTGTCGCGCACGGCGGCGGCCTTGAGGTGGAGTCCGTCGCGGGCGGTCTTCCCGAAGCCGGCGAGGAACTCGTCGCCGTGCCGCTGGGCGTCGGACTCGACGCGGACCACCAGCCCCGAGTCGCCGAGGCGGAGGCGGTCGCCGGCGCGGGGGCCGTGGGTGGCGGCGTAGGCGTGGGCGTCGATGCGGACCGCCTCGCTGATCTCGCGTCCCTTCGAGCGGCTCATCGCTCGCCTCCTTCCGGTGCCTGCCGTGCGACGCCGAGGTACCCGCAGGCCGCCGCCCGCCGCAGGGCCTCCTCCCTCGCTCCCGGTGCGTCCAGCGGCCCGTCGACCAGACCGGCGAACCCGATCGCGACCCGCCGCCCGCCGATGGGCACCAGGCCGACCTCGGCGCTCTCCCCGGGCCCGAAGCGGACCGAGGAACCGGCGGGGACGGCGAGGCGCATGCCGTAGGCCCGCGCGCGGTCGAAGTCCAGGCGCGGGTTGGCCTCGAAGAAGTGGAAGTGGGAGGTGACGGAGACGGGCACGGTCGCGGTGTTGGTGACCGGGACGCGTACCGCCGCCTCCGGTTCGGCGAGGGCGGGACCCGGCAGCAGGGCGCCCGGCGCCCGCTCCCCCAGTCCGCCCCCGATCGGGTCGGGGACGACCGCGAGCCGGGAGCCGTCGTCGAAGACCGCCTCCACGTGCACCTCGGTGACGACGTCCGCGACGCCGGGCAGCACGTCGTCCGGGCCGAGCACGGACCGGGCGCGCTCGACCGCCTCCGCGAGGCGGGCACCGTCGCGGGCGGCCTCGCACACGGTGTCCGCGATCAGCGCGGTCGCCTCCGGCACGTTCAGCCGCAGCCCGCGGGCGCGCCGGGAGCGGGCCAGCTCGGCCGCCCCGAAGAGCAGCAGCCGGTCACGTTCCGTGGGAGTCAGTCTCACGACGCGGCACCTCCTCGCTATCCATGGATTAGAGCATCACTCTAAACAGGGAAACCTTGAAAGAGAAGCGTCTATGGACCCTCATGCGGCATCACATTGAACGTCACTCTAAAATATGGGCAAGGCGGTGTACGTGCCGCCGCCCCCGGGCTCTGCCTCGGCAGGGCCCGGGGGCGGCGCGGACTCAGCCCGTCCGGTGTCCGGGAAGGGGGCCGTTCGGCGGGGATCCCGGGACGGAGCCCCCGGGAGCCCCCGGCAGCCTCCGCACCGGCGCCCGGTGACTCAGGCCAGGCGGTGCATCCACCCGTGCTTGTCCTCGGCGGTGCCGCGCTGGATGTCCAGCAGGGCCCCGCGCAGGCGCTGCGTCACCTCGCCCGGCTCGCCCCCGCTCTGCTGCCACTGCGCCCCGGCCCGCTTCACCGTGCCGACCGGCGTGATCACGGCGGCCGTGCCGCAGGCGAAGACCTCCGTGAGGGTGCCGTTCTCCGAGTCGCGCTGCCACTGCTCGACGGAGACGCGGCCCTCCTCGGCCTCGTAACCGAGGTCGCGGGCGACGGTGAGGAGGGAGTCGCGGGTGACACCCTCCAGGATGGAACCGGTCAGGGCCGGGGTGACGATCTTGTCGCCGTACACGAAGTACAGGTTCATGCCGCCGAGCTCCTCGACCCACTGGTGCTCGACCGCGTCGAGGTAGCAGACCTGGTCGCAGCCCTTGGCGGCCGCCTCGGCCTGGGCGAGCAGGGAGGCAGCGTAGTTGCCGCCGGTCTTGGCGTCGCCCATGCCGCCGGGGACGGCGCGCACGCGGTCCTCGGAGACCCAGATGGAGACCGGCTTGACGCCGCCCGGGAAGTAGGCGCCGGCCGGGGAGGCGATGACGATGAAGAGGTACTCGTTGGCCGGCTTCACGCCCAGGCCGACCTCGGTGGCGATCATGAAGGGACGCAGGTACAGGGATTCCTCACCGCCGTGCGCCGGGACCCAGCCCTGGTCCTGCCGCACCAGCGCGTCGCACGCCTCGATGAAGGTCTCCACCGGCAGCTCCGGCATGCCGAGCCGGCGCGAGGACGCCTGGAAGCGCTGCGCGTTCTTCTCCGGGCGGAAGGTGGCGACGGACCCGTCGGGGCGCCGGTAGGCCTTCAGTCCCTCGAAGATCTCCTGCGCGTAGTGCAGGACCATGGTGGCCGGGTCGAGGGAGAGCGGGGCGTACGGAACGAGCCGGCCGTCGTGCCAGCCGCGGCCCTCGGTCCACTTGACCGTCACCATGTGGTCGGTGAAGTGGCGGCCGAACCCGGGGTTGGCCAGGATCGCCTGCCGCTCCGTGTCGGAGAGCGGGTTGGCGGAGGGCTTGAGCTCGATCGTGGGCGTCGTCATGGGTTGATGTCCTTCACCGGTTTGGTTGTGACGGGCCGCCGTCACGCCCCTACGGCCGGTGGCCGGTGCTAGGACGTCCGAGCATTCCCTCATGTCACGGCTTCGCGTTCGATTATCGCGCGCGGCCCGTGACGGATGAAGCGGGGTGAATGCGGCCCAGGTTTCGATGGTCGCACCTTGCGGACGCAGGAGAAAGCCGCCGGGTGCCTTGTTTCTCGGACCCGGCGGCTTCGAAAGGTTGTATTTCGAGTGCGCCGGGTCAGCCGGCTACTCGCACGGCGAGCGCGTCGCCGATCTCGGAGGTGCTCCGGGCGGGCAGGTCACCGCGTGCGCCGAGGTCGGCGGAGACGGCGTCCTCGATCCGGGCCGCCTCGGCCTCGTGGCCGAGGTGGCGCAGCAGCAGGGCGACGGACAGGACGGTGGCGGTGGGGTCGGCCTTGCCCTGGCCGGCGATGTCGGGCGCGGAGCCGTGGACCGGCTCGAACATCGAGGGGAAGTCGCCGGAGGGGTTGATGTTCCCGCTCGCGGCGACGCCGATGCCGCCGGAGACGGCCGCGGCGAGGTCGGTGATGATGTCGCCGAAGAGGTTGTCGGTGACGATCACGTCGAAGCGTTCGGGCTGGGTGACGAGGTAGATCGTGGCCGCGTCGACGTGCATGTACTCGGTGGTGACGTCGGGGTACTCGGCGGCCACCCTGTCGAAGACGTTCGTCCACAGGTGACCGGCGAAGGTCAGCACGTTGTTCTTGTGGATGAGCGCCAGCTTCTTGCGCGGGCGGGCCTGTGCGCGGGCGAAGGCGTCACGGACGACGCGCTCGACACCGTAGGCCGTGTTGACGGAGACCTCGGTGGCGACCTCGTGCTCGGTGCCCTTGCGGATGGTGCCGCCGTTGCCCGTGTACGGGCCCTCGGTGCCCTCGCGGACGACGACGAAGTCGATCTCCGGCTGGCCGGCGAGCGGGGTGGCCACACCCGGCAGCAGCTTGGACGGCCGCAGGTTGACGTGGTGGTCGAAGGCGAAGCGGAGCTTCAGCAGGAAGCCGCGCTCCAGGACGCCGGACGGCACCGACGGGTCGCCGATCGCGCCGAGCAGGATGGCGTCGTGCGCCTTGAGGGCGTCGAGGTCGGCGTCGGTGAGGGTCTCACCGGTGGCGTGGTAGCGCCGGGCGCCGAAGTCGAACTCCTTGGTCTCCAGCTTCACATCCTGCGGAAGGACGGCGGAGAGGACCTTCAGGCCTTCGGCCACGACCTCCTGGCCGATGCCGTCACCGGGAATCACTGCGAGATTGAGGCTGCGAGACATGCCGGCACCCTACCCCTCGTCCCACGGGATGACATGCGGCGTCCGGCATGCGGACGCCGGCCTGTCACGCCCGGCTCAGTGGCCGGTGGCGCCGCCGTTGTCGCGGCGGTCGAGGGCGCGCTGGAGGGCGGCGGCCGCGTTCTTGCGGTCGGAGTCGCTGGTGCGGGAGAGGTGGCGGACTCGGCGGCGGACGGTCGTCTCGGCCATGGGAATCGTCTCCTTCGGCGCGCGGGAGCGCGGAAAGCGAGTGGGAGGGGAGACGCCGGAAGGGCGGGGAGCGCGGTGCCGCAGGGGTTGCCTGCACGGGGCCCGGCTCACGACCGCCTGTCGCTCGATCGAGCGGGACGTTCGGCTCCTACAAAGCTAAGGGAACGCGGAGCGTCTGTCTCCACAATTACTCGGACTTCCTACTATCTGAGACAGTGCCGTCGGTCACTCCGCCGTGACCTGCGAAAACGTCGGACGGGCCAGGTCGGGGGGAGACCTGGCCCGTCCGGGATCGGGTGGGCGTCAGCCCATGTGCGGGTACGTGTAGTCGGTCGGCGGGACCAGCGTCTCCTTGATGGCGCGGGTCAGGGTCCAGCGCATCAGGTTCTGCGGGGCGCCGGCCTTGTCGTTGGTGCCGGAGGCACGGCCGCCGCCGAAGGGCTGCTGGCCGACGACGGCGCCGGTCGACTTGTCGTTGATGTAGAAGTTGCCGGCCGCGTAGCGCAGCTTCTCCATCGTGTACGCCGCCGCCGCGCGGTCGTTGGAGACGACCGAGCCGGTGAGGGCGTAGTCCGACACGGACTCCATCTGGGTCAGCATCGCGTCGTACGCGTCGGCCTTGCTGTCGTCGTACACGTACACCGCGAGGAACGGGCCGAAGTACTCGGTGCGGAACACCTCGTTCTCCGGGTCGGTGCACTCGACGACCGTCGGGCGGACGAAGTAGCCGACCGAGTCGTCGTAGGAGCCGCCCGCGACGATCGTGCAGGTCTCGTCGGCCTTGGCCCGGTCGATGGCGGCCTTGTTCTTGGCGAAGGACCGCTCGTCGATGACGGCGCCCATGAAGTTCGACAGGTCGGTGACGTCACCCATGGTGAGGTAGTCGACCTCGGCGGCGAACTCCTCCTTGAAGCCGTCGTTCCAGATGGACGCCGGGATGTACGCGCGGGAGGTGGCGCTGCACTTCTGGCCCTGGTACTCGAAGGCACCGCGGGTCAGGGCGGTCTTCAGGACGGCGCGGTCGGCGCTCGGGTGGGCGACCAGGAAGTCCTTGCCGCCGGTCTCGCCGACCAGGCGCGGGTAGGTGCGGTACTTCTCGATGTTGTTGCCGACCGTCTTCCACAGGTGCTGGAAGGTCTTGGTCGAGCCGGTGAAGTGGATGCCCGCGAGGTCCCGGTGCTCCAGCGCGACCTCGGAGACCGCGATGCCGTCGCCGGTGACCAGGTTGATGACGCCCTTGGGCAGCCCGGCCTCCTCCAGCAGCTGCATCAGCAGCACGGCGGCGTGGGTCTGGGTCGGGGACGGCTTCCAGACCACGACGTTGCCCATCAGGGCGGGGGCGGTGGGCAGGTTGGCGGCGATCGCGCTGAAGTTGAACGGCGTGATCGCGTAGACGAAGCCCTCCAGCGGGCGGTGGTCCATGCGGTTCCACACGCCCGGGGAGTTGGCCGGGGGCTGCTCGGCCAGGATGTTCCGGGCGTAGTGGACGTTGAAGCGCCAGAAGTCGATCAGCTCGCAGGGGCTGTCGATCTCGGCCTGCTGGGCCGTCTTGGACTGGCCGAGCATGGTGGAGGCGGCGATGGTCTCGCGCCACGGGCCGGACAGCAGCTCGGCGGCGCGCAGGATGATCGCCGCGCGGTCGTCGAAGGACATCGCGCGCCACGCCGGGGCGGCGGCCAGGGCGGCGTCGATCGCGTCCTGGGCGTCCTGCTGGGTGGCGTTCGCGTACGTGCCCAGACGCGCCTTGTGGTTGTGCGGCTGCACGACGTCGAAGCGCTCACCGCCGCCCATCCGCTTCACACCGCCGATGGTGCAGGGCAGGTCGACCGGGTTGTCGGCCAGCTCCTTGAGCTTGGCCTCCAGACGGGCGCGCTCGGGCGAGCCGGGGGCGTAGCCGTGCACCGGCTCGTTGACGGGGGTGGGGACCTGGGTCACAGCGTCCATGGGTTCCGTTACTCCTTGACTTGAGCGGGTTGTGCGAGCGGGTGCGGGCTCAGCCCTTGCTCACCATCGAGCGGGCGAAGAACCGGAGGTTGGCCGGCTTCTCCGCCAGACGGCGCATGAAGTAGCCGTACCAGTCGGTGCCGTAGGCGGTGTACACGCGCATGCGGTGGCCCTCGGCGGCGAGCCGCAGGTGCTCGTCGCCGCGGATGCCGTACAGCATCTGGAACTCGTACTCGTCGAGCTTGCGCCCGGCGGTGCGGGCCAGCTCCTGCGCGATGGAGATCAGGCGCGGGTCGTGGGACCCGATCATCGGGTAGCCCTCGCCCTCCATCAGGGTCCGCAGGATGCGCACGTACGCCTTGTCGATCTCGTGGCGCTGCTGGTAGGCGACCTCGGCGGGCTCCTTGTAGGCGCCCTTCACCAACCGTACGCGAGAGCCGTTCTCCGCGAGCCGGCGCGCGTCGGCCTCGGTGCGGAAGAGGTAGGCCTGGATGACGCAGCCGGTCTGCGGGAAGTCCTTCCGCAGCTCGTCGTGGATGGCGAACATCGAGTCGAGGGTGGTGTGGTCCTCGGCGTCGAGCGTGACCGTGGTGCCGATCTCCGCCGCCGCCTCGACGACCGGGCGGACGTTCTCGAGGGCCAGCTCGTGGCCGCCGTGGAAGGCGGACGCGGGTCCGGAGGACCCACCGTTGAGGGCGGTGGTGGGCGACGGGAGGGCCTGGCCGAACATGGACAGCTTCACCGACATCTCGGCGCGGGTGCCGAGGTCCAGCGGCTTCAGCCGGTCGATCAGCTCCAGGTAGGCGTCGCGGGCGGCCTCGGCCTGCGCGGGAGTGGTGATGTCCTCGCCGACGACGTCCATCGTCAGCTCCAGGCCCTGGTCGGTCAGGTCCCTGATGATCGGAACGATCTGGTCGACCGTCTCGCCGGGGATGAACCGGTCGACGACCGGCTTGGTCACCGGCGCGGCCGAGACCAGACGACGCATCCGGTCGCTGCGCGACGCGGCGAGAATCACGGGACCCAGCACGGGGCACCTCCACTTACCAACCAACACGAGGCCGTAGCCCGACGAACGGGGGACGGCACGGAGAACCACCGTGAAATCTAAGGATCCCCCCGATCGTGGGCCATCGACAGCTGTCACGCATCCGTGCCGCAGATCTCAGACAGATGTATGAACCAGGCACGCAAATGCGGCAGAATGCCCGGGTGACGACGGATTCCAGGGGTGACTACCAGGAGCTGGTCGACGAGATCTCCGAACTGCTGGGCGCGCCCGCGACCCTGGAGAACCGCGACTTCGAGCTGATCGCCTTCGGCGCGTACGACAGCGAGGGCGACCTCGACCCCTCCGCGCTGGACCCGGTGCGCACCCGCTCGATCCTCACCCGGCGCTCCACCACGGCGGTCCGGGCCTGGTTCGAGGGCTTCGGCATCACCCGCGCGACCGGCCCGGTCCGCATTCCGCCGACCCCGGAGGCGGGCGTGTACCGGGGGCGCACCTGCCTGCCGGTACGCCATCGGGGCGTCGTCCTCGGCTACGTGTGGCTCCTGGACACCGAGCCCGGCCCGACGGAGCGGCAGCTGACGGCGGCCATGGAGGTCACCGCCCGGATCGGCGCGCTGCTCGCGGACGAGGCGCAGCACGGCGCGGACCTGAGCCGTGAGCTGCGGGCGGTGCTCACCGCCGACCGGGACTGGCAGCGGGACATGGCCGTGGCGGAACTGCGCACCGCGCTCGGCGCCCGCGCGGACACCCCGCACGCGGTGGTGTGCGTGGCGCCCTGGCCTTCGGCCGGCCCCGACGACGCGCCCTCGGTCCGTACGGTGCCGGGGGCGACGGCGCTGTGCACGATGCCGTGGGACGGGGACGCCTCCCGCGCCCTCTGGGCGGCGGGGGCCGCGGGTCAGTCGCTAGCCCTGCTGGTGCGGCTGCGTTCGGCGGACGTGCCGACCCCGGCGACGACGGCGGCGGGGCGGCTGCTGGAGCGGGCGCGGGGCGCGGCCGGGGCGGCGGCGGGGGCGGCCGGGGCGGCAGCCGGGGCGACGGCGGGGGTGGCGGCGGGGGTGTCCGCGCCGCGCACCGGGCTGGTGGAGCTGGGGGACGCCTGGTGGGAGGCGTCGGCGGCGGCCCGGGCGGCGCGCGCCGAGAGCCGGTTCGGGCCGGTCGCCGAGTGGACGTCCATCGGGGCGTTCCGCCTGCTGACCGCACTGCCCGCGCGGTCCGTCCGCGATCCCGCCGTACGGGTGCTGCTCTCCCCCGCCCACCGCGAACTGGCCCGCACGGCCGAGGTCTACCTCGACTGCGCGGGCCAGGCCGGCCGCACGGCCGCCGAGCTGGGCATCCACCGGCAGACGCTGTACTACCGCCTCTCCCGCGTCGAACAGCTCACGGGCCTGGACCTGGCCGACGGCGAGGACCGGCTGCTGCTGCACATGGCGCTGAAGAGCGCGCGCCTCTGACGCACGGTCACGCGGCCATACGGCCACCCCCGGGGCCACTTCTGAAAACGATTGTCATCGTGTTACGGTCATCGAACGCTCAACCTTTGACCGGCCCCTTACTCGGAGTGACCCCCGTGCGCGTCTCCGCCCGCCTCCTGCCCGTCCCTGCAGCCCTCGCCGCCTCCGCCCTGCTCACCGGCTGCTTCGCGTCCACGGAGGCCACCGGCACCGGCGCGGGTGGAGGCGAGCGCATCCGCGTCGCGATGATGCAGCCGCCGCGCTCGGGCCTGTCCCCGCTCTCCGACGACGCGTTCAAGCTGTCCCGCTGGTCCACGGCGGAGACGCTCGTCAAGCTGGACGCGGACGGCGACGCCGAGCCGTCGCTGGCCACCGAGTGGAAGCAGTCCGGCCGGAGCTGGACCTTCACCCTCCGCGAGGGCGTCACCTTCCACGACGGCACGGAACTGACCGCCGAGGCCGTCGTCCGCTCCCTCACCGCTGCCGCCACCGCCTCCCCCAAGCCCCGCATCCTGGACGGCGTCGAGCTGACCGTCGAGGAAGGCGACGCCGGCACCGTCGTCGTCACCACCGCCGAGGTGGACCCCCTGGTCCCGCAGCGGCTCAGCTCCCCGCAGCTGTCGGTCCTCGCGGCGAAGGCGTACCGGGGGAAGACGGTGAACCCGGTCGGCGCCGGCACCGGCCCCTTCGAGCTGACCGACGTCAACGGCACCTCCTCCGCCGCCCTCGACCGCTACGACGACTACTGGGGCGGCAAGGCCAAGGCGCCCGGCATCGACGTGACGTTCGTACCGGACGGCACCGCGCGCGCCGCCGCCCTGCGCAGCGGCGAGGCCGACATCGTCGAGGCGGTGCCCGTCTCGCAGGCCGCGCTGCTGGAGAAGGACCTGATCACCGAGGTCCCGATGCCGCGCACCAACACGCTGTACCTCAACACGGAGAAGGGCGCCTTCAAGGACCCGGCGCTGCGGGCGGCGGCCCGGGAGGCGATCGACGCCGAGTCGATCGTGAAGGGCGTGTACGAGGGCCGGGCCGACGTGGCCGAGGGGCTGCTCGGACCGGCGCTGCCGTGGGCGGCCGGACTGCGCGAGCCGGTGCGGCGGGCGCAGGCGGGCGACCCGTCCGGGAAGAGCATCACCATCGGCACCTTCACCGACCGGGCCGAGCTGCCCGAGGTGGCCGCCGCGCTGCAACAACAGCTGAAGAAGGCGGGGTTCGAGGTGAAACTGGAGGTCCGCGAGTACGCCAACATCGAGTCCGACGCCCTGGCGGGCGCGTTCGACGCGTTCATCCTCTCCCGCGCCACCGTCCTCGACTCCGGTGACCCGGCCGCCTACCTCTACAGCGACTTCGCCTCCGACGGCTCCTTCAACATCTCCCAGCTCGCCGCCCCGGCCGTGGACAAGGCCCTGCACAAGGCGGGGAGCACCCCGACCGGTGACGCCCGGCGCCGGGCCGTCGTCGACGCGGAGGCCGCCGTGCTCGCCACCGACGCGGCCGTGCCGATGCTGCACGAGCGCGTGATCCAGGGCGACGCCGCCGACGTGGTCGGCGCGGCCCACGACCCGCGCGAGCGGGAACTGGTCACGCTCGACACGCACGTCAAGTGAGGCCGACCACAGCGGGGGTGACGCGAGCCGTCTCCCTCGTCGCCGTACTGGCCGCCGTCGGCCTGCTCCCCTGGCTGTCCGGCCGGGACCCGGCGCTGACCGTGCTGCGCGCCCGCTCCGCCGAGCAGGAGCCGACCGAGGAGGCGCTGTCCTCGATCCGCCGGGACCTCGGCCTGGACGCCGGCCCGCTCTCCCTGCTCGGCGACTGGGCGTCCGGGCTGCTCCGCGGCGACCTCGGCACCTCGTGGGTCTCGGGGACCGAGGTCGCGCCGTCCGTCGTCTCCGGACTCCAGGTGTCGCTGGGGCTGATGGCCGCCGCGCTGGCGGTGGCCGTGCTGCTGGCGGTGGCGCTGGTGGCACCCGTACTGGTGCGGGGGCGGGGGTCGGCCGGGGCGTTCGCCGCGATGGCGGCAGCGGTGCCCGAGTTCCTGCTGGCGACGGTCGGGCTGCTGGTGTGCGGGGTGTGGCTGGGATGGCTGCCGACGTCCGGCTGGCAGGGGCCCGAGTACCTGGTCCTGCCCGCCCTCGCGCTCGGCGTCCCCGCGGGCGGCCTGCTCGGGCGGCTGGTCGCGGACGCGCTGCCCGCCGTACTGGACGAACGGTGGGTGGAGCTGTGGCGGGGAGCGGGAGTGAGCCGTGCCCGCGTCTCGGCCGCCGCGCTGCGCCGCGTACTGCCGCCGCTGGTCCCGCAGTTCGGGATGGTCGCCGTCGGGCTGACGGGCGGCGCGGTCGCGGTGGAGACGGTGTTCGCGGTACCCGGCATCGGGCGTACGGCGCTGGGAGCGGCCAAGTCGCAGGACCTGCCGCTGCTCCAGGGTGCGGTACTCGCCCTGCTCGCCCTGGGCCTGGTGGCCGGCGCGGCGTCCGCCCTGGTACGGCGCCGGCTGCTGGGCCCGGCCCTGCGCGACGCCGGACTCTCGCTGCCGCCGGCCCGCCCGGTCCGGGCGCATCCGGCGATCCCGGCCGCCCTCGCCGCCGTACTGCTGGTGGCGATCGGCTGGGGCCTGCTGCGCGACCCGTACGCGGTGGACACGGCCGCCCGCCTGTCCCCGCCGTCCTGGGCGTACCCGCTCGGCACCGACGGACTCGGCCGCGACGTGCTGGCCCGGCTCGGGCACGGGGCCGCCTCGACGGTCGGCACGGCGGCGGCCGTCTGCCTGCTGAGCCTGCTGGCCGGGCTGGCGCTGGGCTTTTGGCCGGGTGTCGCGGCGGGCGCGGCGGACATCGCCAACGCCCTGCCGCCCGTCATCGTCGGCATCCTGGTCGCGGCGGCGGCCGGTCCCGGCACCGGCGGCGCGGCCCTCGCCGTCGCGCTGATCTCCTGGCCGCCACTGGCCGCGCACGCGGCGGCGCTGGTGCAGGAGGTACGGGCGTCGGCGTTCCTGACCGCGCAACGCGCCATCGGCGCACCGCCGCTGTGGATCCTCACCCGGCACGTCCTGCCGTCCGTCGCCGCCCCGGTCGCCCGCCACGCCCTTCTCCGGCTGCCCGGCATCGCGCTCGCCCTGGCCTCCCTGGGCTTCCTGGGCCTGGGCGCCCAGCCGCCCGCCCCCGAGTGGGGCCTGCTCCTGGACGAGTCCCGTGCCTACATCGAACGCGCCCCCTGGGCCGCCCTCGCCCCGGCCGTCGCCCTCGCCCTCCTGGCGGGGCTCGCGGTGTCGGGCGCGGCGCTCGCCCGGGGACGCGGTTCCCGCCGTGGCCCCCGCGCCGCTTCCCGCCCCGCTTCCCGGAAGGAGACGGCCGATGCCACCCGAGCCACTGCTGTCCGTACGTGACCTGCGCATCGCCTTCGGCCCCGCCGAGGCCGTGCGCGGTCTCTCCTTCGACGTGCACCCGGGTGAAGTCCTGGGCGTCGTCGGGGAGTCGGGGGCGGGCAAGTCCCTCGTCGCACGTGCGCTGCTGGGCATGGTGCCGCGGGGCGCGAGCACGAGCGGGAGCGTCCGGCTGCGCGGGGCGGCCGACCTCGCCGCCGAGCGCGGGCGCCGGATCGCCCTCGTACCCCAGGACGCCCTGTCCGCCCTCTCCCCGGTCCACCCGGTGGGCGACCAACTGGCCGCCGCCGTACGGTCGGTGCGCCGCGTCTCCCGCAAGGAGGCCCGGGCCCGGGCCGTCGCGGCCCTCGACCGGGTCGGCATCCCGGACGCCGCCCGCCGGGCGTGCGCCTACCCGCACGAGTACTCGGGCGGCATGCGGCAGCGCGCGGTGATCGCCATGGCGACGGTCAACGAGCCGGACGTGGTCGTCGCCGACGAACCGACCACCGCGCTGGACGAGGAGCGCCGCGAACAGGTGCTGCGCGTGCTCGCCGAGCAGCGGGAGGCGGTGGGCGCCGCACTGGTCCTGATCACCCACGACCTGGACGTCGTACGCGGCCACGCGGACCGCGTGCTGGTGATGTACGCCGGGCGGGCGGTCGAACTCGGACCGGCCGAAGGGGTGCTGTCCCGCCCGCGTGCCCCGTACACGGCGGGCCTGCTGGCCTCGCTCCCGCAGGACGGCCCCCGGCGCCGCCGCCTCCCGGCCCTCCCCGGCACCCCGCCCGCGCCGGACGCCCTCGGCCCCGGCTGCGCCTTCGCCCCGCGCTGCCCACTGGCGGCGGAGCAGTGCCGTACGGCCGAACCGGTGCCCCAGACGGTGGACGGCCGGCTGGTCGCCTGCCACCGCGTGGCCGAGATCCCCGAGCCCCTCAAGGAGTTCGTGTGAGCGACCTTCTCCTGGACGTGCGCGACCTGGTCGTCCGCTACGGTCCGGTGACCGCCGTGGACCACGTCTCCTTCACCCTGGACGCCGGTGAGACCCTCGCCCTCAACGGCCCCTCCGGCTGCGGCAAGTCCTCCACCGCCCTGGCGGTGCTCCAGCTGCGCCGGACGGACGGCGGCGAGGTCCGCTTCGAGGGGCGGGAGCTGACGGGCCTGTCCGAGCGGGAACTGCGGCCGCTGCGCCCGCGCATGCAGCCCGTCTTCCAGGACCCCTACGGCTCCCTCAGCCCCCGCCACCGCATCCGCGACGCGGTGGCCGAACCGCTGAAGGTGCAGGGCCGCTGGAACCCGGCCGACGGCCCGGACCGGGTGGCCGAACTGCTCGACCGGGTCGGCCTGGACCCGTCGTACGGCGACCGGCGCCCGCACGAGCTCTCCGGCGGCCAGTGCCAGCGGGTGGGCATCGCCCGCGCCCTCGCCTCCGAGCCCCGCCTGCTCGTCCTCGACGAGCCGGTGTCGGCCCTCGACGCCTCGGTACGGGCCGGGGTGCTGAACCTGCTCGCCGACCTCCAGGACGAGCTGGGCCTCGGCTACCTGTTCATCTGCCACGACCGGGCCGTCGTACGGCATGTCGCGGACCGGGTGGTCGAGATGCGGGACGGGCGGATCAGCTCCGGGTGATGCCCTCGACCACCCGGCGCAGCCCCTCGGCGAGCTGCTCCGCCTCGGGGGCGTCCTTGGGAGCGAAGGACCACTGCGTCATGAGTCCCATCAGCAGCGTGACGTAGAAGTTCCCGAGGGTGTCCACGGTCTCCTCCGGCACGTCCTCCTCACGCCCGCCCATGAAGAGCGTGACGAGGCCACGCGCACCCTCCCGCTGGGCCCGTGCCAGGTGATCCCGCACCTCCGGCATCTGGTCGCCCATGGACACGATCTCCATGCTGAGCCGCCACAGCGAGCCCGGGTCGCGCATGGTGCCGATGATGTTCGAGCACACCGCCGAGAACCGCTCCAGCGAGCCGGGCTCGCCGGGCAGATCACCCTCGGCACCGCCCTCGAAGGCGCCGGACATCGCCTCCACCAACTCGATGTAGGCCTGTACGAGCAGCGCGTCCTTGGACCCGTAGTGGTAGCCGATCGACGCGAGGTTGGTCCCCGACTCCTTGACGATGTCCCGCGCGGTCGTGCGCGCGAACCCCTTCTCCAGCAGGCAGCGCTTGGCGCCGGCGAGCAGATCCTCACGGTGTCCCATGCGCCCACCCTATCCCCGGTCCATACGAGCGTCCTATACAACTGTCATAGACGAACGTCTTATACATCCGTATAGTCGCTCGCATGACACCCACCCCGTCCCGTGCCGGCCGCCGCGCATGGACCGCGCTCGCCGTGCTGATGCTTCCGCTGCTGCTCGTCTCCATGGACGTGTCGGTCCTGTACTTCGCGGTCCCGGCGATCAACGCCGACCTCGCGCCGAGCGGCACCCAGCAACTGTGGATCTTCGACGTCTACGCCTTCGCCGTGGCCGGCCTGCTGATCACCATGGGGTCGGTCGGTGACCGCATCGGCCGCCGCAGGCTGCTGCTGATCGGCGCCGCGGCCTTCGGCGCCGCCTCGCTGGCCGCGGCGTACGCGGACAGCGCCGGGATGCTCATCGCGGCCCGCGCGCTGCTCGGCATCGGCGGCGCGACGCTGATGCCCTCGACGCTGGCCCTGGTCCGCTCCCTGTTCACCGACTCCGCCCAGCGGGCGCAGGCCATCGCGATCTGGTCCGGCGTGATGACGGCCGGCGTGGCGCTCGGCTCGGTGCTGAGCGGGGTGCTGGTGGAGTTCTTCTGGTGGGGTTCGGTCTTCCTGGTGAACCTGCCGGCGATGGCCCTGCTCCTGATCCTCGGGCCGCTCCTGCTGCCCGAGTCGAAGGACCCGGCGCCGGGGCGCTTCGACTGGGTGAGCGTTCCGCTGTCGATGGCCGCGGTGCTCCCGGTGGTCTACGGCCTCAAGGAGATCTCGGCCGAGGGCTGGAACGTCCGGTACGTCATGGCGGTGACCGTGGGTCTGCTGTTCGCGGCGCTGTTCGTGCACCGGCAGCGGACCACCGCCTCGCCGATGGTCTCCCCCGCCCTCTTCCGCGCGCGCGGTTTCGCCCCGGCCGTCGTCCTCAACCTGGTGACGATGTTCGCGATGATGGGCTCGGCGTTCTTCACCGCGCAGTACATCCAGTCGGTCGTGGGCAAGAGCGCGCTGGAGGCGGCCCTGTGGGCGCTGCTGCCCTCGGTGCCGATCGGCTTCGCGGCCCCGCTCGCGGCCCACCTGGTGCAGAAGGGCGTCAACCGTGCCCACGTGGTGTCGGCGGGCTTCGCCCTCGCCGCTTGCGGCTACGCCCTGCTGACGCTGGTGGACACGGACGCGCTCGCGCTGGGGCTGGTGGCCGCCGGGATCCTCGCCTCGGGCGTCACCATGGTGATGTCCCAGATCATGGACCTCGCGCTGAGCGCCGCTCCGGTGGAGCGGGCGGGCTCCGCGTCCTCCCTCATGGAGACCGGCGCCGAGTTCGGCGGGGCGCTGGGGATGGCGGTGCTCGGTTCCATCGGTACGGCTGTCTACCGGCAGGAGATGCCGGACTCCGCTCCGGAGGCGGCACACGAGACGCTGGGCGGCGCGCTGGCCGTCGCCGGGCAGTTGCCGGGGCGCGCGGGAGACGCCCTGGCCACCGCGGCACGGGAGGCGTTCACCGGTGGAATGCACGCGGCGGCGGTCGCGGGCGCGGTGGTGCTCGCCGGTGCGGCGGTTGTGGCGTCGGTGACGCTGCGGAAGGTCCGGGTGCGCGAGGAGACGTGTACACAAGACGCCGGACAGGCTGGACGTCCCAGCCCGTCCGGCGTGTGAGGCCGAGCCCGTTCGGGGCGAACGGGGGTCCGGGGGCGGCAGCCCCCGGAGAAGGTCACTCAGACCAGGTTCACCGACCGGGCCGACGTCGCCCCGATCTCCGCCGAGACCTCGGCGAGCACCCCGGCGGGCACCGTGTCGTCGACGGTCAGCACGGCCAGCGCCTCGCCGCCGACCGTCGCACGGGCGACCTGCATGCCGGCGATGTTGATGCCGGCCTCGCCGATGACGCGGCCGACGGTGCCGACGACGCCGGGGCGGTCCTCGTAGCGCAGGACGACCATGTGGTCGGCGAGGGTGAGGTCGACGTCGTACTCGCCGACGGCGACGAGCTTCTGGAGGTGCTTCGGGCCGGCCAGCGTGCCGGAGACCGACACCTCCTCGCCGTCCTGCAGGGTGCCGCGCACGGTGACGACGTTGCGGTGCTCCGGGGACTCCGAGCTGGTGGTCAGCCGGACCTCGACGCCGCGCTCCTGGGCGAACAGCGGGGCGTTGACGTACGACACGGTCTCGTCGACGACGTCCTCGAAGACGCCCTTGAGGGCGGAGAGCTCCAGCACCTTCACGTCGTGCTGGGTGATCTCGCCGTAGACCTCGACGTCGAGACGGACGGCGACCTCGCCGGCGAGCGCGGTGAAGATGCGGCCGAGGCGCTCGGCGAGCGGCAGGCCCGGCTTGACGTCCTCGGCGATGACCCCGCCCTGGACGTTGACCGCGTCGGGGACCAGCTCACCGGCGAGGGCGAGGCGGACCGACTTGGCCACCGCGATGCCGGCCTTCTCCTGGGCCTCGTCGGTGGAGGCGCCGAGGTGCGGGGTGCAGACGACCTGGTCGAACTCGAACAGCGGCGAGTCGGTGCAGGGCTCCTTGGCGTACACGTCGAGGCCGGCGCCGGCGACCCGGCCCTCCTTCAGCGCCGAGTACAGCGCCTCCTCGTCGACGATGCCGCCGCGCGCGGCGTTGACGATGCGGACGCTCGGCTTGACCTTGCGCAGCGCCTCGTCGCCGATCAGGCCGAGGGTCTCGGGGGTCTTGGGCAGGTGGACGGTGATGAAGTCGGAGACCTCGAGCAGCTCGTCCAGCGACAGCACCTTGACGCCCATCTGCGCGGCCCGCGCGGGCTGCACGTAGGGGTCGTAGGCGACGACCTTCATGCCGAAGGCCGACATGCGCTGCGCGACGAGGGCGCCGATGCGGCCCAGGCCCACGACGCCGAGGGTCTTCTCGGCCAGTTCGACACCGGTGTACTTGCTGCGCTTCCACTCGCCGTTCTTCAGCGCGGCGTTGGCCTGCGGGATGTTGCGGGCGGTGGCGACGAGCAGACCGCAGGCGAGCTCGGCGGCGGTCACGATGTTGGAGGTCGGGGCGTTGACCACCATCACGCCGGCCTTGGTGGACGCGGCGACGTCCACGTTGTCCAGGCCGACACCGGCGCGGGCGACGACCTTGAGCTTCTTCGCGGCGGCGATGGCCTCGGCGTCGACCTTGGTCGCGGAGCGGACCAGGATCGCGTCCACGTCGGCGATGGCGGGGAGCAGCTCGGCCCGGTCCGCGCCGTTGCACTGGCGGATCTCGAAGTCGGGGCCGAGCGCGTCCACGGTCGCGGGCGACAGCTCTTCAGCGATGAGTACGACGGGTTTCGAGCTCACGTGAGTCCTCACAAGTCCAATGCGGACGGCCGTCCCGACGGCCGCATGCGGTGGAGGGTTGGTGGCCGCGTGGAAGACGCACGACGCTGTGGGCCTGACGCGTATGTTGTCAGCAGTCTAGTGGCGTGGCGGAGGTCGTCCTGCGCCTTGGCGGAAGGATCACCCGTCCGTGGCCGGACGGGTTGGACAACGCCGCCCCCACGACGTTACCCGGGGTTCGCCGAGGGGGCCGGAGCGGTGTGCTCCGGCCCCCTCGGCCGTGAGGGCTTACGCCTCCTCGTCGACCCAGCTCATGAGCTTGCGCAGCTCCTTGCCGGTGGTCTCCAGGAGGTGCTCGGAGTCCTGCTGCTTGTACTCGTTGTACTTCTTCAGACCGCCGTGGTACTCGTCCATCCAGTTCTTGGCGAACGTGCCGTCCTGGATCTCGGCGAGGACCTTCTTCATCTCGGCCTTGGTGGCGTCGGTGATGATCCGCGGGCCGGTGACGTAGTCGCCCCACTCGGCGGTCTCGGAGATCGACCAGCGCATCTTCTCCAGGCCGCCCTCGTACATGAGGTCCACGATCAGCTTCAGCTCGTGGAGGCACTCGAAGTAGGCGATCTCCGGCTGGTAGCCGGCCTCGGTCAGGGTCTCGAAGCCCGCCTTGACCAGCGCCGCGGTGCCACCGCAGAGGACGGCCTGCTCACCGAACAGGTCGGTCTCGGTCTCCTCGGTGAAGGTCGTCTTGATGACGCCGGCGCGGGTGCCGCCGATGCCCTTCGCGTACGACAGGGCCAGCGCGAAGCCGTTGCCCGTGGCGTCCTGCTCGACGGCGGCGATGCAGGGAACGCCGCGGCCCTCCTCGTACTGGCGGCGCACCAGGTGGCCCGGGCCCTTCGGCGCGACCATGCAGACGTCCACACCGGCCGGGGGCTTGATGAAGCCGTAGCGGATGTTCAGGCCGTGGCCGAAGAACAGGGCGTCGCCGTCCTTCAGGTTGTCCTTGATGTGCTCCTCGTAGACCTGGGCCTGGATCGGGTCCGGGACGAGGATCATGATGACGTCGGCCTCGGCGGCCGCCTCGGACGGGCTCACCACGCGCAGGCCCTGCTCCTCGGCCTTGGTCTTGGACTTGGAGCCCTCGTGCAGACCGACGCGCACGTCGACGCCGGAGTCGCGCAGCGACAGGGCGTGGGCGTGGCCCTGGCTGCCGTACCCGATGACCGCGACCTTGCGGCCCTGGATGATGGACAGGTCGGCGTCGGCGTCGTAGAACAGCTCGGCCACTGGGTTCTCTCCTTGTGTGCAGGTGTTGCGTCCCACCGTATGCCGGTGGGCGGAAGGAAGTTTCGGGGTCTCGGAATACGGGCGGCAGGAATTCCCACCGGCCGCCCGTTTCCGTCGTTAGGCGGACCGGTCGAGTGCGCGCAGCGAGCGGTCCGTGATCGAACGGGCGCCGCGGCCGATGGCGATCGTGCCGGACTGGACGAGTTCCTTGATGCCGTACGGTTCCAGCATCTTGAGCATGGCGGACAGCTTGTCGCTGCTGCCGGTGGCCTCGATGGTGACGGCCTCCGGGGAGACGTCGACGGTCTTGGCGCGGAAGAGCTGGACGATCTCGACGATCTGGGAACGCGTCTCGTTGTCGGAGCGCACCTTCACCAGGACGAGTTCGCGCTGGACGGCCTGGGCCGGCTCCAGCTCGACGATCTTGAGCACGTTCACCAGCTTGTTGAGCTGCTTGGTGACCTGCTCCAGCGGGAAGTCCTCGACGCTCACCACGATGGTGATGCGGGAGATGTCGGGGTGCTCGGTGACGCCGACGGCGAGGGAGTCGATGTTGAAGCCGCGGCGGGAGAAGAGGGCGGTGATCCGCGCCAGGACGCCGGGGGTGTTCTCCACCAGGACGGAGAGCGTGTGCTTGGACATGGTCTCTTCGGTCTCTCTCGCTCAGTCGTCTTCGTTGTCGCCGAAGTCGGGGCGGACGTCCCGGGCGGCCATGATCTCGTCGTTGGAGGTGCCGGCGGCGACCATCGGCCAGACCATCGCGTCCTCGTGGACGATGAAGTCCACGACGACCGGGCGGTCGTTGATGGAGTTGGCCTCCTCGATGACCTTGTCGAGGTCGGCCGGGTCCTCGCAGCGGATGGCGTAGCAGCCCATGGCCTCCGACAGCTTCACGAAGTCGGGGACGCGGGTGCCGCGGGCCTCCGGGTTGACGTCGTCGGGGCCGGAGTGCAGCACGGTGTTGGAGTACCGCTGGTTGTAGAACAGGGTCTGCCACTGGCGGACCATCCCGAGGGCGCCGTTGTTGATGACGGCGACCTTGATCGGGATGTTGTTCAGGGCGCAGGTGGTCAGTTCCTGGTTGGTCATCTGGAAGCAGCCGTCGCCGTCGATCGCCCAGACGGTGCGGTCGGGGACGCCCGCCTTGGCGCCCATGGCGGCCGGGACGGCGTAGCCCATGGTCCCGGCGCCGCCGGAGTTCAGCCAGGTGGCGGGCTGCTCGTACTGGACGAAGTGCGCGGCCCACATCTGGTGCTGGCCGACGCCGGCGGCGAAGACCGTGCCCTCGGGCGCGAGCCGTCCGATGCGCTCGATGACCGCCTGCGGGGAGAGGGAACCGTCCTCCGGCTGGTCGTAGCCGAGGGGGTAGGTGTCGCGCCAGCGGCTGAGGTCCTTCCACCAGGCCGCATACCTCGACGCGGCGGCCTCGCCCGTGCCGCCCTCACCGTGCTCCTTCTGGACGGCCTGCACGAGGTCGGCGATGACCTCGCGGGCGTCGCCGACGATCGGCACGTCGGCGGCGCGGTTCTTGCCGATCTCGGCCGGGTCGACGTCGGCGTGGACGATCTTGGCGTACGGGGCGAAGCTGTCCAGCTTGCCGGTGACGCGGTCGTCGAAGCGGGCTCCGAGGGCGACGATCAGGTCGGCCTTCTGCAGCGCGGTGACGGCGGTGACCGAACCGTGCATGCCCGGCATCCCCACGTGCAGCGGGTGGCTGTCGGGGAACGCGCCGAGCGCCATCAGGGTGGTGGTGACGGGCGCTCCGGTGAGCTCGGCGAGGACCTTCAGCTCGGCGGTGGCCTTCGCCTTGAGGACGCCGCCGCCGACGTACAGGACCGGCCGCTTGGCGGCGGTGATCAGCTTGGCGGCCTCGCGGATCTGCTTGGCGTGCGGCTTGGTGACCGGGCGGTAGCCGGGCAGGTCCATGACCGGGGGCCAGGAGAAGGTGGTCTTCTTCTGGAGGATGTCCTTGGGGATGTCGACCAGGACCGGACCGGGGCGGCCGGTGGAGGCGATGTGGAACGCCTGCGCGATCACCCGGGGGATGTCCTCGGCCTTGGTGACGAGGAAGCTGTGCTTGGTGACCGGCATGGTGATGCCGACGATGTCCGCCTCCTGGAAGGCGTCCGTGCCGATCGCGGAGGACACCACCTGGCCGGTGATCGCGACCAGCGGCACGGAGTCCATGTGCGCGTCGGCGATCGGGGTGACCAGGTTGGTGGCGCCGGGGCCGGAGGTCGCCATGCAGACGCCCACCTTGCCGGTGGCCTGCGCGTAGCCGGTGGCCGCGTGGCCGGCGCCCTGCTCGTGGCGGACCAGGACGTGGCGCACCCGGGTGGAGTCCATCAACGGGTCGTACGCCGGGAGGATGGTGCCGCCGGGAATGCCGAATACCGTGTCGACCCCGACCTCCTCGAGGGAGCGGATGAGGGACTGCGCACCCGTGACGTGCTCGGGGGCGGACTGTCCTCCGGATCGGGGCCGGGGCTGCGGGTGATGGGCCCCGGTGGCCTGCTCGGTCATCGGCATTCTCTTCTCGATGCTGAGGGTTTATGCGAGGTTTGTGCGACGTGCGGCTGCTGCTCGGCAGGTGCCTGTGCAACAAAAAACCCCTCGTGCCATAGGCAAGCGAGGGGAGCGCGTCGGGTGTGGGGCGCTGGACGTCCGGGTCGGTCCGGACATCACCAGCTCAGCCGACGCGCTTTCCAAGTACGAGAATTCGGGTGCGCATGGCACTGACCCTCCCCCCGGCACGCACCCACTGTCAAGTGGGTGGGACGGGAGTCTCATCATGTGAGCGGAGGGCCGTGCCACCACCCAGGACCGCGGGCAGTCCGGGGGCGACACCGCCGACGATCTGCCCGGCGGCGGCGTTGCCGATGCCGGGGCCGACGCCCGTACCGACCCCTGCGCCTCCCGTGCCCACGCCCTTCGCGTACACTCCCGCGGCACCGCGCGCGAAGGCCGGTTCGGCGGGCCCGTGCGGCACCGGGTAGTGGCCGGTCCCGAGCGCTCTGCGCAGCCGGTACTCGTCCAGCGGCCCGGAGAACGCCATGCCCTGCCCGTGTGTGCAGCCCATCGCGCGCAGGGCGACGATCTGCTCGGGCAGGTCCACCCCGTCGGCCACGGACTTCAGCCCGAGGTCGGTGGCGATGCGCAGCAGACCACTGGTGATCTTGTGCAGTCGCGCCGACTCCACCACGCCCTCGACCAGGCCGCGGTCGAGCTTGAGGACGTCCACGGGGAGTCGCCGCAGCGCGGTGATGGCCGCGTAACCGCTCCCGAAGCCGTCCAGGGCGACGCGGACGCCCACCCTCCGCAGGGCGTTCAGCCGACGGTCCAGCTCGTCCAGTCCGACCCGTGGGTCGATGTCCGACAGCTCGACCACAAGGGAACCAGGAGGAAGCCCGTGTCGGGTCAGCAGGGCCTCCACGGAACCCAGCGGCATGGACCGGTCCAGCAGCCGGCGGGCTCCGATGCGTACGGCCACGGCCACCGGCAGTCCGGCGCCCGCGCGTTCGGCGGCCTGTTCCACGGCCTCCTCGAGCACCCAGCGGTCCAGTTCGGCGGTCTTGTCGCTGCCCTCGGCCACCCGCAGGAACTCGGCGGGGGTGAAGAGCACCCCCTGCGAGGAGCGCCAGCGCGCCTGGGCGCAGACGGACGTGATCCGGCCGTCCGTCAGGGAGACCACCGGCTGGTGCAGCAGCGCGAACTCGCCGTCGTGCAGCGCGGCGCGCAGGCGCGTGGCCAGCTCGGCCTTGCGGACGACGTCCTGCTGCATCTGCGGCCGGTACAGCTCGACGCGCCCCTTGCCGGCCGCCTTGGCGCGGTACATGGCGAGGTCGGCGTTGCGCAGCAGTTCGCCCGCGCCCAGGCCCGGTTCGGCGAAGGCGACCCCGATGGAGGCGTTGACCCGGACGTCGTTGCCGTCGATGAGGTAGGGCTGCGAGAGGGTCATCCGGAGCCGGTCGGCCAGTTCCACGATGTGCTTCTCGCGGGCGGCACGGTCCCGGGCTCCGTCCCCGACGATCAGGGCCGCGAACTCGTCGCCGCCCAGCCGGGAGGCGGTGTCCCCCTTGCGGACGGCCTCGTGGAGCCTGCGGGCGGCCTGCACGAGCAGCTCGTCGCCGGCCTGGTGCCCGATGGTGTCGTTGACCGCCTTGAAGCCGTCGAGGTCGATGAAGAGCACGGCCGTGCCGCGCAGGGCGGCACCGCGGTCGGAGGCACGGCGGCCGGACAGGGCCTGCTGGACGCGCCGGGTGAACAGGGCGCGGTTGGGCAGGTCGGTCAGCGGGTCGTGTTCGGCGTTGTGCTGGAGCTGCGCCTGGAGGCGCACTCTCTCGGTCACGTCCCGGCTGTTGAAGATCAGGCCCCCGTGGTGGCGGTTGACGGTGGACTCGACGTTGAGCCAGCCGCCGCCCCCCGAGCGGAAGCGGCACTCGATGCGCGTGGTGGGTTCCTCGACCGGGCTCGCGGCGAGGAACCGGCGCACCTCGTGCACCACGCAGCCGAGGTCCTCCGGGTGGATGAGACCGGCCAGCTCGCTGCCCACGAGCTCCTCGGCGGGGCTTCCGTAGACCCCGGCGGCGGCCGGGGAGACGTAGCGGAGGATGCCGTTGGGCGCGGCGATCATGATGACGTCGCTGGACCCCTGCACCAGGGACCGGAAGTGGTTCTCCTTCTGGGCCAGTTCCTGGGTGAGGGTGATGTTGTCGAGCAGCATGATGCCCTGGCGCACGACGAGCGCGAGCACCACGGTGCCGCCGGTCAGCAGCACCACACGGTCGACGCTGCGGCCGTTGAGGACGTTGTAGAGGATGCCCAGGGTGCAGACCGCGGCGGCCAGGTACGGCGTGAGCGCGGCCAGCGACCCGGCGATGGGCCGGGCCGCCGGATAGCGGCCGCGCTCGCCCACCGGTCCGGGTCCCGGTACGGGCCCGGCCATGGCCACGGAGGTCTCCTGGCCGACGGTGCCGCGCGGTGCGGGTACGTCCTCGCGCGTCACGCCCGGGTGCCCGTCGGCACCCTCCTCGGCCATCGGCAGCCCGCGCCGGGACGCCGCCCAGGGGGCGTACGCGAGCAGCAGCGAGCCCGCGAACCAGCCCGCGTCGAGCAGTTGACCGGAGCGGTAACTGTTGTGCAGCAGCGGCGAGGTGAACAGGGCGTCGCACATCACCGTCAGGGCGAGCGCGCAGATCGCCGTGTTGACGGCCGACCGGCAGACGGGCGATCGCCTGAAGTGCAGCGCGAGCACCATGCTGACCAGTGCGATGTCGAGCAGCGGGTACGCCACCGAGAGCGCGGAGTGCGCCACACTGGACCCGCCGCCGGCCTTCGCCGCCTGGGCGAGCGCCAGGCTCCACGCCAGAGTCAGCAGCGAACCGCCGATCAGCCAGGCGTCGAGGCCCAGGCAGATCCAGCCGGCCTTCGTCACCGGCCGTTTGGCCAGCACCAGCAGCCCCACGATGGCGGGCGGAGCGAAGCACAGGAAGAACAGGTCCGCGTAACTGGGGGTGGGCACGGGCTGGCGCAGGACGACCTCGTACCACCCCCAGACCACGTTGCCCAGGGCCGCCATCGCCGAGGAGAGGGCGAACAGCAGCCAAGCCGGCCGAAAGCGGACGCTACGCCCGCGGGCGTAGAGGAAGCAGGAGACGGCGGCGGTGGCCGCGGCGGCGCCCAGCCCGAAGTCACCCATGATCTTGGCGACGTGGTCCGAACCCCAGCCGAACGCGGAGCCGACGGCGTATCCCGCGCAGACCAGGGCCAGTACGAGCTGGCGGACGAGGTTCGGTCCGCAGGCGGCGGCCGACGACCGGGGCAGCGACGGCCCGGGGGAGGACTGCGTCCGCAGTGCTCCGTCCAGGGTGGACACGGGGGGTGGCGGACTCACCGGGACCTCCCGGTCCTCGCCGCTCCCGCATTCCCCGGGCCCCGCCGCACCGGGTGAGGCCGTCTCCCGTGCCCGCTCTGCCGACGCCGGTGAGGGCCGTGCCGACCGTCGTGGCCGGCGGGACTGCCGTCCTGACCGCGTCTGCGCACGGCCGTGGTCGCGGCCGCGCTCGCGCTCGTGGTGGTCGTGCGCCAGGGTCGTCGGCGGCGGCTCCGCCGCGTCGGGTCGTTCGTCCATCGGCCGTGCATCGCCCGTCGCCCCCCTCACAGTCTGAGATGTCCATCCCCGGCGCCGAACGGTGCGCGGCGCATCCCCTGTCGGACGATACACCAGTCTCGTCACTCAGGGACATAGGCTCTCTACGCTCCGTGACGGTCGACGGATATGCGCGTACCCTGCGCATCCGGGGAGTCGCGGAGGGTACCTGAAACGGATTACGCGCCCGTCGTCAGAATCACGTTGCGCAGCGGCTCCCGGTTCACGAAACGGCTCAACTGGTCCACCAGCAGCCGCTTGGCGCGGGGCAGGAAGGCGGAGGTCGGCCCCCCTGCGTGCGGGCTGACGAGTATGCCCGGAGCCTGCCACAGGGGATGGCCGGGCGGCAGCGGCTCGGGGTCGGTCACGTCGAGGGCGGCGGTGAGGCGCCCGCTCTCCAGTTCGGCGAGCAACGCCTTCGTGTCGACGACGGGGCCGCGCGCGACGTTGACGAGCAGGGCGCCGTCCTTCATCCGGGCCAGGAACTCCGCGTCGACCATGCCACGGGTGGCTTCGGTGAGCGGTGTGGAGAGGACGACGACGTCGGCATCCGGCAGCAGGGCGGGGAGTGCGGTGAGCGGGTGCACCGGGCCGCGCGCCGTGGTGCGGGCGGAGCGCGCGACGCGCACCACCGGCGCGACCTCGAACGGCACGAGCCGGTCCTCGATCGCGGCACCGATCGAGCCGTACCCGACGACGAGCACCTTCCGGTCGGCGAGCGCCGGCCGGAACCCGCCGAGCCACTCGCCCCGGTCCTGGGCCCGGACGAAGTCGGGGATGCCGCGCAGCGACGCCAGGATCAGGGCGAGGGCGAGTTCCGCGGTGCTGGCCTCGTGCACGCCGCGCGCGTTGCACAGCCGTACGCCCGCGGGCAGGTGCTTCAGTCCGGGCTCCACGTGGTCGATGCCGGCGGAGAGGGTCTGGACGACCTGGACGGAGCGCATCCGCGGCAGCGGGCGTACGCCGATCCCGCTGGGCTTCATGTAGGGGACGACGTAGTACGCGCAGTCGGCCGGATCGGCGGGGAACGACTCCTCGCCGTTCCAGTGGTGGTAGGCGGGGCCCTCGGGGAGGCCCTCGATCTCGTCCGGCGGGATGGGCAGCCACACGTCAGGAGTCATGGTCGGGAGGCTACGTCAGGAGCGTGGAAGGGCAGAGGTTAGGTTGGGTGGCCTGACGAGGGAGGGTCACGACCAGGTGGAGCGCAGGACGATCGGCGCGACGGCACTCGCGGTGGGGGCCGTCGGACTGGGGTGCATGCCGATGAACTGGGCGTACAGCGCGTCGCGGCAGCGCGGCGAGGAGTCGGTCAGGGCGGTGCACCGGGCCCTCGACCTGGGTGCTTCCCTGCTGGACACGGCGGACATGTACGGCCCGTTCACCAACGAGCTGCTGCTGGGGCGGGTGTTGAGGGAGCGGCGGTCCGAGGCCTTCGTGTCGACCAAGGTCGGTCTGCTGGTGGGCGATCAGCACATCGTGGCCAACGGCCGCCCCGGCTACGTGAAACGTGCCTGCGACGCCTCGCTGCGCCGGCTGCAGACGGACGTCATCGACCTCTACCAACTGCACCGTGCCGACCCGGAGATACCCGTCGAGGAGACCTGGGGTGCGATGGCGGAGCTGGTCCGGGCCGGGAAGGTGCGGGCGCTCGGGCTCTGCGCGGTCGGTGCGCGGTCGGCCCGGCGGCCGGGTGCGCGGCTGCACGACGCGACGATCCGGCAGCTGGAGCGGGTGCAGCAGGTCTTCCCGGTGAGCGCGGTGCAGGCCGAGCTGTCGGTGTGGTCGCCGGAGGCTCTGCGGACGCTGCTGCCGTGGTGCGTTTCGCGCGGCGTCGGTTTCCTCGCCGCGATGCCGCTCGGCAACGGCTTCCTGACCGGCACGCTGACGCCCGGACAGGGCTTCGAGCCGGAGGACCTGCGCGCCCGGCACCCCCGCTTCACCGCCGAGATGATGGCCGCCAACCAGCCGATCGTGGCCGGTCTGCGCCGGATCGCGGCCCGGCACGGGGACGGGGTCACACCGGCGCAGGTGGCGCTGGCATGGGTTCTCGCGCAGGGCCGGCACGTGGTGCCGGTGCCGGGCAGCAAGCGGGAGCGCTGGGTGGCCGAGAACGCCGGCGCGGCCCGGCTGCGGCTGACCGAGCGGGACCTGGCCGAGGTGCGTGGGCTGCCGGCGGCGCAGGGGTCGTGGGAGTGACGCGCGGGTGATCGCCGGGTTCGGAATGCGGCGATCGGGAACTCGCGAGGGCGCGTGCGGTGTATGACAGGGGAGAACCCGCCGCGTCGAAGGGACCATGATCGTGCAACGTCGAGCCGCGTCGGCCGTGTTGACCGCCGCCGCCCTGCTCCTGGCGGCCGGCTGCTCCTCCGACGACGGAGAGCCGTCGGGCGCGGACGCGAGTACCGCCCCGAGCCGTACGGCGGCGCAGTCGTCGCCCTCGGGTTCCGCCGCCGAGGAGACGCCGCCCGCGAAGGGCTCCGTGAAGGTGGTCCGTACGGTCGCCACGGGGCTGACGAGTCCCTGGGGGCTGGCCCCGTTGCCGGGCGGTGACCTGCTGGTCTCCTCCCGTGACGAGGCGACGGTCACCCTGGTCGACGAGGAGACGGGCAAGAAGACGGAGCTGGGCGAGGTGCCCGGGGTGGCGCCGTCCGGCGAGGGCGGCCTCCTCGGCATCGCCCTCTCCCCCGACTACGCGTCGGACCGGATGATCTACGCGTACTTCACCTCGGCGTCGGACAACCGCATCGTGCGCATGCGGTACGACGAGAAGAAGCCGTCCGGTGAGCAGCTGGGCGCGCCGGACACGGTCTTCCGGGGCATCCCCAAGGGTGTCGTCCACAACGGCGGCCGGATCGCGTTCGGACCCGACGGGATGCTCTACGCGGGCACGGGCGAGAGCGGTGACACGGGCCTGTCCCAGGACAAGGAGTCCCTCGGCGGGAAGATCCTGCGGATGACACCGGACGGCGACCCGGCGCCCGGCAACCCCTTCCCCGACTCCGCCGTCTACTCGTACGGCCACCGGAACGTGCAGGGGCTGGCCTGGGACGACAAGCAGCGGCTGTTCGCGGCGGAGTTCGGGCAGAAGGCCTGGGACGAGCTGAACGCGATCAAGCCGGGCGACAACTACGGCTGGCCGGAGGCGGAGGGCGACTCCGGGGGGTCGGAGTTCCACGACCCGCTCGCCCAGTGGAGCACCGACGAGGCCTCGCCCAGCGGCATCGCCCACGCCGAGGGTTCCGTGTGGATGGCGGGCCTGCGCGGCGAGCGGCTGTGGCGTGTCCCGCTGAAGGGCACGCAGACCGCGGCCGACCCGCAGGCGTTCCTGGAGGGCGAGTACGGCCGGCTGCGCACGGTGGTCCCGGCGGGCGACGGCAAGCTGTGGCTCGTGACCAGCAACACGGACGGCCGGGGCGGCGCGAAGGACGGCGACGACCGGATCCTGGAGCTGGAGGTGACGTAGGCGCCCGCCGTCACTCGTCCTCGGTGATGGTCTCCGCCTCCTTGGGCCGCGGCAGGTGGACGACGACCTTGCCCGAGGTGAGGTCTATCGGGCCGTGGCTCGGGGTGCCGTCGCCGACGTCCTCGCGGGTCAGTTCCAGTCGGTTCTGCTCGTCGCGGGTGTGTTTACTGCCCGGGGAGAAGAGTTCCTCGAATGCGTTGAACACAAAGCCTCCGTCCGTCGGCGTCCCGTCCAGCGTAAGCCTCACTCCGCGGAACGGGAGGTGATCCGTTCGTCCGGGAACAGCGCCAGCGGGTGGGCCGCCGCCTCGCCGCGGCCGGAGACGCCGAGCTCGGCCACGACGTGCGTGCTCGACGGCGACGGGGAGAGCGGCCGTGCGGCAGCCCTCCCCGGTCCTCCCCGGTCGTCCCCGCTCACGCGGCCCGGGCGAACCGGTGCCGGCGGAACCGGGACGTATGGCTCTCCACCGGGGCGGCGCCGCGGCGGGCTTCCCGGCGAGCGGCGCGGCGGGCTTCCCGGCGAGCGGCGCGGCGGGCGCGGACGGCCTCGCGGGCCGGCCTGGCCCGGTCGGCGCGGCGGATCAGTCCGGCGGAACGGGTCTGCTGGAGCTCGTGCACGAACATGGTGTGCCCCTCGGTGAGAGGCCGGTATCCGCTTCGCTTGCTGCGGTGCCTCAGCCTTCTTCTCCCGGGCGGGTCCGCCACATCGGGCACGTTCCCGCGTCTTCGGGCGGAGGACGGGGCCTCGGACGTGCGTGAGGGGCCCCAGGGCGGCGCGTGAGGAACGCCGGCTGCCCCGAGACCCCTCAGGGGCGGGGGAGGCATCACCCCACGGACGGCACGTCCAGCATCACGTTGGTGTACTTGAGCACGGCCAGGATCAGACCGATCACGCCCAGCGCGACACCGGCCCAGGAGACCGACTTGATCCACGCGGCCTGCGGCCGGCCGGGTACGCCGAACGCGGGCCGGACCAGGACCACGACGCCGACGATCAGCGCGACCAGGGCGAAGACGCCGCCCCAGAACGCGGTGGCCTGCCAGGCCTCGCCGTATCCCTTCTCGAGCATGGTCTGGACGTTCGAGGACGCGGTCGTCTCCAGTTGTCCGAAGACCGACTCGCGAGCGGAGGCGACGGTGCCGACCCAGCTCCCCGTCAGGGACACGATGCCGAGCCCCGCGGAGACGACGGCGCCCGCGCCCTGTCCGACGCCGGTGGCGCCGTGGCTCCCGGCGCCGGTCCCGGCCTCGTCGATGGCCGCGTCGTCGAGGTCCGCGGTGCCGAGGTCCGCGGTGCCGGCGCCGTCCGGGGTCTCGGCCGCGACGGTCTCGGCCCCGGTGTTCTCAGGAGACTCCGTGGCCTCGTCCGTCTTGTCCTTGTCGGTCTTCACGCCGGTCTCGTCCACTGTCTTCGTTCCCATGTCTCGCACCGTACGGACGCTGTCTGAGAGGTCCCTTAACGTTCCTTGTGAGCGGCACGCGCGCGTGCCTCACGTGCCGCACGCCACTCGGGCGCGAGCACCGCCCACACCTCCATGTCCTGGCGGGCACCCCGGTAGGGGAAGCTCTCGCGCAACACGCCCTCCCGCATCATGCCGAGTCGCCGTGCGGCGTTGACGCTCGGGGTGTTGGCGGACGACGCGTGCCACTCCACGCGGTGCATGCCGCGCTCGTCGAACGCCCAGTCGATCAGGACCCGGGCGCCGCGTGTGACGAGGCCCCGGCCCGTCCCGGCGGGCTCCAGCCAGCAGCCGATCTCGCAGACACCGGTGGCGGCGTCGAAGACCCGGAACAGCAGGCCGCCGACGAGCTTGCCGTCCAGCCACAGCCCGTGCAGGAAGCCGCTGCCGGCGGCACGGCGGTCGGCGTAGGCCTGGATCAGTTCGCGGGCGGAGTCGACGTCGGTGGCCTTCACCCCGAAGGGGATGTGCTGTGTGATGAACTCCCTGCCCCGGTCCAGGTGGGCCAGGAACTCCTCGGCGTGCCAGGTCTCCAGGGGACGCAGTTCGGCTCCGTCCTCACCCAGTGGTATCGCGTACATCCCGCTTCCGCTCCTCCTCCGCCAGGACGTCCGCCACTTCGGCGTCCGTCGCCGCGGCCAGCCTCTCATGGGCGACGCGGCACTCGGGCGGCTCGATGCTGATGCGCGGCAGGAGCCTGTCCAGCCGCCGCGGCAGCCACCAGTTGGCGCCGCCGAGCAGGTGCATCAGGGCGGGCACCAGGAGCGTACGGAGCACGAAGGCGTCCAGGGCGACGGCGGCGGCGAGCGCGATGCCGAACATGGCGATCACCCGGTCGCCGCTGAGGACGAAGGCGAGGAAGACCGCGATCATGATGACCGCGGCGGAGTTGATCACCCGGCTGGTCTCGGCGAGGCCGACGCGGACGGCACGGCGGTTGTCGCCGGTCTCCAGCCATTCCTCGTACATCCGGCTGACCAGGAAGACCTGGTAGTCCATGGAGAGCCCGAAGAGGACCGACACCATGATCACGGGCAGGAAGGGTTCGATCGGGCCGGCGCTGCCGAGGCCGAGCAGTTCGCTCCCCCAGCCCCACTGGAAGATCGCCACGACGACACCGAAGGACGCGGCGACGGCGGCGACGTTCATCGCGGCGGCCTTGACCGGTATGCCGACGGAGCGGAAGGCCAGCAGGAGCAGCAGGCAGCCCAGGCCTATGACGACGCCGACGAAGAGGGGCAGCTTGCCGACGATGACGTCGGCGAAGTCGTCGTAGCCGGCCGTCACGCCGCCGACGTGCACGTCGAGCGTGGTGCCGGACTCGGCGCGGGGCAGTACCTCGGAGCGCAGCCGGTCGACGAGGTCGCTGGTGGTCCGGGACTGCGGGGCCGACTCGGGTACGACGGTGAGGTACGCGGTGTCGCCGCCGGAGTCGTACGTCACCGGGGTCACCGAGGAGACGCCCTCGGTGGTGCGCAGGGAGGCGCCGAGGTTGTCCAGCGCGAGCCGGTCCTCGGCTCCGCCGACCTCGGTGACCAGGGTGAGAGGGCCGTTCACGCCGGGTCCGAAGCCCTCGGCGAGGAGGTCGTAGGCCTGGCGGGTGGTGGTGCCCTTGGGGTCGTTGCCCTGGTCGGAGGTGCCCAGGCGCAGCCCCAGGGTGGGCAGCGCGAGGACGGTGATGACGACGAGGGCGATGGCGCCGAGCAGCTTGGGACGGCGCTCGACCAGCGTCGACCAGCGGGCGGCGAACCCGGTCGGCAGCTCGGGTTCGGGCCCGTGCTCCGCCATCCGGCGCCGCTCGCGCCTGCTCAGGGAGCGGGGGCCGATGTACGACAGCAGCGCCGGCAGCAGGGTCACGGAGGCCGCGACGGTGAGGACGACGGTCAGCGCGGCGGCGACGGCCACGCCCCCCAGGAAGCTGAGCCGGAGGATCAGCATGCCCAGCAGGGCGATGCAGACGGTGGCACCCGCGAAGACGACCGCCCGTCCGGTGGTCGCCACGGCGTTCTCGGCGGCCTCGGCCACGGAGAGCCCGCGCTTCAGTCCGCGCCGGTGCCGGGTGACGATGAACAGCGCGTAGTCGATGCCGACGCCGAGTCCGACGAGGGTGCCCAGCATGGGTGCGAAGTCCGCGACGGTCATGGCGTGGCCGAGCAGGGTGATGCCGGCGTAGGCGGTGCCGACGGAGACCAGCGCGGTGGCGATGGGCAGCAGGGCGGCGGCGAGGGAACCGAAGGCGAGGAAGAGCACGACCGCGGCCACGGCCACACCGAGGGCTTCGGCGAGATGGCCGTCCGGCGCCTCGGTGAGCGCGACGGCGCCGCCGCCCAGTTCGACCTGGAGCCCGGCGGTCTCGGCCGCCTCGGCGGCGTCGACCACGGCGCGCGCCTCCCCCGCGTCGATGTCCTGGGAGGCGTCCCCGAAGGTGACCGGGGCGTACGCGGTCCGGGCGTTCTCGCTGATCAGGGGCGAGTCGGGGTCGTCGTACGGGTTGGTCACCGAGGCCACACCGGGCAGCTCCGCGATACGGTCCAGAGTGCGGGTCATGGCCTGTTCGACGTCGGTGGCGCGGACGGTGTCCGTCGTCGTGTGCCACACGATCGTGTCGCTGCCGCCGCCGAGGCCGGGGAAGCCGGAGGCGAGCAGCCGGGAGGCACGGTCGGAGTCGGTGCCGGGTACCCCGTAGTCGTTGGAGTACGCGGAGCCGGTGACCGCGGCGGCCGTGGCGACGCCGCCGAAGGCGACGAGCCAGAGCAGGACGGCGACGAGGCGGCGCTGGATGCACCAGCGTGCTAGGGCTGCCACGAGCGTGCTCCCAGGGTGTCCGATTGTTGATCTTTGACCGGGAACAGTCGTTCATCGTGTGAACAGCCCGCAAAGAACGCATCAGCGATGCCGAGCCACTCTTTCAGGCATAGATGATCGTTTGAGGCTTTAGTGGGCTTATTCACAATTCCGCCGCATCGCCCCGAGGGAACCGCTGGGCCGCATGGTGCTGTCGTTGACTTGGGCGACGAGTGCCGGGCAAGCTGACGCGCGCTCACCTACGGCACCGCATGCTCGTACTGAGCCATCAACTCGTCTACGCCGGGGGGCAATCGACTTGAACAGTGCCATGCACTACATCGGACCGGACGTGGCACCCGACCGGTACCGGCTCCTCAACTCGATCGGCCGGGGCGGTGAGGCCGTGCTGTACCGGGCGACGATCCAGCTGGACGGCGAGCCCGAGACGGTGGTCGTCAAGGTGCTCGACGCGAAGAACACGCTCACGCCGGACCAGTTCGAGCGGCTGAGCGCCAAGTGGAACGACCAGGCGGAGCTGCTGCGTTTCGTGGGGCGGCCGGGGGTCGTGGGGGTCCGTGAGCACTTCGAGGGGCCGCCGATCCACGCGCAGGGCGGGGCCGGGTCCGCCGCGGGACGGGCGCTGGTCCTGGTGATGAACCACGTCGACGGCCTCGACCTGCGGGACTGGCGGGCCGAACGCACCCTCGCCACGCATGCCGAGCGGCGCGAGGCCGGCCGGGTGCTGGAGCAGCTCGCCGACACCCTCGACTGGCTGCACTCCGGCCGGGCCACACCGTCCGGGCGCACCGTGATCCACGGTGACCTGTCACCGGGCAACATCATGGTCGACGTGCACGGGCAGGCCACGCTCGTCGACTTCGGCCTCAGCAAGCTCACCGCGGACCACCAGACCGCGGAGGTCTGGTTCACGCCCGGGTACGCGGCGCCCGAGGTGTTCGACGGCAAGCGCACCCCGAACACGGACCGGTACGCGTTCGGAGCCATCACGTACTTCCTGCTGAGCGGGCAGACGCCGCCCAGCACCCCGGAACAGCTGCGCGCCGCGCTGGCGGACCTGCCGTCGGTACAGGCGCTCGCCCCGGACCGTGCCGAGCGGGTCCTGACGATCTGCGCCACGGACCCGGCCCAGCGGCCCGAGAGCCTGCGCGCCTGGCTGAGCGACGTGCGGGACGCGGTGGTGTCGACGACGAACCCGGTGCGGGACGCCGTACCCGCGGGGTCCACCGGCACCCAGCAGCCGCCCACGACGGTGACGGCCGCGCCGACGGCCCCGCCGCCGCACCCGACCCAGGCTCCCCCGACCACCGTGACCGGCTCCGCCGTCTCCGGGCCGGCGGGGCCGCAGGCGCCGCCGACGACGGTGACGCACGCGCCCGAGCCCGGGCCGGTCGGGGCCCCGGTTTCGGCGCCGGTGGCGGACGCGGGCGGCAGCGGGCCCGAGCACCCGGCCCCGCTCGGGAGCTTCGGGCCGCCCGTCCCGCCGCTCCCCGGCGCCGGGGCCGCTGGTGGCGCCACGACCGGCGCCGCTCCCGGTCGTCCGAGCGGCGGGGACAGGGCGCGGCGGGTGCTGGTCCCCGTGCTGGCCGTGGCGCTCGTCGCCTCGCTGGCCGTCATCGGCGTCCAGGCCATGGCCGACGACGGCACCACGAACGGCGCGTCCCCCACCGTGACCAGGACGGTCACGGCGACGGCCACGGTCACGGCGGCGCCGGACGCGGCGGTGGAGAGTCCGGTGGCGGACGGGGGGACGACCACCGGTCCGTCCTCGGACGAGTCTTCGGCGGGAACCGGGAACGACGGGGTGGCGGACCAGGCGTCCTCGGTGTCGCTGACGACCTTCGAGACGGTCGCCCAGGACGTGAACGCCTCACTCACCGTCGGCGACGGCACCATGAACAACCGGCATTACGAGACGGCTCTCGTCCCCGAGGGCGGGGACAGGGAGTGCAGCGGGTGGGCCGAGTACAACCTGGGTCGTGAGTGGAAGAACCTCACCATGACCGCCGGTGTGTCCGACGTCTCGGCGAACACGTCGTCCCGCGTCGAGGTGTCCGTGGACGGACAGTCCCTGTTCACCGGGCAGGTCGATCTCGGCAAGCCGCGCGAGCTGGACATGAAGGTCGAGAACGGGCTGCGGCTGCGCATCGCGTACAGCGACCCGGACCGCAGCTGCGACATGGGCGACCTGCTGCTCGCCGACCCCACGCTCACGAGGTGAACACGAGGGGCGGTGCTCCGGGACACGAGGTCCGGGAGCACCGCCCCGTCATGCGGCGCGGGCGGGCGCTCAGCCCTCGACGCCCAACTTCTCCAGGATCAGCTCCTTGACGCGCGCCGCGTCCGCCTGACCCCGGGTCGCCTTCATGACCGCACCGACCAGGGCGCCGACCGCGGCCACCTTGCCGCCGCGGATCTTGTCCACGACGCCCTGGTTGCCGGCGATGGCCTCGTCGACGGCGGCGGTCAGCGCGCCCTCGTCGGAGACGACCTTCAGGCCGCGCTGGTCGACGACCTCGTCCGGCGTGCCCTCACCGGCGAGCACGCCGAGGATGACCTGGCGGGCCAGCTTGTCGTTCAGGTCGCCCTTGGTGACCAGCTCGGTGACCCGGGCGACCTGCTCCGGCGTGATCGCCAGCTCGTCGAGCGCCTTGCCCGACTCGTTGGCGCTGCGGGCCAGCTCACCCATCCACCACTTGCGGGCGGACGCGGCGTCGGCACCGGCGTCGATCGTGGCGACGATCGGGTCCAGCGCGCCGGCGTTGAGGATCGACTGCATGTCGGTGCCGGAGATGCCCCACTCCTCGCGGAGCCGGTTGCGGCGCACCAGCGGCAGTTCGGGCAGGGCGGACCGGATCTCCTCGACCCACTCGCGCGAGGGGGCCACCGGCACCAGGTCGGGCTCCGGGAAGTACCGGTAGTCCTCGGCCTCCTCCTTCACGCGGCCCGAGGTCGTGGACCCCGTGTCCTCGTGGAAGTGGCGGGTCTCCTGGATGATCGTGCCGCCGTCGTTCAGCACGGCGGCGTGCCGCTGGATCTCGAAGCGGGCCGCGCGCTCGACCGAACGCAGGGAGTTGACGTTCTTGGTCTCGCTGCGGGTGCCGAACTTCTCCCGGCCGTGCGGGCGCAGCGACAGGTTCACGTCGCAGCGCATCTGGCCCATCTCCATGCGGGCCTCGGACACACCGAGGGCACGGATGAGTTCGCGCAGTTCACGGACGTAGGCCCGCGCGACCTCGGGGGCCCGCTCGCCCGCTCCCTCGATCGGCTTGGTGACGATCTCGATGAGCGGGATGCCGGCGCGGTTGTAGTCGAGGAGGGAGTGCGAGGCGCCGTGGATACGGCCCGTCGCGCCGCCGACGTGCAGCGACTTGCCGGTGTCCTCCTCCATGTGCGCGCGCTCGATCTGCACGCGGAAGGTCTCCCCGTCCTCCAGCTGCACGTCGAGGTAGCCGTCGAAGGCGATCGGCTCGTCGTACTGGGAGGTCTGGAAGTTCTTCGGCATGTCCGGATAGAAGTAGTTCTTCCGGGCGAAGCGGCACCACTCGGCGATCTCGCAGTTCAGCGCGAGACCGATCTTGATGGCCGACTCGACGCCGGTCGCGTTGACGACCGGGAGCGCGCCGGGCATGCCGAGGCAGACGGGACAGGTCTGGGTGTTGGGGTCGGCGCCCAGTGCGGTCGAACAACCGCAGAACATCTTGGTGTGGGTGCCGAGTTCGACATGGACCTCGAGGCCCATGACGGGGTCGTACGACGCCAGCGCGTCCTCGTACGACACCAGGTCGGTCGTGGTGGTCACGGTGAAACTTCCCTCTCAGCCCAGCAGGACGTCGTCGTCGCCCAGGCGCTTCAGCTCGCGGTAGAGGATGGCGAGGTTGGTGACGACCGCGGCGCCGGTCACGACGGCGTCGAGCAGCCGCAGCGTGTCGTTGTCTCCGCGGGCCTTCTTGATCTGCTTGTACACCCCGACGGCGCCGAACGCCGACGTGGCCATCGAGACGTACAGGCCGGACCGGGACTTCTTGAAGCCCTTTGCCTTGGTCAGTGCGCTCACAGCGACGGTGCCTCCTCGATCAGCGGGTGGCCCCACTTTTCCACGAACGCGGCCTCGACGGCGGCGCCGACCTTGTAGAGCCGGTCGTCCTTCATGGCGGGGGCGATGATCTGCAGGCCCACCGGCAGGTTGTCCTCGGGGGCGAGGCCGCAGGGCAGCGACATGGCCGCGTTGCCCGCCAGGTTGGTGGGGATGGTGCACAGGTCGGCCAGGTACATCGCCATCGGGTCGTCGGCGCGCTCGCCGATCGCGAAGGCGGTGGTCGGCGTCGTCGGGGAGACGATCACGTCGACCTGCTCGAAGGCCCGCTCGAACTCCTGCTTGATCAGGGTGCGGACCTTCTGGGCGCTGCCGTAGTACGCGTCGTAGTAGCCCGAGCTCAGGGCGTACGTGCCGAGCATGATGCGGCGCTTGACCTCGGGGCCGAAGCCGGCCTCGCGGGTCAGGGAGGTGACCTCCTCCGCGGAGTGCGTGCCGTCGTCGCCGACGCGCGCGCCGTAGCGCAGGCCGTCGAAGCGGGCGAGGTTGGAGGAGCACTCCGAGGGGGCGATCAGGTAGTACGCCGACAGGGCGAGGTCGAAGGACGGGCAGTCCAGTTCGACGACCTCGGCGCCCAGTTCCTTCAGCAGTTCGACGGACTCGTCGAAGCGCTGGATGACACCGGGCTGGTAGCCCTCGCCGCGGAACTGCTTGACGACGCCGACCCGCATGCCCTCGACGCTGCCGTTGCGGGCGGCCTCGACGACCGCGGGGACCGGGGCGTCGATGGAGGTGGAGTCCATCGGGTCGTGCCCGGCGATCACCTCGTGCAGCAGGGCCGCGTCCAGAACCGTACGGGCGCAGGGGCCGCCCTGGTCGAGGGAGGAGGAGAAGGCCACCATGCCGTAGCGGGAGACGCCGCCGTACGTCGGCTTGACGCCGACCGTGCCGGTGACGGCCGCCGGCTGGCGGATGGAGCCGCCGGTGTCGGTGCCGATGGCGAGCGGCGCCTGGAAGGCGGCGAGGGCGGCGGAGGAGCCACCACCGGAGCCGCCGGGGATCTTGGTGAGGTCCCAGGGGTTGCCGGTCGGGCCGTACGCGCTGTTCTCCGTCGAGGACCCCATGGCGAACTCGTCCATGTTGGTCTTGCCGAGGATGACGACGTCGGCGGCCTTCAGACGCTGGGTGACGGTCGCGTCGTAGGGCGGGATCCAGCCCTCGAGGATCTTCGAGCCGACGGTGGTGGGGACGCCCTCGGTGGTGAAGATGTCCTTGAGCGCGAGCGGGACGCCGGCCAGGGGGCCGAGCTTCTCGCCGCGCTCGCGCTTCTCGTCGACGGCGCGGGCCTGCGCGAGGGCGCCCTCGCGGTCGACGTGCAGGAAGGCGTGCACCTTCTCGTCGACGGCCTCGATGCGGGCCAGGTGGGCCTCGGTGACCTCGACGGCCGTCAGCTCGCCGGAGGCGATCTTCGCGGCGATCTCGGCCGCGGTGAGCTTGATGATGGGATCGCTCATGGCGGTTACTCCTCCCCCAGGATCTGCGGCACCTTGAAACGCTGCTGCTCCTGGGCCGGGGCGCCGGAGAGCGCCTGCTCGGGCGTGAGCGACGGACGGACCTCGTCCGGCCGCATGACGTTCGTCAGCGGGAGCGGGTGCGAGGTCGGCGGTACGTCTTGGTCGGCGACCTCACTGACGCGGGCGACCGCGCCGATGATGTCGTCCAGCTGTCCCGCGAAGTGCTCGAGCTCTTCGGGCTTCAGCTCCAGACGCGCCAGCCGGGCGAGGTGGGCGACCTCCTCGCGCGTGATGCCAGGCATGCAGCGTTCCTCTGGGGTGAGTGTGTGTGGTGTGGGCAAATCGGCTTTGGCAAGTCGGTTTGGCCCAATCCTATGGGGCGGCGCCCCGTGCCCGTTAAACGGTTTCCCTCCGCCGCTCCCTCCCGGCCGCGGGCGGGGAGCCGCTCGGAGCGCGAAGAGCAGGCCGGGCGCAGCACGAGGACGACGAGCGCGGTGGCGAAGTGAACGCCGAAGGCCACGGCTCTCGTACCCCCGTGGCGCAGCACGGTGAGCGTGTCGCCGAGCGGCACGAGGGCCACGCCCAGCATGAACCACGCCTCGGCACGGGCGCCCGCGAAGACCAGCGGGGAATCGGCGGACGCCCTCCTTCGCGAGGGGCGCAACCGCCGGACGGGTGACAGGGGCCGGCGGGTGGGCGGGTCACTCGTCGGTCGCCGCCACGGGCAGTGCGGCGGCCGGCCTCACCCAGCCCCGCGAGCCCCGCGCACGCAGCCACGCCGTCGTCTCCTCGGGCGGCATCGCGGCCGCCACCAGCCAGCCCTGTACGGCGTCGCAGCCCAGGTCGCGCAGGCGCTCCCAGGTCTCGTCGTCCTCCACCCCCTCGGCGACGACGAGCAGACCGAGCGAGTGCGCCAGGTCGACGGTGCAGCGCACGATCGCCGCGTCCTCGGTGTCGACGGCCAGCCGGGCCACGAACGAGCGGTCGATCTTCAGCTCGCTGACCGGGAGCCGTCGCAGGTGGACGAGGGAGGAGTACCCGGTGCCGAAGTCGTCGAGGGACATCTTCACGCCGTGGCCGGTCAGCGCGTTGAGGGTGTCGGCGGCGCGCTGCGGGTCCTCCAGGAGGACGTGTTCCGTGATCTCCAGTTGGAGTGCCCCCGCCGGGACGCCGTGCCGGGCGAGCCGGGCGGCGACCGCGCCCGCGAAGCCGGGGGTGTGGACGTCACGCGGGGAGACGTTGACCGCGACGGGCACGAACAGGCCCTGGGAGCGCCAGCGGGCGACCTGCCCGAGGGCCGTCTCCAGCACGTACTCCGTCAGATGGGGCATCAGGCCGGAGGACTCGGCGATCGCTATGAACTCGTCCGGCGGCACCTTGCCACGCTCGGGGTGCACCCAGCGGACCAGGGCCTCCAGGCCCGCGACCTGTCCGTCGAAGCGGACCTTGGGCTGGTAGTGCAGCTCGACCTCGTGGGCGTCCAGGGCCCGGCGGAGGTCGCCCAGCAGCCCGAGCCGGTCCGGGGTGTTGGAGTCCCGCTTGGACTCGTAGACCTCCACGCCCGTACGGTCCCGCTTCGCCTGGTACATCGCCACGTCCGCGCGGCGCAGCAGGCCTTCGGCGTCCAGCGCGTGGTCGGGGAAGACGGCGACCCCGGCGCTGGCCTCCAGGACGAGGGTGAGTCCGTCCAGGTCCATCGGGGAGCTGAGCGCGGCCACCAGGCCCCGGGCCACCCGGGTCGCCGACGTGGTGGAGTCGGCGACGGGCAGGAGGACGGCGAACTCGTCGCCGCCGAGCCGCGCGGCCTCCGCTCCGCGCGGCAGGGCCTGCCGCAGCCGGTCGGCGGTCTGCAGCAGCAGCCGGTCGCCGGCGAGGTGTCCGAGCGTGTCGTTGACCGACCGGAAGCGGTCCAGGTCGATCAGCATCAGGGCGGAGCGGGCACCGATGCGCTCGGCGTCGTCCAGGGCGGCCCAGGTCCGCTCGAGCAGCCACTGCCGGTTGGGCAGTCCGGTGAGCGGGTCCCGCAACTGCTCCTCGGCCCGGGCGCGGGCGATCCACAGCGTGGAGTCGAGGGCGATCAGCGGGATGGAGAACAGCGGCAGCAGCAGCGGTTTGGCGACGGCGACCACGCAGATCAGCGGGGCGATGCCGAGCAGTGCGACGGCGACCAGGCCCTGTCTGACCAGGGCGGTGCGGGCGACGGTGGGCAGACCGGGGCGCGGCGTCTGCAGGTACCACAGCAGGGCGCGGGTGACGGCGAGGTAGGCGACGGCGACGAGCACCACCTTGGGTGCCGCGGACACCCCCCAGGTGTTCGGGTCCCAGGGTTCCTCCACGGACGGCTCGGAGCCGCAGAAGCCCAGCAGCAGGGCGCCCGCGGCGATGCCGAGGATGTCCACCGCGCCGTGCAGGAGGCCCTGTCGCCAGCGGCCCCGGCGGGCTATGCCGACCAGGACGACGACGGTGAGGCTGACCATGCCGGCCGGAACCCAGCCGTACAGCATCAGGACGGCGAGGGTGAGGGCGGCGCCGGAGCCGGTGCCGCCCCACCAGCGGGAGCGGCCGAGCATCACCAGGTGGCCGACGACGATGCCGGTCAGCACGGCCAGGGACCAGCCTGCGGTGCCGGACGGGAAGAGGGCGTGGCCGTCGGTGAACGCACGGTAGAACCCGGCACCCAGCACGAAGGCCGCGGTCGCGACGATCGCCGCGGGCAAGGCGGGCCAGGACAGGTGCCGTTCGCCGTCGGCGTCGGCGTCGGACAGCACGGAGGGGCGGCGGGCGGCCGGCGGTCCGGAGCCACGGCCGGCGGACGGCCGCGCGGAGCCGCGGGCGGTGGACGGCGGCGCGGAGCCGCCGGCGGTCGACGGCGGCGCGGAGTCACGGCCGGCGGACGGCGGCGCGGAGCCGCGGGCGGCGGGCGCGGGATGCGGTGCGCCGCCACCGCGCTGCCCGAGCCACCGGCCCACGTGCCGCGCGCCCGCCATGCGACGCAGGCGCAGCCGTGAGCCCGCGGCGGCGCTCTCGGTCGGTTCCATTCCCGTCCCTCTCACAGCCGGCGGTGCCCACGCCACGCGGCCCCCGCCTCGACCACCATCAACGGCTCCGCGTCGGACAACCCTTCCCCCTGTCCCTCGGGGGCAGGGGGATGCCCCGACCGCAACTGGGCACGGCAGGCGCACATCTCAACAGTAGGCCGCGGAAGGCTTCCAGGGGCACCGGTCGTCGACGGTTGCCCGAATGCGACCTGGCCAACCGTATGCATCTGGTATGCGCCGATCGGGTGGCCTTCAACCGCTATTCCTCAGCCGAAAGCGCTACGCCGGCCGCCGCTTCGGGTCCTTGTTCGAGCAGGACGGTGAAACCGTCCTCGTTCAGAACCGGCACCTTCAGTTGCATCGCCTTGTCGTACTTCGATCCCGGGTTGTCACCGACCACGACGAACGACGTCTTCTTGGACACCGATCCGGTCACCTTCGCACCCCTGCTCTGCAGGGCGTCCTTGGCTCCGTCCCGGGTGAAGTCCTCCAGGGTGCCGGTGACGACGACGGTGAGTCCTTCGAGCGGGCGCGGCCCCTCGTCCTCCCCCGTCGACCGGTCCTCCAACGGGACTCCGGCCGCCTTCCACTTGCGCACGATCTCGCGGTGCCACTCCTCGGCGAACCACTCCTTGAGGGCGCCGGCGATGATCGGGCCGACGCCGTCGGTGTTCGACAGCTCCGCTTCGGTGGCCTGCTCGATGCGGTCGAGCGAGCGGAACTCGCGGGCCAGGGCCTGGGCGGCGACCGGCCCGACGTGCCGGATGGAGAGTCCGTTGAGGAAGCGGGCGAGCGGTCGGGTCTTGGCCTCCTCGATGTGCTTCAGCAGCGCGAGGGTGTTCTTCTTGGGCTCGCCCTCCTTGTTGGCGAAGACCGTGACGATCTTCTCCTCGCCGGTCTTCGGGTCGCGCTTGGGCAGCCCGCTGTCCGGGTCGAGGACGTACGCCTTGATGGGCAGCAGCTTCTCGACGGTGAGGTCGAAGAGGTCGCCCTCGTCCACCAGCGGCGGGTCGGCCGGCTCCAGCGGTCCGGTCAGCGCCGCCGCGACGACGCCGCCGAAGTGTTCGATGTCCAGGCACTCCCGGCCGGCGAGGTAGGAGACTCGCTCGCGCAACTGGGCCGGGCACGTACGGGCGTTGGGACACCGGAGGTCGATGTCGCCCTCCTTCATGGCCTTCAGCGGCGTCCCGCACTCGGGGCACTCGGCCGGCATGACGAACTCCCGCTCGGTGTCGTCCCGCAGGTCGACGACCGGCCCGAGGATCTCCGGGATGACGTCACCGGCCTTGCGCAGCACCACGGTGTCGCCGATGCGCACGCCCTTGGCCTTGACGACCTCCTGGTTGTGCAGGGTGGCGAACTCCACCTCGCTGCCGGCCACCGTGACCGGTTCCACCTGCGCGTACGGCGTGACACGGCCGGTGCGGCCGACGCCGACCTTGATGTCGATGAGCTTGGTGTTGACCTCTTCCGGCGCGTACTTGTAGGCGATGGCCCAGCGCGGTGCCCGGGCCGTGGAGCCGAGGCGTCCCTGGAGGCGGATCTCGTCGAGCTTGACGACGACACCGTCGATCTCGTGCGCCACGGAGTGCCGGTTCTCGCCGTAGTACGCGATGAACTCGCGTACGCCGTCGAGTCCGTCGACCACCCTGTTGTGCGGGGAGGTGGGCAGGCCCCAGGTCTTCAGCAGGTCGTAGGCCTGGGAGAGGCGGGTCATGCCCGTGAAGCCCTCCAGGACGCCGATGCCGTGGACGACCATGTGCAGCGGGCGGGTGGCGGTGACGCGCGGGTCCTTCTGGCGCAGCGAACCGGCCGCCGCGTTGCGCGGGTTGGCGAAGGGCTTGTCGCCCGCCTCGTTCAACCGCTGGTTGAGTTCCTGGAACTTCTCCATCGGGAAGTAGACCTCGCCGCGGATCTCCACGAGGTCGGGGACCTCGTCCCCCTGCAGGCGCTCCGGGATCTCGGCGATGGTGCGGACGTTGGGTGTGATGTCCTCGCCGGTGCGGCCGTCGCCGCGGGTGGCCGCGCGGACGAGCCGGCCGCGCTCGTAGGTGAGGTTGACGGCGAGTCCGTCGACCTTCAGCTCGCACAGGAAGTGGTACTCCTGCTCGCCGAGCTCCCGGGCGATGCGCTCGGTCCAGGCGGCGAGCTCGTCGTCGTTGAAGGTGTTGTCGAGGGAGAGCATGCGGGAGCGGTGCTCGACGGCCGTGAACTCCGTCTCGTAGGACCCGGCGACCTTCTGGGTCGGGGAGTCCGGGGTGCGCAGCTCCGGGTACTGCTCCTCCAGCTCCTCCAGGGAGCGCAGCAGCCGGTCGAAGTCCGCGTCGCTGACGACGGGGGCGTCCTTCACGTAGTACCGGAAGCGGTGCTCCTCGATCCGCTCAGCGAGCTGCACGTGCTTCTCGCGCGCCTCGGCGGGCACGCTCGTCGTCTCCGCCTGCTTGTCGCCGGCCACCGTGTTGTCCTCCCGTTACTCTGGGTCGTCCGCGAGGGATCTCGCCGCCCGGGCGCAGTGGGCGAGGGCCCGGCGGGCGTACTCGGGGGACGCGCCCGCGAGTCCGCACGCCGGCGTGACGGTGACCGCCTCCGCGAGAAGTCCCGGATGCAGCCCCAGCCTGCGCCACAGCGTCCTGACCCCCATGACGCTACCGGCAGGGTCTGACAATGCGGCATCGGTGCCCGGGACGACACCGGCGAACAGCCGGGTGCCGCCCTCGACCGCCTCGCCGATCGCGTCGTCGTCACGCTCGGTGAGGAGCGAGAAGTCGAAGGAGACACCCGCGACGCCAGCCCGGCGCAGCAGGGCGAACGGCACGTCCGGTGCGCAGGAGTGGACCACGACGGGGCCGTCCCCGTGCACCCCGGCGACGTCGCGGAGCGCTGCCTCGACGACCTGGCGGTCGACGGCCCGGTGGGTGCGGTAGCCGCTGGCACTGCGCACCTGGCCGCGCAGTACGGCGGTGAGGGACGGCTCGTCGAGCTGGAGCACGGGCCGGGCGCCCGGCACGCGGCGCCGGACCTCCGCCAGGTGCAGGCGCAGGCCTTCCGCGAGCGAGGCGGCGAGGTCGCGGGAGGCGCCGGCGTCGGAGAGGACCGCCTCGCCGTTCCTGAGTTCCAGGGCGGCGGCGAGCGTCCAGGGGCCGACGGCCTGGACCTTCAGCGGCCCCTCGTAGCCCTGGGTGAACTCCTCCAGGGCGTCGAGGTCCTGCCCGAGCCAGGCCCGGGCCCGCTTGGTGTCGCGCCCCGGGCGGTCGCCGAGCCGCCATCCGCTGGGCTCCACGCGCGCGTACAGCTCGACGAGCATTCCGGCGGTGCGGCCGATCATGTCGGCTCCGGGGCCGCGGGCGGGCAGCTCGGGCAGGTACGGGAAGTCCTCGAAGGTGCCGGTGGCGGTCTTGACGGCCTCGCGGGCGTCGTCCCCCGGCTGGGAGCCGACGCCGGTGGCGGGGCCGAAACGCGGGCTGGTCTGGCTGTTGTCGCTCACCCGGCCAGCCTATGCGGGCGGCCTCGCCCCGGCGCCCGCTCCCCCGCGTGCGGTCACCGTCCCGGCCGCACCGTCAGGTCGTTGACCTCCGCGTCCCTCGGCAGGTCCAGGGCCATCAGGATCGTCGTGGCGACCGACTCGGGGTCGATCCACTGGGCGGGGTCGTACTCCTTGCCCTCCTGCTGGTGGACCTTGGCCTGCATGGGGCTGGCGGTGCGGCCGGGGTAGACCGAGGTGACGCGGACGCCGTTCGCGTGCTCCTCCTGGCGCAGGGCGTCGGCCAGGGCCTTCAGGCCGTGCTTGGAGGCGGCGTACGCGGACCAGCCGGCGTGGGCGTTCAGGCCGGAACCGGAGTTGACGAACAGCACGTGGCCCTGGGCGACGCGCAGCTGGGGCAGGAAGAGGCGGGTCAGTTCGGCGGGCGCGACCAGGTTGACGTTGAGCTGGTTGCGCCAGGTCCTGGACGTGAGGTCGCCGACCGGGCCGAGGTCGACCACCCCGGCGATGTGCAGCAGCGAGTCCACGCGGTCGGGCAGGGTCTGGTGCGAGAAGGCCCAGGAGAGCTTGTCCGGGTCGGCCAGGTCGCCGACCAGCGTCTTCGCGCCGGGGAACGCGGCCGCCAGGTCCTTCGCGCGGCCCGCGTCGCGCGCGTGCAGCACGACCTCGTCACCGCGTTCGTGCAGGCGGCGGGTCACGGCCGCGCCGATGCCGGATCCCGCTCCGGTGATCACATGTGTAGCCATGCCCGCCATGCTCGCATCACCGCGGGGTCATGCGACGCCCTGGCTCTCCTCCAGGTAGGCCAGCGCCCCGACGGGCTCCTCGGCGAAGAACACCAGCTCGGTGAGGGGGCGGGGCAGGAAGCCCTCGTCCTCCATCCGGCGGAACTGCTCCTTGAGGCCGTCGTAGAAGCCGGCCGTGTTGAGCAGGACGACCGGCTTGTCGGTGTGCCCGTGCTTCTTCAGCTCCAGGATCTCCGTGGCCTCGTCCAGCGTGCCGGTGCCGCCCACCATGATCACCACGGCGTCGGCCTTCTCCAGCAGCAGCCGCTTGCGCTCGGCGAGGTCCCGGGCGATCACCATCTCGTCGGCGCCCTCGCGCGCCTTGGCCGCCAGGAAGTCCACGGAGACCCCCAGCAGCCGTCCTCCGGCCCCCTGAACGCCGTCGGCGACCACCTTCATCAGTCCGACGTCGGAGCCGCCCCACACCAGGGTGTGACCGCCCTTTCCGAGCAGTTCGGCGAACTCCTTCGCGGGGCGCGTGTAGCGCTCGTCGAGGTCGGCGGCGGAGAGGAAGACGCAGATGTTCATGGGGCAACGGTACGTTCGGCGCCCTGACGGGAAGAACCCGGCCTCCGGCCGCGCTGTACGTGACCGAGGCCACTGCCACCGAGGAGGACGATCGTGACCAAGGGACACCGCATCACCGTCGAGCCGAGCGACCGGCACGTGCGCGTGGTGCACGGCGGGCAGGTCCTGGCGGAGAGCGACAAGGCGCTGGTGCTGCGGGAGACGGGCCTTCCGGAGCGGTACTACATCCCGCCCCAGGACGTACGCCTGGACCTGCTGACCCCGTCCGGCACGCAGACGCACTGCCCCTTCAAGGGTGACGCCTCCTACTGGTCGCTGCCGGACGCGGCGGACCTGGTCTGGGCCTACCCGGACCCGAAGCCGGAGGTGGCGGAGATCAAGGACCACCTCTGCTTCTACGAAGTCGAGGTGTCCTGAGCCGAGCGGTTCCCGGGCGGTTCGTGTCCTGTGCGACGGAGCGCGCCCCGTAGGGCGGTCTGCACAGCCGTGGAGGCGCAGACCCTCTTCACGCGACGGCACGCGGATCGCCTGCGAACGCACCGGACGGGGCCCGCGATGCGGGCCGGCCCGGAGTCGGTCGCGCCGAGTCCGGCGTAGGACGACGCGGTGACGGGCGGCAGCCGGGTCCCCCGCTCCCGGCTCGCCCCGGTCGCCGCTCCCCTGCCGGCCCTGGCGGGCGGCGTGAGTGCCGACCGGATGCGGGCGGCGGCCCGGGCGGTCGCGGACGCGGCTCCCCCAGGGGACGTACCGTGCCCCGAAGGGGCGGGCCCACGGGGGAGCCGGGCGGGCCGGCGCCGGTGCCGGCGGAGTTCTTCGCGAGGTGAGCGGCCCCGGGACGGGACGGCGTCCCCGCGGTTCAGGCCGCGCCGGCCGTCACGCGCGTCGTGGACGCGATCGTCGCCGAGCCCACCACGCGTGTGCCGTCGTAGAGCACGATCGCCTGGCCGGGGGCCACGCCCCGCACCGGCTCCGTGAACGACACCTCCAGTGAGCCGTCGACCAGTTCCGCCCGGACCTCCGTCTCGCCGCCGTGGGCGCGGAGCTGGGCGGTGTAGGTGCCGGGGCCGGTCGGGGCGGCGCCGCACCAGCGGGGCTTGATCGCGCGCAGGGCGCCGACGTCCAGGGCTTCCGCCGGGCCGACGGTGACGGTGTTGTTCACCGGGGAGATGTCCAGCACGTAGCGCGGCTTGCCGTCGGGGGCCGGGGTGCCGATCCTGAGGCCCTTGCGCTGGCCGATGGTGTAGCCGTACGCGCCTTCGTGGGTGCCGAGCCGGTTGCCCGCCTCGTCGACGATGTCGCCCTCCGCCTTGCCGAGCCGGCCGGCCAGGAAGCCCTGGGTGTCGCCGTCGGCGATGAAGCAGATGTCGTGCGAGTCGGGCTTCTTGGCCACCGCGAGGCCCCGGCGCTCGGCCTCCGCGCGGATCTCGTCCTTGGTGGTGACCGTGTCGCCGAGCGGGAACATGGCGTGCGCGAGCTGACGGTCGTCCAGCACACCGAGGACGTAGCTCTGGTCCTTGGCCATGTCGGAGGCGCGGTGCAGCTCTCGCGTGCCGTCCTCCCGGAGGATCACCTGGGCGTAGTGACCGGTGCAGACGGCGTCGAAGCCGAGGGCGAGCGCCTTGTCGAGCAGCGCGGCGAACTTGATCTTCTCGTTGCAGCGCAGGCACGGGTTCGGGGTGCGGCCCGCCTCGTACTCGGCGACGAAGTCCTCGACCACGTCCTCCCGGAAGCGGTCGGCGAGGTCCCAGACGTAGAAGGGGATGCCGATGACGTCCGCGGCGCGGCGGGCGTCCCGCGAGTCCTCGATGGTGCAACAGCCCCGCGCACCGGTGCGGAAGGACTGCGGGTTCGCGGAGAGCGCGAGGTGGACGCCGGTCACGTCGTGCCCCGCCTCGGCCGCGCGGGCGGCGGCGACGGCGGAGTCGACTCCGCCCGACATGGCGGCGAGGACGCGGAGGGGACGGGTGCGCTGCGGGGTGTCAGTCATAACCCCTCCAGGGTACGGGGAGGCGGGAACCGGAGCGCGCGAGTATGCGTTGAAGATCGTATGGGGGCGAAGCACGGATCCAGAAGCTCATCCGCCGGTCGATCCACCAGCGGATCCACCGGTGGATCGACCGGTGGATCGACCGGTGGCGCGACGGGCGGGCCCCCCGGCGGGTCTGCCCGCGGGTCCACCGGCGGGTCCAAGGACGCGGACCGGCGTATCGGCCGGCGGGCGCTGCTCGTCGGCGGTGCGGCGACGGCCGTGGGCACGGCCGTGCTGGCGCGCGACGAGCTGGCGCGCCTGTGGTGGCGCGTGCCGGGAGTCGAGCGGCCCCGCGAGGAGGGCGCGGTCGACTACGGCGGCGCGCGGTGGGTGGCGGCCTCGGACGAGAACTGGCGGCGTGCGGACCGGCCGGACGACTTCGACGTCGACATGGTGATCGTCCATGTCACGCAGGGCAGCTTCGAGAGCGCGGTGAGGGCCTTCCAGAACCCGGCGCACAAGGCGGCCTCGCACTACATCGTCGGGCAGGACGGGCGCGTCACCCAGATGATCCGTGAGCTGGACGTGGCGTACCACGCGGGCAACCGCGACTACAACGAGCGCAGTGTCGGCATCGAGCACGCGGGTTTCGTGGACCGCCCGCAGGATCTCACCGACGCGATGTACACGGCCTCCGCGCGGCTGACGGCGGGGATCTGCGCGCGGTACGAGATACCCATGGACCGCGAGCACATCATCGGCCACGTGGAGGTGCCGGGCACCGATCACACCGATCCGGGGCCGCACTGGGACTGGGACCGGTACATGGAGCTCGTCCGGCGGGCGGCCACGAGCGCGCCGTCGGGCAGTCCGTCGGGGGGGCCGTCCCCGTCCGGCGCTTAGGTCAGCCCCGTCGCGCTCAGGTCAGCCCCGCCGCCCGGGCCCGTTCCACCGCCGGGCCGATCACCTTGGCGAGCGCCTCGACGTCGGCCGCCGTGGACGTGTGGCCGAGGGAGAAGCGCAGTGTGCCGCGGGCCAGGTCGGGATCGGTGCCGGTGGCCAGCAGTACGTGGCTGGGCTGGGCGACGCCCGCGGTGCAGGCGGACCCGGTGGAGCACTCGATGCCCTGGGCGTCGAGCAGGAGGAGGAGGGAGTCGCCCTCGCAGCCCGGGAAGGTGAAGTGGGCGTTGGCGGGGAGGCGGCCCTGCGGCGCCGGGTCGCCGCCGAGGATCGCGTCCGGGACCGCCGTGCGGACGGCGTCGACCAGGTCGTCGCGCAGGGCCCCGATCTCGCGGGCGAACCACTCGCGCTGCCCGGTGGCGAGGCGGCCGGCGACCGCGAAGGAGGCGACGGCGGGGACGTCGAGGGTGCCGGAGCGGACGTGGCGTTCCTGGCCGCCGCCGTGCAGGACGGGTACGGGACTGTGCTCGCGGCCCAGCAGCAGCGCGCCGATGCCGTAGGGGCCGCCGATCTTGTGGCCGGAAACCGTCATTGCGGCGAGTCCGGAAGCGGCGAAGTCGACGGGGAGCTGGCCGACGGCCTGGACCGCGTCGGCATGCAGGGGTACGCCGAACTCGGCGGCCACGTCGGCGAGTTCACGGACCGGCATGATCGTGCCGATCTCGTTGTTGGCCCACATGACGGTGGCGAGGGCCACGTCGGCGGGGTCACGGGCGATGGCCTCGCGCAGGGCCTCGGGGTGGACGCGGCCGTGCGCGTCGACGGGCAGGTACTCGATCCTCGCGCCCTCGTGCTCGCCGAGCCAGTGGACGGCGTCGAGGACCGCGTGGTGCTCGACAGGGCTGGTCAGGACGCGAGTGCGGGCCGGGTCGGCGTCGCGGCGGGCCCAGTACAGGCCCTTGACGGCGAGGTTGTCGGCCTCGGTGCCGCCGGAGGTGAGGACCACCTCGCTGGGGCGGGCGCCGAGGGCTTCGGCGAGGGTTTCGCGGGCCTCCTCGACGGTGCGCCGCGCGCGGCGGCCGGAGGCGTGGAGGGAGGAGGCGTTGCCGGTGGCGCCCAGGTGCGCGGTGAGTGCCTCGACCGCCTCGGGAAGCATCGGGGTGGTCGCGGCGTGGTCGAGGTAAGCCATGGTGGGCCCGATTCTACGGGGCACTCCCGCCCGGCCTCAGATCAAGGCCGGTCTCTTTGTGCTCGGCCCCTTCACCTTCGGCCTCTTCACCTTCGGCCTCCTCACCTTCGGCCTCTTCGCCTTCGGCCCCTTCACCTTCAGCCCCTTCGTGTTCGGCCTCTCGGTGCGCGGTCCGCACGGCTGGCGCCACGGCTCGTGCGGTCCGGGCGCGACTCACACGCTCCACGACAACGTGTGGTCCGCGGCCGTGAACGCCGCCAGGACCAGCAGGTCGGCGACGCCCAGTCCGAGACCGAGCAGGGCCCGGCCGCGGCGCGCGGTCCCGTGCCGCAGGGCGGTGCCCGCCAGGACGATGGCGATCGGGCCGAGGAGGACGTTGAGCACGAGCAGACCGAGCAGGCCGAGGACGAAGGAGGCGACGGCCATGCCGTCGGTGTCCCGGATGCCGGTCCGGCGGGCGGTGGCCGGTGCGGTGAGCTGCATGGTGATCTCCCTACTGGGCGACGGTCCGTGCGTCAGCGGGCTGAGGTGCTCCGCCGGCGGCCGTGCCGCTCACGGATCGCGAAGATGCCGAGCCAGACGGCGATGACCAGGCCGGCGGCGGCGGAGAAGGCGGGCGGGGCGTGGGCGACGGTGCCCAGCACCAGGCCGAAGAGCAGGAGCGCGGCGACGAGAAACAGCATGGAGCGGATCCTCCGACCTCTCGTGAACGATTGCGGTTACAGTTGTTCACTGACTTGGCAGTCTAGCGCGCCGCACGGCTTTCCAATTCGAGAGAACAGTTGTTAACTGCATGGCATGAGTCACAGCGTCGGTGTCCGGCAGGCCCAGAAGCAGAAGACCCGGCAGGCGCTCATGGACGCGGCTCTCGGGCTACTGGAGGAGCAGAGTCTGAGCAGCCTGGGCCTGCGCGAGGTCACCCGTGCCGTGGGCGTCGCCCCGACCGCCTTCTACCGGCACTTCCGTTCCACCGCCGACCTCGGCGTGGCACTGGTGGAGGAGGCGCTGGGCAGTCTGCACCCGATGATCAGGACAACGGTGTCACCGGCCGGGGGCAGCGAGGAACGCATCGCCCGGGCGGTCGAGTTGATCGCGGGTCACGTGGCCTCGTATCCCGCCCACGTCCGGTTCATCGCCCGCGAGCGGCACGGCGGGGTGCAGCCGGTACGGGAGGCGATACGGGAGCAACTGGCCCGGTTCGCCGAGGAGGTGAAGGCCGAGCTGGCCAAGGACCCGGTGTCGGAGGGCTGGAGCGACGCCGACCTGCTGATGCTCGCGGGTCTGTACGTCGACCAGATGCTCGCCACGGGCTCCCTGTTCCTGGAGGCACTGGAGGCCCCGGAGACACCGGGGACATCGGAGGAGGCGCGGCGGCGCGCCGCCGCCACCGCGACCCGCCAGATGCGGCTGATCGGCCTCGGCCGCCGGCACTGGCTGGACTGACGGTTCACCGGCCGTCGGCAGAGCGGCCTCGAACCGGCCCCGGACCGGGACGCCGCAGGCGGACAGTGCCTCGACGACGTCCCGGTGGACGACGGGACGGCCGGACTTCACGGCACCGGCCCTGCCGCGAGTGCCGGGGTCAGCCGAGCCGGACCCGGGCCAGCTGCCGGGACTGGGCCACCAGGCGGTCGGCGCTGTCCCAGACCTCGGCGTCCTCCTCCAGGAAGCCGCCGGCGAGGTTGCGGGTGGTGATGGAGACGCGCAGCGGGCCCGGCGCCGGGCGGCACCGCACGTGCACGGTCAGTTCGACCGTGGGCACCCAGCCCTTGAGCCCGAGCTCGAAGGCGGTCGGGGGCAGCGCGTCCACCGCGAGGAGCATCGACAGGGGGTCGGCGTCGCGGCCGTCGGCCAGGCCGAACCAGGCCCGCATCTCGCCCCGGCCCGAGGGCTGTCCGAGCGCCCAGCCCAGCGTGGCGGGGTCCAGCTTGAGCATCAGCCGGTCGGCGATGGCCGAACTGCCTTCGACAGGGGCGGGGCCGTCCTCCGGGCCGAAGCACTGGTCCATCGGCGGGATCGCGGGTGGTTTCGCCGAGGTCCGGACGTCGTCGGGCAGAGCGTCGAGGTCGCCGTAGGAGGCGAGGACGCGGATGCGCTCGACTTCGTTGCCCTCGGCGTCGTACTGGAAGAGGGAGGCCTGGCCGGTGGACACGGTGCGCCCGGTGCGGACGGTCTCGGTGCGCACGACCGCCGGGCCCGGCTGGGAGGCCGTGAGGTAGTGCGCCGAGATGGTGAAGGGGTCGGGGTGCGGGAGGGCGTCCCCGAGGGCGCGGCCCAGGACGGCCAGCAGGTAGCCGCCGTTGACGGCGTTGATGATCGTCCAGCCGGCGGAGAGGTCGATGTCGTAGACGCCCGGGCCGCGACGGGTGACGGTGGTGTCCCGGTCGAACTCGCTGTCGCCGATGGTGGCACGCGTGGCCGCTGCGGAGGCTGCTTCTGGCATGGCTGCACGGTACAACAAGGAAGCTACTAAGCGGTAGCTTTCTGCTGACCGGAAGGCGAATCCTCGGCAGGGCGACCCCTCATGCGCACCCGGCCGCCACCCCCTCATCCCCTCACCCCCCCATCACCTCCCTCACCCACTCGTCTCCTCATCCACTCCTCCCCCACTCGGGGTACTGAGCCCTCGTCCGCGCTCGCGGAGGTACGCCTCGAGTGCGGCCGCACCGGTCAGCATCGCCCGTCCGCGGGCGGACACCCGGCCGTGCCAGTCGTGCAGGGCCGCTTCCAGCGGCTCCAGTCCACCGGCGGCCCGCACCTGGTCGATCACGCGGGCGATCTGCTCCAACGGATAGCCGCCCCGCCTGAGCTGGTGGGCCAGCCGGGCGTCCCGTACGTCCGTCTCGCCGTAGACCCGGTATCCGGTCTGCGGGTCGCGGCGCGGGCGCACCAGCCCGGCACGCTCCCACTTGCGCAGCGTCGCGGGCCGGATGCCGAGCTCCGCCGCCAGCGGACCGACGAACGTTCCGCCGGAACCGGCCGCGGACGCACCGGGCGCGGGGTGCAAGGCGGGCGCGGTGGGTGCGGCGCCCGCGGTGGGCGCCAGGTCGCGCAGCGCGCCCTCCACGGCCCGGAGCGTTCGCCGGTCGTCGAGCAGCTGGGCGTGGCTCTCGTCGATGAGCCGGTACGCCTCGTCCACCGCGTCCCGGTTCACGGCCCGCATGATCGAGGCCGCCGACCGGTGGCCGTGGCCGGGCACCAGGGCGAGGAACGCGTCCAGCGCCCGGGCGTGCAGGGGGGTGTAGGTGCGGTAGCCGTGGGCCGTGCGAGCGGCGGCCGGAAGGATGCCGGCTTCCTCGTAGTTCCGGACGGCCTGCGTCGACAGACCGTGCCCGCGCGCGAGATCGACCGGCCTGAGCCTGTCCCTGCTTTGAGACTTTCGCACCATGGGCGGGACAGTACAGCGACAAAGTTTCCACCGAAAGTTCAACGATAGCGTTGAGGGCATGGCTACTGGCATCAAGGACACCGTCCACCCCGTCGAGTCCGCCGCCGTCATGGCGCTGCTCCCCGGCCGGCCTCGGATGCTCGCCCTGGGCGAACCCACCCACGGCGAGGACGCGCTGCTCGAGATCCGCAACGACCTCTTCCGGCAGCTCGTCGAACTGGAGGGCTACCGGACGATCGCGCTCGAGAGCGACTGCCTGACGGGCCTGGTCGTGGACGACTACGTCACCTCCGGCGCGGGCACCCTCGACGAGGTCATGGAGCGCGGGTTCAGCCACGGCTGGGGGGCCTCGGCGGCCAACCGCGAACTCGTGCGCTGGATGCGCGCCCACAACGAGCGCGCCGACAAGGACGGCCGGCCCGCCTCCGAGCGGCTCCGCTTCGCCGGTTTCGACGGCCCGCTGGAGATCACCGGCGCCGCGAGCCCCCGGCAGGCCCTCACCGCGCTCCACGGCTACCTGGAGCAGGCCCGGGTGGACGCGGGCCTGCTCCCGTGCACCGCGGAAACGCTCGACCGCCTGCTGGGCGCAGACGACCGGTGGACCGAGCCCGCCGCGATGACGGACCCGGCCCGGTCCGTGGGGCGGTCGGCCGAGGCCGGGGAGTTGCGGCTGCTCACCGACGACCTGGTGTCGCTGCTCGACGAGCAGACGCCGCACCTGCTCGCGGCGACCTCGTGGGACGACTGGGACCGGGCGCGCCTGTACGGGCGGACCGCGGCCGGCCTGCTGCGCTACCACGCGTGGATGGCCGACACCTCACCGGCACGCATGAACCGGCTGCTGGGCGTGCGGGACGGGATGATGGCCCACAACCTCCTCGCGCTCGCCGACCGGGGTCCGGTGCTCGTCCACGCCCAGAACGCCCATCTCCAGCGGGAGAAGAGCACGATGCGGATGTGGCAGGGGCAGGTGGAGTGGTGGAGCGCCGGTGCGCTGGTGAGCGCCCGGCTCGGCGAGGAGTACGCCGTCCTCGCCACGGCCCTCGGCACGATCCGGCACCGGGGAGTGGACGCCCCTCCGCCGGACACCGTCGAGGGACTCCTGTACGGGCTCCCGGAGGAGCGCTACGTCGTCGACACCTCGCGGCTGGCCACCGCCCTGGGCGAGACGCCGCCCGCGCCCCGCGTGTCCCCCTGGTTCGGCTACGCCTCGCTCGACCCGGCCCACCTGGCCTCGATCGACGGGCTGATGTTCGTCAAGGACGTCCCGGACAGGCGGCAGGACGTCCCGGACAGGCGGTAGTGCCGCCGGGCCTCACTCCCCCTCCGCCACCGTCGACCGCCGGTTCCAGGCGCGCGGGGCCCGCCAGTGGAACCGCAGGGCGAGCAGGCGCAGGGTGAAGGCCGTGACCACCGCGAGTCCGGTGGTGGCCGGGGTGAGCGCCTCGTAGCGGATGCACAGGGCGACCATGGTGGCGCCGACGATCGCCGGGACGGCGTACAGGTCGCGGTCCCAGCGCAGCAGCGACGGCACCTCGTTGGCCAGCACGTCCCGCAGTACGCCGCCGCCCACGGCCGTGGCCAGGCCCAGGCAGGCGGAGGCGGTCAGGCCGAGCCCGTAGTCGTACGCCTTGGTCGTGCCGGCGACGCAGAACAGGCCGAGGCCGGCCGCGTCGAAGATGTTCACGCCGGTCTGGAGGCGCTCCACGTGGGGGTGGAGGAAGAAGACCAGCAGGGTGGCGAAGAGCGGGGTGATGAAGTAGCCCAGGTCCGTGAAGGCCGCGGGCGGTACGGCGCCGATGACCAGGTCCCGGAAGAGCCCGCCGCCCAGCGCGGTGACCTCGGCGAGGACGGCGATGCCGAACACGTCGAAGTTCTTGCGTACGGCCAGCAGCGCGCCGGAGATGGCGAAGACGAAGATGCCGACCAGGTCGAGCGTGTGCTGGACGGTGGGGCTGAAGAGTTGCTCGTACACCCTTCTATTCTTACCTGCCGATGAGCCCCCGCCTTACAAACGAAGGCGGGGGCTCCTCAGCAGGGCAAGGTTACTTCTCCTTGGCGGGAGGCTCCTCGTCGGCGCCATCGGCACTCTCGGGGCTCTCCGTGCCCTTGGCACCCTTGGCACCCTCGGAGCCCTCCGCACCCTTGGCGCTCTCGGCGCTCTCGGCGCTCTCGGCGCCAGGCTCGTCACCGCTCGCGGCGTCCTCGGAGTGCTCGGAGTCCTCGGCGCCGGCCTCGGCCTCCGCGGCCTCGACCTCCGCGGCCACCGCCGCCGAGGTCGCCGCCGACTCCGCCAGAGCCTTCTCGGACACCAGCTCCGCCGCCTCCTTGGCGTCGGAGAGCAGGACGACGTCCTGCGGGGCCTGGTCCTCGAAGTTCTCCGGGTGGTGGCAGGCGACCTGCTGGCCGGGGCGCAGCTCCTTCAGCGGCGGCTCGGTCGTCGTGCAGATCTGCGTCGCCTTCCAGCACCGGGTGTGGAAGCGGCAGCCGCTCGGCGGGGCGATCGGCGAGGGGACGTCGCCCTTGAGCAGGATCCGCTCGCTCTTGGCCGACTTGCGTGCCGGGTCGGGGATCGGAACCGCCGACATCAGCGCCTTGGTGTACGGGTGCATCGGCGTCTTGTAGAGCAGGTCGCGGTCGGCCAGCTCCATGATCTTGCCGAGGTACATCACCGCGATCCGGTCCGAGACGTGCCGGACGACGGACAGGTCGTGCGCGATGATCACGTACGTCAGGCCCAGCTCCTGCTGGAGGTCGTCGAGGAGGTTGACGACCTGGGCCTGGATCGACACGTCGAGCGCGGAGACCGGCTCGTCGGCCACGACCAGCCTGGGGTTGAGCGCGAGCGCGCGGGCAATGCCGATGCGCTGGCGCTGACCGCCGGAGAACTCGTGCGGGTAGCGGTTGTAGTGCTCGGGGTTGAGACCGACCACCGACAGCAGCCGCTGGACCTCCTTCTTGACCCCGCCCTCGGGCTCGACGCCCTGGAGCTTGAAGGGGGCGCTGACGATCGTGCCGATGGTGTGGCGCGGGTTCAGCGACGAGTACGGGTCCTGGAAGATCATCTGCACGTCGCGGCGCAGCGGACGCATGCCGCCGACCCCGAGGTGGGTGATGTCCTTGCCCTGGAACTCGACCTTGCCGGCGGTCGGCTCGAGCAGCCGGGTGATCAGCCGGCCCATGGTCGACTTGCCGCAGCCCGACTCGCCGACGACGCCGAGGGTCTCACCGGACCTGACCTCGAAGTCGATGCCGTCGACGGCGCGCACCGCGCCGACCTGGCGCTGCAGCAGGCCCTTCTTGATCGGGAAGTGCTTCTGCAGCCCGGTCACCTTCAGCAGGGTCTCGCCGGGGGCGGCGTCCTTGGTGAGGGTGGCGGCCCGGGCGGCCTCGCCCTGTGTGCCGTCGCTCTGCGCAGGAATGGCCACTGCTTCGTCCTTGGCGTTCTCGCTCACAGCTTCGGCGCAATCTCTTCGGTCCAGATACGCTCCCGCTGCTCCTGCGACATGTGGCAGGCGGCCCAGTGCTTGCTGCCGACCTCGGCCAGCTCGGGGCGGACCGTGCGGGTGACGTCGTCCTTGGGCACGTCGGCGTACGGGCAGCGCGGGTTGAAGGCGCAGCCGGACGGCAGGTTGATCAGCGAGGGCGGGGAGCCCTTGACCGGGATGAGGCGCTCCTGCTGGTCGCGGTCGAGCCGCGGCATCGAGCCGAGCAGGCCCCAGGTGTAGGGGTGCCGGGGCTCGTAGAACACCTTCTCCGCCGGGCCCCGCTCGACGCACCGGCCGCCGTACATCACCAGGAGGTCGTCGGCCAGCTCGGCGACGACGCCCAGGTCGTGGGTGATGACGATGACCGCGGAGCCGAACTCCTTCTGCAGGTCCCGGATGAGGTCGAGGATCTGCGCCTGGACGGTCACGTCCAGGGCGGTGGTCGGCTCGTCCGCGATGAGCAGCTCGGGGTTGTTGACCAGCGACATCGCGATCATCGCGCGCTGGCGCATGCCGCCGGAGAACTCGTGCGGGTAACTGTCCACCCGCTTGTCCGGCTGCGGGATGCCGACGCGGTCGAGCATCTCGACCGCGCGGCGCTTGGCGGTCTTCTTGTCCACGTCGTGGTGGATGCGGTACGCCTCCACGATCTGCTGCCCGATCGTGTAGTACGGGTGCAGGGCGGACAGCGGGTCCTGGAAGATCATCGCCATCTCGCGGCCGCGCAGCTTGCGCACGTGGTCCGGGTCGGCGGAGAGCAGCTCGGTGCCGTCCAGCCAGATCTCACCCGAGATCCGGGCCTTGCGCTTGCCGTACTGGCCGGCGGTGTGCAGGCCCATGATGCCGAGCGAGGTCACCGACTTGCCCGAGCCGGACTCGCCCACGATGCCGAGGGTCTTGCCCCGCTCCAGCTGGAAGCTGAGCCCGTCGACGGACTTGACCAGGCCGTCGTCGGTCGGGAAGTGCACCTTCAGGTCGCGTACTTCCAGGAAGGCGCTCGGCGCGGGCGAGGTGCCGGTGGGCTCGCCCACGGCTGCTCCGCTCTTGCTGAGTTCGGTCATGCGAGCCTCACTCGGGGGTCGATCACGGCGTACAGGATGTCCACCACGAGGTTGGCGATCAGCACCGCGAGGGAAGTGATCAGGACGACGCCCAGGATGAAGGGCAGGTCCTGGGTCTTGATGGCGTCCAGCACCTTCTGGCCGAGGCCGGGGAGGCTGAACGTGGTCTCGGTCAGGATCGCGCCGCCCATGAGGGCGCCGAGGTCCATGCCGAGCATGGTGAGCAGCGGGGTCAGGGTCGACCGCATGGCGTGCTTGCGGATGACGACCGGCTCCCTGAGGCCCTTGGCACGCGCGGTGCGGATGTAGTCCTCGCCGAGGATCTCCATCATGGTGGCCCGGGTGATCCGGGCGTACATCGCGGCGTACAGGAAGGCCAGGGTGACCCAGGGCAGGATCATGCCGCCGAGCCAGCCGGTGAGGCTGTCCTCCAGGGGCACGAACTCACCGTCGATCCAGCCCAGGCCGTAGGAGAAGACCGCCAGGCTGACCAGGCCGGTGAAGTAGATGGGGAGGGAGACGCCCGCCAGCGCGACGATCATCGCGCCGCGGTCCCACAGGGTGCCCCGCTTGAGCGCGGAGAGCACACCGGCGGCGAGGCCGAAGATCAGCCACAGGACGGCCGCACCGAGCGCGAGAGCCAGGGTCACCGGGAAACGCTCGGTCAGCACCGGCCACACGGACTGCTCGGTGCGGAAGGAGTAGCCGAAGCACGGCGCGGCGCAGTTGGTGACGTCACCGCCGGCCGCGTAGGTGCGGCCCACGAAGATGCCCTTGAAGAACTCCCAGGCCTGGACGAAGACCGGGTCGGACAGACCCAGCTTCTGTCGCACTCCCTCGACGGCGGCGGGGTCCGCCTGCTTGCCCACGAAGCTCAGGGCGACGTCGACGCCCGCCCACTTGGGGACGAGGAAGAAGATGCCGAAGACCACCAGGATGATGACCACGAGCATCACTGCGGCGGCGAACAGCCGCCTGATGAGATAAGCGAGCACGGGTTGCGGCCCGCTGCGGACCAGGGCCGCCGGAGATCGTCCGGCGGCCCGCGGTCACGCCGCGCCGGCCTTCACCTGCCTTTCGTGCCGTACGGCGGGTGTACCGGTTACTTCGAGGACTTCAGGCCGAGGTTGACGAAGTCGTACATACCGCTGTAGCCGTCGGTCGTGTACACGTTCGCCAGTCGGTTGGAGCGCCAGTTGATGAACTTCTCGAAGACGAAGGGCAGGTAGTACGCGCCCTCCATCACCTTGTGGTTGATCTCCGTGGCGATCTTGGCCTTGCCCGCGTCGTCCAGCTCGGTCAGGTAGTCCGCGAACAGACCGTCGATGGCCTTGTCCTTGATCATCGCGAAGTTGTTGTTCGCGCTCTCGAGGATGTAGTCGCTGTGCCACAGCGGCAGACCGTAGCCCTGCACGGACGGGAAGTCCGGGCCCCAGCCCATGATGATGATGCCGTAGCCCTTCTTCTGGACGTTGGCGGGGGCACCGATGACGCTGGCGTACTGCGAACCGTCGTACTGGTCGATCTCGACGTCGATGCCGACCTTCTTCAGCGACGCCTGGAGCGACTCGGCGGTGGCCACCTCGACCGGCTTGTTGTTGCGGACCGCGATGGTGGTCTTGAAGCCGTTCGGCTGGCCGCAGGCCTTCAGCTCTTCCTTGGCCTTGGCGACGTTGCCCTTCTTGTTCTCACCGGCCATGCCGTACGGGTCGTACTTCTGGCCCTCGGAGCCCGGGACGGACGGCGGCAGCATGTTGGTGCCGATGTCGCCACCGGCGACCGGGCCGCCGCGCGCGGTCTGCAGCGAGACGTGGTCGGCCCCGTAGAGCACGGCCTTGCGGCAGTGGACGTTGTCGAACGGCTTCACGTTCTGCGGGAAGGACGCGTACCGGATGTAACCCGAGACCGGGTTGTCCAGGTTGCCCTTGTGCTCCTGCAGGGCGGTGGTGCGGCCCTGCGGGGACAGACCGGTCTGGGCCAGGTCCAGGTCGTAGTCGCCGGCGATCAGGCGGGCGTCCAGGTCGTTGGCGTTGGAGAAGAACTTGATCGTGATCTTGTCCGGGTACGCCTTGCGGACCGGGTCCGACTCCTGCTTCCACTCGGTGTTGCGGACCAGGGTGAGGTCCTTGCCCGGGTTGTAGGACTCGAACTTGTACGGGCCCGAGGAGAACGGGCGCAGGCCGTACTTGGACTTGGTGTCCTTGTCCTGGCGGACCGGGGACGCCGAGGTCAGCGCCAGCATCTCCTCGAAGTCCGAGTTGGCCTGCGGCAGCTTGAAGACGATGGTCTTGTCGTCGGGGGTCTCGATCGCCTTCAGACCGAGCTTGTCCTTCGACGGGTCCTTGTAGGGACCGGGGTACTCACCCTTGGGGTCCAGGACGTCCTTCAGGTAGACCGGACCGCCGGACAGCACGTCCTGGGCCCAGACGCGCTCGATGCCGTACTTGACGTCCTTGGAGGTGATCGGCTTGCCGTCCTCCCAGGTGACGCCCTCACGCAGGGTGTACGTGTAGGTCTTACCGTCGTCCGAGACCTTGGCGAGCCCGGTGGCGAGGTCGGGGGTGACCTGCGCTCCGGCGGCGCCCGGCTCCGTCTTGTTCGTGACGAGCTGGCGGCTGTAGTAGCGGGAGAAGTTCCACATGAAGCCGTAGTAACCGCGCGTGGTGTCCCACGAGTCGGCGTCCTGCGTGCTCGCGAACTTCAGCGTGCCGCCCTTCTTGGCCTCGGAGGCCTGAAGGACCTTGTTGTTGGCCGCGTCGAACTTGGCCGCGCCGTTCTTCGAGCCGCCGCCGCTGCTGTCGTCTCCGCCGCCGCCGCACGCCGCCGTGGTCAGCAGCGCGGCGACCACTGCGGCAGCGGCCAAAGCCTGCTTGCGCCGCCCTGAGGTGCGTTGGGTAGTCACGATCTCGGATCCTCCGGATTAGATGAGAGACCCCGTGCAGGTGCCACGGGTCGCTTGCCGGTACGGCAGGTCAGCGGGAGCCCTTCGGGTCCAGCGCGTCACGCACGCCGTCGCCGAAGAGGTTGAAGGCAAGAACGGTGATGAAGATCGCCACACCGGGAACCACCATGTACATGGGATCCGACTTGTAGTAGTCGATCGCGCTCGAGAGCATCTGCCCCCAGGACGAGGTGGGCGGCTTGACGCCCACGCCCAGGAAGCTGAGCGCCGCCTCGGTGAGGATGTTGGTGGGGATCATCATCGTGGTGTACACGATGATCGGCGCCACCAGGTTGGGCAGCAGTTCCTTGAACAGGATGTAGAACCGTCCGGCTCCCAGGGACCGGGCCGCCTCGACGTACTCGCGTTCACGCATCGAGAGCGTCTGGCCGCGGACCACACGGCCGATGTAGGGCCAGCCGAAGAAGCCGATGACCAGGATCATCATGAGCAGTCGCACGCCCGTGCCGCTCAGTCCCAGCATGTTGTCGGGCATGACGGAGACCAGCGCGATGATGAACAGCAGCTGCGGGAAGGCCAGCAGGCCGTCCATGATCCGGCTGATGAGGGCGTCGACCCAGCCGCCGAAGAAGCCGGCCAGGACACCCAGGACGGTGCCGATGACCACGGCGACCATCGCGGACAGGAAGCCGACGAGCAGCGAGATCCGGGCACCGTGGACGATGCGGGCGAAGACGTCGCGGCCGTTGACCGGTTCGACGCCCAGCCAGTGCTCGCCGCTGATCCCGCCCAGGGACCCCGTGGGGGTGCCGAACAGCGGGTCGATCTTGTCCTCGTTGAAGGCGTTGGGCTCCTGCCCGTAGAGGGAGGTGATCAGGGGTGCGAGCACCGCGATCACGATGAGGGCGAGTACCACGACGCCGCCCGTCAGGGCCAGCTTGTCCCGTTTCAGGCGCTCCCAGGCGATCCGGCCCAGGGAACGTCCCTGTACCGCCTTGGCGTCGGCGCCGGCAACCGCCGCTTCCTCGGCAGCACTTGGGGCCGCTTCCGCGGTCGGCTCGTGCAATGGTGCCGTCATCTGGCAGGGACCCCTCTCAACCGGCGGTAGCCGGCCCGCACTTGCCGCTGTAGCGGCGTGATCAGTCCGTCGTACACAGGGGCAGGCAATCACCCCTCGTTTCGGGAGTCTTCAACGCTTTGGCGATCTGTAGCCAGACTTGAAGGGGAATGGATGCGCAACCGTGATGCTGTTTGAGGTGTTCCGTTATCCGGACACTGGGTAACGGGGGCCGGACGCGGACGAGTTGGGGCATCGAGGACGAGACGGGACCTTACGCCCTCGTCTACGCGCGAAGATCTCCCCCGGCACCGGCGGAACCGGCCCCGCGACGGTCAGTACCGTCCCCCGGCCGGAGGGTATCCGTACCCGCCCGCCGGCGCCTGGGCGGGGGCGGCCACGTGGGCCTCGCGGTCGTAGAACGGGCGGGCGTGGGCACGTAGCCACATGGCGACCGGATCGTGGGCGTCGGTCATCGCCACCGTCGACACCGGCAGCCCGTCCGGCACCGCGCCGACGGACTGCTGCATCATCGCGCGCACCGCGTCGACGGCCGGCGGGGAGGTGTCGTACACGTCGAGACCGATGGCGAGGTACGGCGCGCCCAGCGCCGGCTGCACCCAGGCGCGGCGCAGCGCGCGGACCGCCGGGGTGCGGTGGGCGTTCTGGGCGAGCAGGGCGTAGAACTGGGGGACCTCGATGGCCGGTTCGGACAGGCGCAGGGGGCCCGCCGGCTGGCGGTCCAGGCCGGAGGCGATGCGGCGCAGGTCGAGCCACGGGATGCCGACACCGCCGCCGGGGGCGTGCGGGTTGAGCCACAGGCCGTAGTGGTCCGGGTAGAGGGCGCGGGCCACTTCCAGGCCGTCGACCACTTCGTACGACCGGTTCCAGCCGCTGGCCGACAGTTCCTGGGCGGAGGTCACGCAGGGCGCGTAGCCGTAGCCGTCGACCTCCATGTTCCCGTACTGGGCGTCGGGGGAGCCGGCCTGGCCGTGCCAGAGCAGCATCCAGATCTGGCCGGATGTGGGGGTGGCGAGCGCGCGCAGCAGGGCCTCGTAGGCGTCGTAGCGCCCGGGCGTCACCTGGCGCAGCATGTGCTCGACCTGTCCGGTCGTGGTGCCGCTGGCGCTCACGCGTATCGCCCCTTCGAGAAGTTCCCCGGTCGTGGAACCAGCTTAAGGCTCCGCGGACAGGGGGCGGCCATGAGCTCGGGCGCGCTGTCCGCCGACGGGTGCGGGTTCGGTTGCGGCTCGTCGCACCCCTGCGGCGGAGCCGCACATCGGTACGGCTAGCGCCGCACGCACGTCCTCCTCGGCGGCGCTCACACGTCGCGGTCGTAGAAGGGGCGGACATGGGTCCGCATCCAGTCGCAGACCGGGTCCTGGGCCGCCTCCAGGAGGACCAGGTTGACCTGGCACTTCAGGGGAGCCCTGGTCAGGGCCCGGCCCAGGGCGTCCAGGGGGAGGGCGCGGGCGTCACCCTCCCAGTGGGTGAGTTCGACGCCGACGAACATGACGGGGTCGGCGGTCTCGACGGCGGCCATGCAGCGGCGGGCGGTGCGGACGACACCGATCGCGGTGAACTCGGCGGAGGCGGCGGCCAGGAAGTCCACCGGGTCGTCCTGCCAGTCCGGTTCGAAGAGGCGGACCCGGCCGCCGGACGCGGGCCCGTCCAGCGGGGTGCGGCCGGCCCGGCACAGCTCGGCCACCGCCGGCGGCGGCAGCGGGATGCCGACCGTGCCGTCCGGGTTGACGGCGATGCCGACCTGAGGGGGGAGGCCGCGGGCGAACTCCGCGGCGGGGGCGACGGTGTACGCCATCTGCGCGCCGGCCACCTGGCGGAGCTGCTCCTCGGAGCTGAAGACCGGTACGTAGGCCTGGCCGTCGATCTCCAGGGAGGGCAGGTCGAGGGGGCCGCTGTGCGGGCCGCCGCCGTTCGGCAGGGGTATCCACAGGAAGCTGCGGCCGAGCACCTCCACGATCCGGCCGCCGGCGCCCGGCACTCCGAGCGAGGCGGACAGCACCTCCTCCAGCTCGTTGCCGGGCCACCCGCCGTGCGGGTGGTGCGCCTGTGCCGGGACGTCCATCTGCCTACCTACCGCCTGCCTGGTACCGCTGCTGTGACGGAAAGGCTAACCCGTTCGGCCCCGCGGCCCTACGGTGCGTCACCCGGTGAAGGCGATACGGCGGAGCGTGTTCGCCGCCGCCCGGTCCAGGAGGACCGCCGAGGTGCAGCCGGCGGGCAGGGTGCCCTCGGTCACCGCGCGCAGCAGGCGGGTGTTGGCCGCGCGGTGCCGCAGGAACGCGTACCGCGACACGCCCCGGCCGCGCTCGCGCTGGCCGGCCAGGGCCTCGTCGGCCTCGACGTCGAGCAGCAGCAGGTGGAGCGTGCCGTCGCGGCGGCGGGCCTCGCGGGCCAGCCAGCCGCGCACCCAGGCCTGGGTGCCGCAGTCGTGCACGACGACGCCCTCGCCGGAGCGCAGGGCCCTGCGCAGTCCGGCGTAGTGGGCGAGGCGGACGAGGGGGCGGTAGAGCCCGTACGGCACGAAGCGCGGCATGCGTCGGTCCCAGCGGTCCCGGGTGTCCTGGGAGTCGATGCGCAGTCCGCGCACGGTGCGCTCCATCAGCGTGGACTTCCCGCTGCCGGGCAGGCCGGTGATCACCACCAGGTCCCGGGGTCCGAAGAGCAGGGCGTGCGGGCTGTGGCCGTCCCGGTCCCGCAGGTCGCGGACGACCGGTGCGGGCAGTTCGGCGCACGCCTGGGGTGCCGGGGCGACGGGCTGCTCTGGCAGCGCGAGACCGGAGGTGGTGGCGTACGCCGTGGTCCTGTTCACCGTGATCGTCCTCCCCTGGGGCGGTTCACGAGTTCCCATCCCCGTCGAGTGTAAAGAGAAGGTAATGCGCAGGTCTCGCGTTTTCGTGCGCTGACTGCCACAAGCCGGTTACAGATATCGGTCTGCCCACGGGTCGGCGGGGCGTGCAATGATGGCGGCGCCAACTGCATACCGGCCGTTTGAATCCGCGCGGGAGAGTCCCCGGCCGTCGCCGGGGCGCCGAAGGAGCAAGTCCCTCCCTTGAATCTCTCAGGCCCCGTTACCGCGCGGGCGAGGCACATCTGAAAAGCGGGCGCCGTTCGACGGCTGCCCCACCCAAGGTGCAAGTCCCGGCCACCGCGCTCCGGTGGCCGTGACGAACCTCTCAGGTTCCGATGACAGATGGGGAGGACCGACCTCGCCACGTCCTGTCCTGGGAGACGAACGACCGATGAGCAGTACCGAACTCCGCCGTACCGCGCTCGATGCCACGCATCGGGCGCTGGGCGCGACGATGACCGACTTCGCCGGCTGGGACATGCCCCTGCGCTACGGCTCCGAGCGGGACGAGCACGTCGCGGTGCGCACCCGGGCCGGACTCTTCGACCTCTCCCACATGGGCGAGATCACGGTCACCGGCCCCCAGGCCGCCGATCTGCTGGACTTCGCGCTGGTCGGCAACATCGGCAGCGTGAAGCCGGGCCGCGCCCGCTACACCATGATCTGCCGCGAGGACGGCGGCATCCTGGACGACCTGATCGTCTACCGGCTGGGCGAGACCGAGGCCGCTCCTTCTCACTACATGGTGGTCGCCAACGCCTCCAACGCCCAGGTGGTGCTGGACGCGCTGACCGAGCGCTCGGCCGGCTTCGACGCCGAGGTGCGCGACGACCGCGACGCCTACGCGCTGCTCGCCGTGCAGGGCCCCGAGTCCCCGGCGATCCTCGCCTCGCTGACCGACGCCGACCTGGACGGCCTGAAGTACTACGCCGGTCTTCCCGGCACCGTGGCCGGCGTCCCGGCGCTCATCGCGCGCACCGGCTACACCGGCGAGGACGGCTTCGAGCTGTTCGTGAAGCCGGAGCACGCCGTCGGGCTGTGGCAGGCGCTGACCCGGGCGGGCGAGGGCGCCGGGCTGGTCCCGTGCGGACTGTCCTGCCGGGACACGCTCCGCCTGGAGGCGGGCATGCCGCTGTACGGGCACGAGCTGTCGACCGCGCTGACGCCCTTCGACGCCGGGCTCGGCCGGGTGGTGAAGTTCGAGAAGGAGGGCGACTTCGTGGGGCGCGCCGCGCTGACCGAGGCCGCCTCCCGGGCCGAGCAGAACCCGCCCCGCGTCCTGGTCGGCCTGGTCGCCGAGGGCCGCCGGGTGCCGCGCGCCGGGTACCAGGTCGTCGCCGGCGGCGGCGAGGTCGTCGGCGAGGTCACCTCCGGGGCGCCGTCCCCGACGCTGGGCAAGCCGATCGCCATGGCGTACGTCGACCCCGCGCACGCGGCACCCGGCACCGCGGGTGTGGGCGTGGACATCCGGGGCAGCCACGAGCCGTACGAGGTCGTCGCGCTGCCGTTCTACAAGCGGCAGAAGTAGACACCCGGGCGGACGGCGGCGTCCTCGTCGCCCCGCGCGTGTCCTCGTCGCCCCGAGCGTGTCCTCGCTGCTCACCAGCGGTTTCAGCAGCCCCCTCACCAGCAGCCCCCCGTCACCAGCACTCCCCCGCGTACAGGAGAATTCAGGCCATGAGCAACCCCCAGCAGCTGCGTTACAGCAAGGAGCACGAGTGGCTGTCGGACGCCGAGGACGGCGCCTCGACGGTCGGCATCACGGAGCACGCGGCCAACGCGCTCGGTGACGTCGTCTTCGTCCAGCTCCCCGAGGTCGGCGACTCGGTGACCGCGGGCGAGACCTGCGGCGAACTGGAGTCCACCAAGTCGGTCTCCGACCTGTACTCCCCCGTGTCCGGTGAGGTCACCGAGGTCAACGAGGACGTCGTCAACGACCCGTCGCTGGTGAACAGCGCGCCCTTCGAGGGCGGCTGGCTGTTCAAGGTGCGGATCACGGACGAGCCGGCCGACCTGCTCTCCGCCGACGAGTACACCGCCTTCACCGCCGGCTGAGGAGTCACGGACCGCATGTCGCTTCTGAACACCCCCCTGCACGAGCTCGACCCCGACGTCGCCGCCGCCGTCGACGCCGAGCTGGACCGCCAGCAGTCCACCCTCGAGATGATCGCCTCCGAGAACTTCGCGCCGGTCGCGGTCATGGAGGCCCAGGGCTCGGTCCTCACCAACAAGTACGCCGAGGGCTACCCCGGCCGCCGCTACTACGGCGGCTGCGAGCACGTCGACGTGGTCGAGCAGATCGCCATCGACCGGGTCAAGGCGCTCTTCGGCGCCGAGCACGCCAACGTGCAGCCGCACTCGGGCGCCCAGGCCAACGCGGCGGCGATGTTCGCGCTGCTCAAGCCCGGCGACACGATCATGGGTCTGAACCTCGCCCACGGCGGGCACCTGACCCACGGCATGAAGATCAACTTCTCCGGCAAGCTCTACGACGTCGTCCCGTACCACGTCGGCGACGACGGCCAGGTCGACATGGCCGAGGTGGAGCGCCTCGCCAAGGAGACCAAGCCGAAGCTGATCGTGGCCGGCTGGTCGGCCTATCCCCGTCAGCTGGACTTCGCCGCGTTCCGCAAGGTCGCCGACGAGGTCGGCGCGTACCTGATGGTCGACATGGCGCACTTCGCCGGTCTGGTCGCGGCGGGCCTGCACCCGAACCCGGTGCCGCACGCCCACGTCGTCACCACGACCACCCACAAGACGCTGGGCGGACCGCGCGGCGGTGTGATCCTCTCCACGGCCGAGCTGGCCAAGAAGATCAACTCCGCCGTCTTCCCCGGTCAGCAGGGTGGCCCGCTGGAGCACGTGGTGGCCGCCAAGGCCGTCGCCTTCAAGGTCGCCGCGAGCGAGGACTTCAAGGAGCGCCAGCGTCGTACGCTGGAGGGCGCCCGCATCCTCGCCGAGCGCCTGGTGAAGGACGACGCGAAGGCGGCGGGCGTCTCCGTCCTGACCGGCGGCACGGACGTCCACCTGGTCCTGGTCGACCTGCGCGACTCCGAGCTGGACGGGCAGCAGGCCGAGGACCGCCTCCACGAGGTCGGCATCACGGTCAACCGCAACGCCGTCCCGAACGACCCGCGTCCGCCGATGGTGACCTCCGGTCTGCGCATCGGTACGCCGGCCCTGGCGACCCGAGGCTTCACGGCCGAGGACTTCGCCGAGGTCGCGGACGTGATCGCCGAGGCGCTGAAGCCGTCCTACGACGCCGAGGCCCTCAAGGCCCGGGTGAAGGCCCTGGCCGACAAGCACCCGCTGTACCCGGGTCTGAACGCGTAGCACCCCGCGTGTTCAGGTGCGCCGTGCCCGCCACAAGCGGGCGCGGCGCGTCCCACCCCGACCAAGCACCACCCTCTGCACCACCCCCGTTCTGAGGAGTCCCCGTGGCCATCTCGGTCTTCGACCTGTTCTCGATCGGCATCGGCCCGTCGAGCTCCCACACGGTCGGCCCGATGCGCGCGGCCCGTATGTTCGCCCGCCGCCTGCGCAACGAGGAGCTGCTCGGCTCCGTCGCCTCGGTCCGCGCCGAGCTGTACGGCTCGCTCGGCGCCACCGGCCACGGCCACGGCACGCCCAAGGCGGTGCTGCTCGGCCTGGAGGGCGACTCGCCGCGCACGGTGGACGTGGAGACGGCGGACGAACGCGTCGAGACGATCAAAGCCTCGGGCCGCCTCCGCCTCCTCGGCGAGCGCGGGATCGCCTTCGCCTACGACGACGACATGGTGCTGCACCGCCGCAAGGCCCTCCCGTACCACGCCAACGGCATGACGCTGTGGGCGTACGACGCGGCCGGCGCGGAAGTGCTCTCGAAGACGTACTACTCGGTCGGCGGCGGCTTCGTCGTCGACGAGGAGGCGGTGGGCGCGGACCGCATCGTGCTCGACGACACGGTGCTGAAGTACCCCTTCCGCACCGGCGACGAGCTGCTGCGGCTGGCCCGGGAGACGGGCCTGTCCATCTCCGCCCTGATGCTGGAGAACGAGCGGGCCTGGCGCGACGAGGACGAGATCCGCGAGGGCCTGCTGGAGATCTGGCGCGTCATGCGGGCGTGCGTCGACCGCGGCATGTCCCGCGAGGGCATCCTGCCGGGCGGCCTCAAGGTCCGCCGCCGCGCCGCCAACACCGCGCGCAAGCTGCGCTCCGAGGGCGACCCGCTGGCCCTGGCGATGGAGTGGATCACCCTCTACGCCATGGCCGTGAACGAGGAGAACGCGGCCGGCGGCCGGGTCGTCACCGCCCCGACGAACGGCGCGGCGGGCATCATCCCGGCGGTCCTGCACTACTACATGAACTTCGTCCCGGGCGCCGACGAGGACGGCGTGGTCCGCTTCCTCCTGGCCGCGGGCGCCATCGGCATGCTCTTCAAGGAGAACGCCTCCATCTCCGGCGCCGAGGTCGGCTGCCAGGGCGAGGTCGGCTCCGCCTGCTCCATGGCGGCCGGCGCGCTCGCCGAGGTGCTGGGCGGCACGCCGGAGCAGGTGGAGAACGCCGCCGAGATCGGCATGGAGCACAACCTCGGCCTGACCTGCGACCCGGTCGGCGGCCTCGTCCAGATCCCGTGCATCGAGCGCAACGGCATGGCCGCGGTCAAGGCGGTCACGGCGGCGCGGATGGCGATGCGCGGTGACGGCTCGCACAAGGTGTCCCTCGACAAGGTCATCAAGACCATGAAGGAGACCGGCGCGGACATGTCGGTGAAGTACAAGGAGACGGCGCGGGGCGGGCTGGCGGTGAACATCATCGAGTGCTAGCCAGATGGGCTCTGACCAGCGCGTTCGCATCTTTCAGCGCTGTCAGGGCCTTCCCTGTTCACGCGGCGGAAAGTCCCTGGGAAGTCCATGTGACAGGCGTGAAAGTCCTGAGAAGTCCCTGGGACATCCCCCCTGGAAGGGGCTTTTGACCTGCAGGTTCGCGGCACGTGATCAACGCCGGATGTGCCGATCACCCACCAGCTGATGTATCGAATCGATCCCTTACCCCCGCTCAAGGGGTGCCATTCGATATACGAACTCTGCGGAAAACCCGCGCTTGAAGCAGCGGCTGGCCGGCCTCTCCCCCACATTCACGACGGCGCAGGCGCGACAGGCCCTGCTCTCCCCTCCCTATCCGGCGCACTTGGTCACGGAGGGGAGACAGACGAACTGTCCCGTGGGGTGTACCGGCGGGCAGACGCCCCGGAAACGGCGCACGCTGATCTGCTGGCCGCGTGCGCACGGGCCCCTCGCGCCGTCTTGTGCGGTGAATCCTCCCTGGCCCGGCATGAGCTGATCGACGACATCCCCGCAGCAGTACACATCGCCGTGCCGCGCGGTACACGCCGCCCGACGATTTCCTACCCGCCGCTCGTGCGGACCGGTTCCCCCTATAGTGCGCGCACGTCATGGAAGTCCACCCGTGGGACGGCTCTGCCCGCCGTATCATGACGGCACACGGGAAGGAGTACCGTCCATGAGTGTCGACGCGATCACGCACACCGAGTTCCCCGCGGGATACGTGGTGTTCTTCGGCGCCGACGGAAAGATCATCATGACCCCGCAGAGCGAAGAGCACTCCAGCACGATCAGGTCGATGCAGATCGACTCTCTCGCCCTCGGCCGTCATGCGAAGGTCACCTCGGACGTCTACATCGACTTCCCCGCCGACGAGCACTCCGCCCCCGACCTGGCCATCCTGCGCGAGGACGCGCGCAAGGAGGGCAAGCGCTACAGCTTCGAGGACGTCCTGTTGATCTCGGAGGTCGTCTCCACGTCCTCGGCACGCAAGGATTACGACGACTGCACCGCCAAGTACGGCCGGTACGGCATCCCCGTCTACCTCGTCGTGGATCCCTACGCCCGGGAAGTCGCCCTGCACACCGAGCCCACCTCCAGCGGCTACAGCACCGCCCACACCCGCGCATACGGCACAGGCAAGCTCCCCATCCCCCTGGCCGACGGCCGCACCTTCACCCTCGACCTCGACGAACTCCCCCTGCCGGACCCGGAGCCCGACACTCACTGAGTCCGAGAAAACACGCCCCGAAGCAGGAAGAGGCCCGGCAGCCGGTCGGCGCGCGCAGGATCATCAAAACCGGACTGAAGAGCTCCACGCATGTGGGGCGCCCGGGGTTTGGTGATCACTCCCGGTGCTTCCCTGTCCTTCCGGCCCCATTCTGGCCCCAGGAAGGCCCAGCGGCAGGCTGGGCCGGGGCCCGTCGGGCAGGACTCCAGTTCTGAGCCCATCCCCCGGTCGAGCAGATCGAGGCCGCGTCTCGCGAGTACGAGGGCGCCGCCGACCAGGCCCGCCGCACTGACCGCGGCGAGCGCGCCGCGAAGAAGGTCCTCGACAAGCTGCCCGCCAGTACCTACGGCACATGGCGCGTCTTCCGCACCCCGTCCTCGCGGTAGGCCCCGGACCTCGCCGAGATCACCCGCATCTTCAGAGCCCACGGCCTCGACCCCGTCTCGATGAGGCCCGCACCCCGAGCCGCAAGGTCGAGCTTGCCAAAGACGGCGTTCGAGGGCGGTGGTGACGGCGAGGAAGGCATGTGCGAGCAGGGCCAGAGTGACCCAGCGGTGCCAGGAGTCCCAGCGGCGTACTTGATGCTCGTCCAGTCCTGCCAGTGTCTTAGGAGACGGCGCGGGGCGGGCTCGCGGTGAACATCATCGAGTGCTGAGGACGCGGGCCCCGGCCAGCGCGTTCACACCATTCAGCGCTGTCAGGCCCGTCCCTGCCCGCCCAGCGGAAGGTCCCGGAGCTGGAAGCCAGGCCCTGGCGAAGGCGGGCCACGGCCCCTCGGCGGCGACCACGACGTGATCGCCGCCTCGGAGTGTCAGCCGTTCCTGCCGCTGTCCCCGATGGGTTCGGGCAGGGTGAGGGCCGAATGGGCGGGCTGTCCCTCCCCGGAGGGGAGGGTGCTGAGTTCGCGGAGCCTGTTGTTGCGTCGCTCCAGGGCCTGGGGGGTGGTCGGGAAGAGGGTGGCACCGCCCTTGCCGACCAGTCCCTGGTTCAGGGTGACGAACTCGCGGGTGCTGTCTTCGTAGGCGGCGAAGCCCGTGGCATGGTCCTGGTGGGCCAGGGAGCGGGCGAGCATGTAGGCGCCGACGAGCGCGAGGCTGGTGCCCTGGCCGGTGAGGAACGAGGGCGCCCACGCGGCGTCGCCCACCAGCGCGACCCTGCCCCTGGACCAGCGGGGCATACGGATCTGGCCGACCGCGTCGAAGAACAGGTCGTCCGCGTCGCGCATGGCGGCGATCATGCCCGGGATCTCCCATCCCGCGTCGGCGAAGACCGAGGCGACCAGCTCCTGCCGGGCTTCCGGGTCGCGGAGCGCGTCCCGTGGCGGTTCGGGGAGGGCGAAGTTCAGGAAGGCGTGCACTTCGTCGTCGTCCCCCACCGCGTAGAGCGCCGCGGCCCTGCCCGGGCTGTTCCACATCACGGTCTCGTGCGAGAGCGCGAGGGTGTTGGGCATCGTGAACACGGCGAAGCAGTAGCCGAGGTAGTGGTGGAACCGGTCTTCGGGTCCGAACAGCATCTCCCGGGTACGTGAGTGCACGCCGTCCGCGGCGACCACCACGTCGAAGGTACGCCGGCCGCCCCCGCGGAAGGTGACGTCGACCCCGTGGCCCGACTGGTCGAGGGTGTCGATGGAGTCGTCGAACACGAACTCCACGTCGTCGCGGACCGCCGTGTAGAGCGCGTCGGACAGGTCCCCGCGCCGTACCTCCAGGTCCCGTCCCGCGGCGCCGCCGGTGACGGTGTGCGGATGGAGCGAGGCCACTTCGCTGCCGTCGCCCTCGAGGAAGGTCAGCCGGCGCAGGTCGATGTGCGCGTCCCGCAGTCGCGGCAGGATGCCCATCCTCTCCACGACGTCCAGTGCGGTGCCGCGCACGTCGACGGGATAACCACCGCCTCGGAGTGCGGGCGCCTTCTCGACCACCGTGACCGCGTGTCCACAGCGGTTCAGCCAGAACGCCAGGGCGGGGCCCGCGATGCTGGCCCCCGAGATCAGGACCGTGCGCCTCGGTGTGGTGCGGGTGTCTGCCGGCTGGTCGGTGCGGGTCATGCCTTGACTCCTTTGCTCATGGTGCGGGTGACAAGCAGGGCCAGCGCCGTGACGGCGCCGGCGATGACGAAGCCGGTGACGTAAGCCGATTCAGCCGCAACATCCGATCCGGACGGAGTCGCGGCGGTGAGGAGCGCGCCGCCGAGCTGCCCGCCCACGGCGTAGCCGAGCACGCGGCTCACCAGGACCAGGCTGGTGGCGATGCCGGTGTCACTCCGGTCGACGGCCGTGGCGGTGCTGGTCATCATCGCCGTGACGCACAGACCGTTGGCCAGCGCGATCAGCGCCTTGCCGACGACGAGGTGCCAGACCTCGGTGTGCACGGCTGCCAGGGCGGCCAGGGAGACGGCCATCATGACCACTCCGGCGGTGACGACGGCACGTGAGCCGAAACGCCGGTCCCCGATCCCGCCGAGCGGCCCGGCCAGCGACGCGGCGATGGCGCCGGGCAGCAGGAAGAAGCCGATCTGGGTGGCGCTGGCCCCGAATCCGTATCCGTCGCCGGTCTCGTCGAACAGCTGCGGAACGAGATAGACCCCCATCGAGGTACCGAGGCATATCACGAACGTCAGCGCGCAGGCCTTCCATATCGCGGGCCGTGCCAGCATGCGCAGATCGATCATCGGCGAGGCCGCACGCCGTTCGACGGCCACCCATCCGGTGACGAAGGCGGCCAGAGCCACGAGGAGGGCGCCGAGCACGAGGGGCTGCGAGACGAGGTCGGGCGCCAGCGCGAGTACGAGCATGAGCGTGACCAGCGTCCCGCTCAGGAGAAGCAGGCCGGGCCAGTCGATCCCGGCGTCGTCCGACCGGCCCGGCGGATCAGTCGGCATCAGCCGGTTCACCAGCAGGGTGGCCCCGATGACCGCGAGCGTCGGCAGCGCGAACATCCAGTGCCGGGAGAGCGCTTCCGCCACGGGCCCGGCCGACAGCGTTCCCGCCATCCCGCCCCCGACGAACAGTCCGCTGACCACCCCGATGGCCACCTTCGACTCTCCCGCGGGGAGGTGTTTGCGCACCACGATGAACGACAGGGGCAGCGCGCCCACCATCGCCCCCTGGAGTACCTGGCCGAGCAGCAGCACGGGCAGGTTCGGCGCCAGGGCGGACACCAGACCGCCGGCACAGACCACCGCCATCAGCCGGATCAGGATCCGCTTCCCTCCGTAGCGGTCGCCGAACTTGCCCGCCAGCGGTGTGATGAGCGCGCCGGTGATGAGGAGCACGATGCTGAGCAGCGCCCCCTCGGAGGGGCTCATGTCCAGCTCGCGTTGCAGGAGCGGAAGCGTCGGTGTCACCACCGACTCCAGGGCACCGGTGGCGAGTGCCAGTAGGCCGAGGGCCCCGACGGCTGCCTTCCCGATGCGGACGGGGGGAGCCAGAGTGTCGGTCATGAACGTCCTTTCCTTCGTTGCCGGGCGGGTGGAAGGGGGGCGGCAGGCGTAGCGCTGCCGCGTCGCGGCCCGCGCCACAAGCCGGCCAGGGCCGTCGCGGCACCATGCGCCCGCTGCTCTGCGGCCCTGGGCCCCGAGAGGTCGTACGGGGCGGGAGCCGGCGTGGGGCCGGCCGTCGCGCCGTACGCACGTGCTACGACCAGCGGCGCAGCGCCGCTCGCGCCGGCAGCGTGACCGCGAGCAGTGCCAGGCCGACGCCGGCGGCCGCGAAGGATCCGTACATCAGCGGGGGCACGTACGGCCCCTCGCCGGTCGTGCCGCGCATCATCGGGATGAGCGTGGCCGCGGCGATCGCGGAGCCGAGGACCACGCCCACCGTGGAGACCAGCAGGCCCTCCCAGCCGAGCATCGTCAGCACCTGGCGCCGGGTGGAGCCGACCAGGCGCAGTGTGCCCAGCTCGCGGCGGCGGTCGAGGACCGTCATCACCAGGGTGTTGGCGGCGGCGACGGCGGCGAAGCCGCCGAGGACCGCGGCCATGGTGTTGTTCATCCAGGCGCCCAGCTCGGCGTCGAGGTTCCGCTCGGTGGCGTAGCCGGAGGCGTCGGTGACCTCGCCCAGGGCGCTGAGTGACGTCTCCGAGCCGCCCCTCACCAGCAACGTGTCGTCGAAGCCCGAGGTGACGTGCCCGGCGAGGGACGCCCGGTCCATGGTCACCGTGGCCAGGCCGAGGCCTCGGCCGTAGACGGCGACGATCTCGGGGCCGGCCTCGGTGCCGTCGGGGAGGTAGAGCGGGAGCCGGTCGCCGACGCCGGCGTCCGCCGCGTTCGCGAGGGTCTTGTCGATGGCGATCCGGCCCTCGCCGAGCCAGTCGAGACTGCCTTCGCGTACGTCCAGGTCCTGCACCTTCGCGAGCTCGGCGCCGGAGCCGCTGACACCCTGGGTCGCCGCGCCCTGCAGTGACCTGAACTCGCCGGAGCCGGTCGGCACCAGCACCTGCGTGTTCAGCAGGCCGACGGCCGCGTCCACGCCCGGCGCGCGGGCGGCCCGTGCCACCGCGTCCACGGGGAGCCCGGCCGGGTGCGTGACCACGTGGTCCGCGGTGACGCCCGCGCGCAGCTGCTTGTCGGCGGCGTGGGTCTCGCTGGTGTGCATGAACACGAGGGTCGAGGCGAAGGCCATGGCGAGGACGATCGGAGTGATCGCGGAGGCGAGGCGGCGGGCGTTGGTACGGGAGTTGGCGGCCGCGAGCTGCGCGGCCGGGCCCGCGCCCCGCAGGGGGAGGCCGAACAGGCCCGCGCACAGCCGCGCCACCAGCGGGCCGAGCAGCGCGACGGCCAGCATGAAGAGCATGACGACGCCGAGGGCGGCGCCGGCCGCGTCACCTCCCGTGGAGCCGGCGGAGACGCCGGTGAGGACTCCACCGCCGACGAGGGCGCCCACGCCCAGCACCGTACGGACCAGGCCGGGCCGCAGCCGCTCCACCGACGCCTCGGCGAGCGCCTGTCCGGGCTTGATCCTCGCGGGCCGACGCCCGGCCGCCCAGCCGGCGGCGAGGGCGGTGAGCAGTCCCATGGCGACCGCGGCGAGGAGGGGCAGCCCGGAGACGTGCAGGTCCACGGCGTGCGGGATCGCACCGCGGTCCTGCAGCTGTCCGAACCACCAGTGGGCGAGCCCGATGCCGGGCAGGCAGCCGGTGATCCCGGCGAGCGGCGCGACGAGCAGTGCCTCGGAGGCGACCGCGCGCCGGACCTGCCGCGGGGTGGCGCCGACGGCGCGCAGCAGCGCGAATTCGCGGGCCCGCTGGGATACGGACAGGGACACGGTCCCGGCCGCGGTGAGGATCGCGACGATGGTGGCGATGCCACCGAAGGAGCCGCCGATTCCGAAGAGCGTGACCTTGGCGTAGCCGAGGCCCGGGTCCTCGACGGCACCGCGGTCGTCGCCGGTGTGCACCTGGGCTCCGGAGCCGGCCAGGGCCTTCCTCACGGAGTCGGCGAGGGTCTCGGCATCGGTGCCGTGCTCGGCCAGCACGGCGATGGCGTCGGCCTTGCCGGGGTGTCCGGCGAGCGTGGGGGCCTGGGCGTCGGCGAACCAGGCCAGGGCGCCGGCGGCGCCGGTGTTCCGGGCGGTGTCCCCGGATCCGGCCCTGGCGACGCCGGCCACGCGGAAGTCCTGCTGCCCGGCGGCGGTCCGCAGCACCACGGTGTCACCGACGGCGGCCTTCGCGGCGCGGGCCGTGGCCGCGTCGAGCACGACTTCGCCCCGGTGGGGCGCGGAGCCGGTGGTCAGCGCGGTCCCGGTGAAGAGGTGCGAGCCCCAGCCGTGTGCGGTGAGCACACCGCCCGGAACGGGCAGTTCGCGTGCGCCGGGGTCCACGCCTTCGTCCGCCGCGCGCACCGGGAAGGTGAAGTCCGGGACGGCGGTGGCCGCGCCCGGCGCCTCGGCGGCCTTCGCCACCAGCCCGGCGTCCACGCGTGCGGTGTCCGGCAGCGGGACCGCCTCCTTCTCACGGTCCTCACCGCTGCCCGTGACGACGTACTCGTACTGGTCCGCGGCCGCGACGACCGGCGCCTTCGCGTACCGCTCCGGCGGCACCGACGCGCGCAGGCTGGTCTCGAGCAGGATTCCGCAGGTCGAGACGATCAGCGCGGACATCAGCAGCGCGAGGAAGGTCCCCGCGAAGGACGCGGGCCTGAAGCGGACGGCCTCCCGGGCGAGTCCGTTGGGGAGCCTCATGCCGCCGCACCCGCCATCACGCCCGTACGGGAGGTGAGCACGGCCATCCGTGCCGCGATCTGCTCCGCCGAGCCACGCTCCAGGCCGTCGGCGAAGGCGCCGTCGGCGAGGAACAGCACGCGGTCGGCCCAGGCGGCCGCGGCCGGGTCGTGGGTGACCATGACGACGGTGGCGCCGAGGGTGTCCACCGCGTGCCGGAGCAGGCCGAGGACCTCGGCGGCGGTGCCGGTGTCGAGGGCGCCGGTGGGCTCGTCGGCGAAGATCACGTCCGGGCTGGTGACCAGGGCGCGGGCGACGGCCACGCGCTGCTGCTGGCCGCCGGAGAGCTCGCCGGGCCGGCGCCGGGCCTTGTCGGCGAGCCCGACCTGGGCGAGCACCGCGGCCGCCCGGCCGCGGTCCTGGCGCTGCCCGGCGAGGCGCACGGGCAGCAGGACGTTCTGCTCCACGGTCAGTGACGGCAGCAGGTTGAACGCCTGGAAGACGAAGCCGAGGCGGCTGCGGCGGAGCTCGGTGAGCTCGGTCTCGTTCATACCGGTGATCTCCGTACCGCCGAGGCGCACGGACCCCGCCGACGGCCGGTCGAGCCCGGCGGCGCACTGCAGGAAGGTGGACTTGCCGGACCCGGACGGGCCCATGACCGCGGTGAACGTGCCGCGCGGGAGGGCGAGGTCGACGCCCGCGAGGGCGTGCACGGAGCCCGCGCCGCGGCCGTACTGCCGCCGGACACCGCGCAGTTCGACGGCGAGACCGGGTGTGCCCGGTGTGGTGGCCGGGGCCTCCGGCCGGTCGTCCGCCTTCTGACGCTTGCGGCTGCGTAGCCTCATGTTCCGCCCTCTCGCGATGTTCTCGTGCCTACGAGGTGAGAGTGCGGGGACGGCTGCGCGCCGGGCGTCATACCCGGGAGCCAATGTGGAGGTGCTACCACGGTAGGGGGTGGAGGAGGGGCGGGCCCTGCCTCCGCCTCCGCCCGGGGCTGCCGGCGAGGGGCGGATCCAGCGGACTGCGCCCCGGCCTGCACCGGCACGGGGCACCCCGGCTCGGAGGTCGGCGCAGGGCCGGCCCGGCCGCCGCCGGCGCGGCGTGCACGGGGATGCGTCCGTTGCCGCCCTGTGCCGGAGCGCGGCCCGGCGGGGAGCCGTCTCTCTGGGGGGCCGCCCGCCACCGTCTCTCCGGCGGGGGCCGCCCGCGCCGTCCGGGGGCGTGGGGCGAGCCGCCTCCCGACGAGGCCGCGACTCGCCCGACGCGGCTCAGGGACACCGACACCGGCGACGTGCGAACACCGGGGCCGCGGGCTCCTCCGTCTCCGACGGCGACTGCTCGCGGTCGCGGGGCACGGCCCGGTCGGGGGCCGTCCTACTCCCCCGCGGTGACCAGCCCCGACTCGTACGCGAAGACCACCGCCTGGGCGCGGTCGCGCAGGTCGAGCTTGGTCAGGACGCGGCTCACGTGCGTCTTCACCGTCTGCTCGGCCAGCACCAGCGTCTGCGCGATCTCCGCGTTGGACCGGCCGCGGGCCACCAGGGTGAGGACCTCGGTCTCGCGGTGGGTCAGGGCCTTGAGCCGCAGTGCGGGCTTGCCCCGGGCGGCGGGACGCTGCCGGGCGAAGTCCGCGATGAGGCGGCGCGTCACGGAGGGAGCGAGCAGGGCGTCGCCCGCGGCCACCACGCGTACCGCCGCGATGAGGTCGGCCGGCGGCGCGTCCTTCAGCAGGAAGCCGCTCGCACCGGCCCGCAGCGCCTCGTAGACGTAGTCGTCGATGTCGAAGGTGGTGAGCATCAGCACGCGCGGCCGGTGTTCCCCCCCTGCCTGTCGGGCGTGGGCGGTGCCCCCACCGCCCGGCGGGGGCGCGAGGATGCGGCGCGCGGCCTCGAGGCCGTCCATCTCGGGCATGCGGACGTCCATCAGTACGACGTCGGGGTGGGTGCGCCGGCTCAGCTCGACGCCCTGCGCACCGTCGGGGGCCTCGCCCACCACGTCGATGTCGCTCTGGGCGGCCAGCAGCGCGGCGAAGCCGGCCCGCACCATGGCCTGGTCGTCGACGATGATGACGCGCGTCGTCACGTGAAGTCACTTTCCGTCAGGGGAAGTCGGGCTGCCACCCGGAAGCCGCCGTCCGGCAGCGGCCCCACATCGAGGCTGCCGCCTATGATCCGCACCCGCTCGCGCATGCCGACGAGACCGTGCCCGGTGCCGCCCACCTCGAGCGGCGCGGCGGGCGGCTCCGGCGGCGGCCCGTTGACGACCAGAACGGTGAGCCGCGCGCCGTCCTCCGGCACCGACAGCGACACCCGCGTCGGGGCACCCGGCGCGTGCCGCACGACGTTCGCGAGGGCCTCCTGGACGATGCGGTACGCGGACAGGCCCACCGCCTCGGGCACGTCGGCGTCGCAGGGGGTGAACTCCACCGGCATGCCGGCCCTCGCCGTCGCCTCCACCAGCTGCCCGATCCGCGTCAGGCCCGGCTGGGGCGCGAGCTCGCCGTGCGCCTCCTCGTTGCGCAGTACGCCGAGGAGCCGCCGCATCTCGCCGAGCGACTCGCGCGCGGTCGCCGCGATGGACGTGAACTCCTCCCGCACGTTGGGCGCCAGTCCGTCGAGGCGGTACTCCGCGGTGCCCGCCTGCACCGTGATGACGGACATGTGGTGCGCCACCACGTCGTGCAGCTCGCGTGCGATCCGGGCGCGTTCCTCCAGCAGCATCCGCCGGCCGCGCTCGGCCTCGCTGATCGTCTCCTGCTCGGCCAGCCTGCGCTGCACGTCGTACCGCTCCCGGAGCGCACCGGCGATCAGGAGCGTGATGCCGCTGAGCATCGTGAGCACGGTGCTGTTGCTGTTCGTACCGTCGGGAACGACGAACCCCAGACCGATGCCCGCGCCCACCGTCGCCAGCCACACCAGCAGCAGCGTCCGGCGCGACTCGCGCAGACCGAGGGCGAGGCAGAGGCCGACGTACCCGACGATCTCCATCGGCGGAAACGGCCACAGGAGCCGCTCATCGAAGTCGACGGTGCGCAGGACGAGCGCCCCGGCCACATCCGCCACGAAGATCACGCACCAGGCCGGCAGCGGACGGACGACGGCGAGCAGCAGCGGTGCCGCCTGCGCGACCGCCAGCGCGCTCGCGACGCCGCCGTTCAGCCCGTAGTCGGCGGTCAGCACCTGGATGGTGGTGGGCAACAGGGCGACACCCAGCACGAACGCCACACCCCACGGCAGCAGCCGCACCCACCGACGCGAAGCCCCCGCGAACAGCGCGCGCGGCGGCTGCTCCTCCGCTGACGTCATGGGCTCCACCCTATGCGCGGGGGAACGGCGTCAGGAAACACCGTGCAGCGGGCGGCCCGGCCGGCGTCTCACATCGTGACACCCGCTTTCCGAAAAATAAGACGCCTGAGATCGTTGCGCTACCCATGTATCGCGCGTGAAAGACCGAGAGATGCCCGCACCGTCCCCCCACCCCGCTCCCGCTCAGACACCCGTCAATTCGCGGTCCCGCGTCCTCATCGCCAGCCTCATCGGCACGACGATCGAGTTCTACGACTTCTACATCTACGCGACCGCCGCCGTCCTGGTCTTCCCCGCCCTCTTCTTCCCGGACAGCGACCCGACCACGGCACTGCTGTCGTCCTTCGCGGTCTTCGGCGCCGCGATGGTCGCCCGGCCGATCGGCGCCGTCTTCTTCGGGCACCTCGGTGACCGGCTCGGCCGCAAGAAGACGCTGGTGGTCTCGCTCCTCACCATGGGCATCGCCACCTTCCTCATCGGCGTGCTGCCCACCTACGCACAGGCCGGCTGGGTCGCCACCGCGCTGCTCGTGCTGATGCGGCTGGCGCAGGGCTTCGCGCTCGGCGGCGAGTGGAGCGGGGCCGCGCTGGTCGCGACCGAGAACGCCCCCCGCGGCAAGCGCGCCCTGTACGGGACCTTCCCGCAGCTGGGCGCCCCGCTCGGCTTCATCATCGGCAACGGCCTGTTCCTGGTCATCGGGGCGCTGCTGCCGTCCACGGCCGGCGCCGACCCCACCCAGCCGTCCGAGGCCTTCACGAGCTGGGGCTGGCGCATCCCGTTCCTGTTCTCCGCGGTGATGGTCGCGATCGGCCTGTGGGTGCGCTCGCGGCTCGTCGAGTCGGCGGTGTTCGCCAAGACCCGCGAGGCCGGGAAGGTGCGGAAGCTGCCGCTGGCCACCGTGGTCCAGGGCCACTGGAAGCAGCTGATCCTGGGCACGTTCATCATGCTGGCGACGTACGTGCTCTTCTACCTCATGACCACGTTCTCGCTGAGCTACGGGCGCACCGCGAAGGACGCCGACGTGCCGGGTCTGGGGTACAGCTACACCACGTTCGTCCTGATGATGATCTTCGGCGTGCTCTTCTTCGCCGTGTTCACCCTGGTCTCCGGCCCGCTCGCCGACAAGTACGGCCGCCGTACCACCCTGATCTGGATCACCGCCGCGATCGTGGTCTTCGGCCTGGTCTGGGTGCCGCTGATCGGCCTGGGCACGCTCGGCGTGGTGCTGTGGCTGGTGCTCGGCTTCACGCTGATGGGCATGACGTTCGGTCCGATGGGCGCGCTGCTGCCGGAGCTGTTCCCGACGAGTGTGCGCTACACCGGCTCCGGCATCTCGTACAACGTCAGCTCGATCCTCGGAGCGGCCGTCGCGCCGTTCATAGCGGTGGCGCTGTGGGAGACCGGTGACGGCTCACCGTGGCTGGTCGGCGTCTACCTCTCCGCGATGGCGGTGCTGACGCTGGCCGCGCTCCTGCTCAGCAAGGAGACCAAGGACGTCTCCCTGGACGAGGGCGAGGACGAGGGCGAGGACGAGGCGGCCTCCGCCGCTGACGGCACCGGCACCCCGGTCGTCACCTCCGCCCCCTGATCCCACCGGCGTTCACCACTGCCGTACGCCGAGCATCCACACGCCCGGCGTACGGCAGCCGATGCCGGGCATAACAACTACCTAGGCCCCCGGGGCACTTCAGTCCCACCGGCATCCGAGGGAGTCGTCATGCTCCGCGGCATCGACGTCAGCGCGTACCAGTCCTCCACCTACGACACCGACGGGCTCTCCTTCGTCTTCGTGAAGGCGACGGAGGGCCGTTCGTACGTCAATCCGAAGCTCAAGGCCCAGACGGAGCGGGCCCGCGACGCCGGTCTCGTCGTCGGCTTCTACCACTTCCTGTGGCCGGGAAACCTCAGCGCCCAGGCCGAGTACTTCGTCTCCAAGACCCCGGAGAAGAAGGGTGACATCCTCGCCGTCGACTGGGAGACGAACGGGGAGGGCACCCACGCGAGCAACTCCGAGAAGGACCGCTTCATCCGGAAGCTGAAGGAACTGCGGCCGGACAGCCGGGTCGTCCTCTACTGCAACCGGCACTTCTGGCTCACCGTCGACAGCACCTCGTACGCCGGTGACGGCCTCTGGATCGCCGACTACGTGTCGGCCGGAAAGCCCCGCATCCAGGCCGAGTGGCGCTTCCACCAGTACACCGACGACCCGGTCGACACCAATGTCGCGGACTTCGCGAGCCGGGCCGCGCTGAAGGAGTGGGCCGAGGGCGCGTAGCTCCCGGCCCTTGAGCCCCTCGCCGGCCGGGGCGGGGCGTTCCGCGCAGGGGCGCCCCCGGGTGACCGGACGGGCGCCCCTCACGGCGTCGTCACTTGTTCAGGTGGGCCCAGAACTCGTCGAACGACAGCACCTTGTCCCCGTCGAGGTCGCGACCGGCGATGATCGCCTCGGCCACCGACTCGGTGACGTTCCAGTCGCCGCCCTGGGCCAGCGCGGTCTTGAACTCGGCGGCGGTGATGAAGCCGTCCCCGTCCGTGTCGATCCGCTGGAACTGCTTGCGTGCTTCCTCGATGTCCGCCACCGGTCCGCCCCTCATCTCATGCGTGGGTCCTTCTGACGCAGGTCAGATTAGCTGCCCGTCCGGGCACCCAGTGCGGCGACCACCCACCCGAACTGCTCCTCGTAGGCGGCCGGGGGCTCCAGGCCGTTCACGATCGCGGAGAGCTCCCGGTAGCGGACGAGACGGGCGTTCGTCACCGGTGTGAGGCGCTCCCGTACGACGGCCGGGTCGGCGTCGCCGATCAGCCCGCGCAGGATGCCGGCGGCCCGCGGCGAGTCCGGCGCGACGTCCTCCCTCAGCGCATCGCCCGCGAGCTGCACCAAGCGGCTCACGAACCACAGGGAGGAGCCGGTGGGGACGTCCGGTCCCCGGTCGGCCGCGTTGAACTCGATCATCCTGCGCATCGTCGCCCGGAACTCCGGGTCCTGGATCAGCTCGGCCAGCTCCACCCAGGCGTCCACCTGCTCGGGGGTGGGGTCGTCGGGCAGGTCGGCCGCGGCGAAGCGCAGGCGGCTGCGGATGTCGGGGTCCGCGGTGTCGACGCCCTCGAAGACCTCCGCCAGGAAGTCCTCGATGATGCGCCGTCGTTCGGTGGCGGACAGTCGCGCCAGTCTGTTCATCAGGGTCGTCTCCTCAACGGTCGAGCCGCGTCGTGCCACGGTCGACAGCACCGCGCGGGTCACCCGCAGGGACCTGATCTGCGCGTCCAGCGCGCTCACGTGGGCCGCCGCCACCTGCGCGACCGTCGTCTCGCCGGCCAGCACACGGCGTACGGCGTCCAGGCCGAGGCCGAGTTCGCGCAGCGTGCGGATCAGCTCCAGGCGGGCGACGGACGCGGCGTCGTAGAGCCGGTAGCCCCCCGTGGAGCGGGTCACCGGGGGCAGGGCGCCCTCGTCGGACCAGTAGCGGATGGTGCGCACCGTGAGTCCGGTGGCACGCGCCAGTTCGCCGATGGTCAGGAGTCCGGTGCCGTCGTCGGTCATGTCTGTGAGTCTGGGCCTTCCAGTGGGTGGAGACTCAAGGAGAGCGGTGTGGCGGAGAGCCTGCGGGACATTCTGGACGCGGCGGCGCGGGGCGTCTTCCCGGCGGCGGACGGCGGTACGACCGTCGTGCCGCAGCACGGCCCCCGGGACGCGGGGGTGATCGCGTTCACGGCGCACTCGGTCGTCTTCACGGACGAGGACGAGGGGTGGGTGCGCGAGACGTTGGGCGCGCTGCGCTGCGACGCCCTCGCCGCGACGATGAACGCCCGTTTCCTGGCCGCCTTCATGGCGCGGACCGGGCGGACGACCGACACGATCGACGTGCTGCTGACCGGTGCTCCGCTTGCGGGCCGGCCGGAGACCGTGCTGACGGAGGTCGTCGGTCCCGGGCATCCGCGGGTGGTTTCGGCGCGTCGGCGGCGGGACGAGGCGCGGGTGTGGGCGGCGGACGGCGGGGTGCTCGTGCTGGGCCGGGGGGTCGCCGGGCGGCTGGAGGCCGCGGTCGAGGTGGCGGAGGGGGCGCGGCAGCGGGGGCTGGGGCGGCGCCTGGCGACGGCGGCGCGGCAGCTGGCCGGGGGTGAGCCGGTGTGGGCCCAGGTGTCGCCGGGTAACGCCCGCAGTCTGCGGGCGTTCCAGGCGGCGGGCTACCGGCCGGTGGGGGCGGAGGCGCTGTTCCTCCGGCCCTGAGTCAGGTCCTGTCCCGGCCCGGCGCCGTCAGTGCCAGGGCTGGTGGTGCGGGTTGCTCTCGCACTCGCTCGTGATCTCGGTCCTGGTCTGCCTGTCGACCGGGCAGACGCCGATGACGTACTTCCGCTGGACGCCGCCGGGGAAGGCGACCTCGACCTGGTCGGCCCCCTTGTGGGTGTCGCCGATGGTCTTGTTGACGTCGACGCCGCCGGGGGCGTCGATACCCCTGGGTGGCGTGTCCGCCGAACGCGGTCGCGCCGAGCGGCAGACGGGCCCTCAGCGGTCCGTCACCCGCATCTCGAACCAGGTCGTCTTCCCGCGCGGCAGCAGGTCGACGCCCCACCGGTCGGACAGCTTGTCGACGAGGAACAGGCCTCGTCCGCTGACGTCCGTCTCCTGTACCGGCATCAGACACGGCAGCCCCCGGGAGGGGTCGCGGACCTCGACGCGGATCCAGCCGGGGCGGCGGCGCATGTGCAGTCCGAAGACGCGGGCGCCGGTGTGGCGTACGGCGTTGCCGACCAGTTCGGAGACGAGCAGAACGGTGTCCTCCGTGACCTTGGGGCCGAGTTTCCACTGGCGAAGGGCCACGATCTGGGCCAGTCGGCGGGCGGTGGCGGCGGACTCGGGGCGGGACGGTAACGGAACCTCGCACTCCGTCGGATTGCCGAACAACTCCAGCGCCTTGACTGCGCGTTCGTCCTCGACCGCCGGCGACCAGCGCGCCGCGGTCGCCCGTCCGGCTCCCCGCGGCTGTTCCGTACCATCCAGCCCCGCCATGCCCCCCATCATGGCCGCCCCCGGGGGGCTCCGGGGCCGTTCCCGGGGAATACGCCCCTGCGGGGCCGCGGCCCGGCAACAGCCGGTTGGCATATGCCAAAGGCATTTCAGAGCCGACGGCGACCCCGCTGACCTGCGCGGACGGCTCGGTCGGAGACGAAAGGCGGGCCCCCTCGACAGGACTCGCTCAATGGGGTGTCAGGGCTGACCTAAACCGCCCTATCGAGGGACCTGGCACCACACGCCGCGTCAACGCAAGCAGTTCGGGCGAACTTCAGAGGAACTCGGCCTTCCCGGGGCCCTCTTCCACGAAGCTGCGCATTCCGCGTTCGCGGTCCTCGGTGGCGAACAGACCCGCGAACCAGTTGCGCTCGACGGCGAGGCCGGTCTCGATGTCCGTCTCCAGTCCCGTGTCGATCGCCTCCTTCGCCGCGCGCAGCGCGATCGCGGGCCCCTTCGCGAGCCGCGCGGCCCACGCGTGCGCCTGCTCGTAGACCTCGGCGGCCGGTACCACCCGGTCCACCAGTCCGAGCGCGAGCGCCTCGTCGGCCCTCACCTGGCGGCCGGTGAAGATGAGGTCCTTGGCCTTGGAGGGGCCGACCAGCCGGGACAGCCGCTGGGTGCCGCCCGCGCCGGGGATCAGGCCGAGCAGGATCTCGGGCTGGCCGAGCTTGGCGTTCTCACCGGCGACGCGGTAGTCGGCGCAGAGCGCGAGTTCGCAGCCGCCGCCCAGCGCGTACCCGGTCACCGCCGCGACGACCGGCTTGGGGATGCGGGCCACCGCCGTGAAGGAGTCCTGCAGGGCCCGGGCGCGCACGATCATCGCCGCGTGGTCCATCGCCTGCATCTCCTTGATGTCCGCGCCCGCCGCGAACACCTTCTCGCCACCGTGGATCACCACGGCGCGTACGTCCGCGCGGCGGGTGGCCTCCTCGGCGAGCTCCTTGAGCCGGTCCTGCGTGGCGATGTCCAGCGCGTTCATGGGCGGACGGTCCAGGCGCAGCGTGCCGACGCCGTCCGCGACTTCGAGATGTACGGTCATGCCAGCAGGTTAACGGCGGCTAACGGCAACGGCCCCGGTGCCGTACCTCACATCGAGGATCACGGGCACCGGGGCCGTACGCGGGCGGGGCTACGCCTTCCACTTCTCCCAGGACATGTTCCAGCCGTTGAGGCCGTTGTCCGGGGCGATGGTCGCGTCGTTGGAGTTCTTCACCACGACCACGTCGCCGATGAGCGAGTTCTCGAAGAACCAGGCGCCCGGCGCCTTCTCGTCCCAGCCGCCGCGCACGTCGCGCAGGCCGATGCAGCCGTGGCTGGCGTTGCGGTTGCCGAAGGCGTCGCCGCCCCAGTAGTTGCCGTGGATGAAGGTGCCGGAGGTGGACAGGCGCATGGCGTGCGGGACGTCCTTGATGTCGTACTCGCCGCCGTAGCCGACCGTCTCGCCGTTCATCCGGGTGACCGGGAGCCGCTCGGTGATGACCATCTGGCCGTTCCAGGTCTCGTAGCCGGGCGCGCCGGTGGTGACGGGGATGGTCTTGACGGTCTTTCCGTCCCGGACGACCTCCATCGTGAGCTTCTTGGCGTCGACGACGGAGACCTGGCTGCGGCCGACGGTGAAGGAGACGGTCTTGGCCTGCTTGCCGTAGACGCCGTCGCGGCCCTCGACGCCGTCGAGGTTGAGGTCGACGGTGACCTTGGTGCCGGGCTTCCAGTACTTCTCCGGGCGGAAGTCGAGGCGGTCGTTGCCGAACCAGTGGCCCGCGACCTCGACGGCCGGCTCGGTCGTGATGCGGATGGCCTTCTCGACGTCCTCGGGGTTGGTGATGCCCCGGGTGAAGCGGATCGAGAACGGCATGCCGACGCCGACCTTCGAGCCGTCCTCCGGTGTGAAGGTGCCCATGAAGGTGTTCTTCGGCGTCAGCGTGGTGAAGCGGGAGTCCTCGGCGGCGGTGCGGCCCTCGGAGTCCTTGGCGACCGCGTGCACGGTGTAGGCGGTGGCGGCGGCCAGGTGGGTGGACGGCGTCCAGGTGGCGCCGTCCCCGGATATCTGCCCGTCGACCTTCGCCCCCTTGGCGTCCTTGACCACGACCTCGGTCAGCTTGCCCTTCGCGGCGCCGACCTTGAGGGCGCCGCTGGTGTCGACGGCCGTGGCCCCGTCCTTCGGGGTGACGGTGACGACGGCCTCGGACTGCTTGCTCTGTGCCGCGGTGGAGTCCTTGGCGTTCTTGCCGCCGTCCGCCGCCCCGGCTCCCGAGCCGGAGTCCGCCCCGCCGCACGCGGTGACCGTCAGCAGCACGCCCAGTGCCAGCGCCGGCAGTGTCCTGCCGCGTCCCTTGCCGCCCCGCCCCCGGATGCCGGCCGACGCCGTCCTCGATATCGGACGCACGTTCAACTTGTCTCCCCTCGCCGGGCCTGGTCGGGCCCGCGCCCCAGTGCGCCCGCGCGCGCACCGGCGCATCGTAACCGCAGGCCAGGGGCGTAGGGGACAGTGGAATGGTCACTGTTCCGTACCGAGTTGGCGGCCGGGTGCCGGAAACGGGCCGGCGTCACTTCACCGCGCTGCCCGCCTTCCACTTCTCCCAGTTCATGTTCCAGCCACCGAGGCCGTTGTCGGGGGCGACCTTCTTGTCCTTGCTGTGGACCACCTCGACGACGTCGCCGATCAGGCTGCGGTCGAAGAACCAGCCCGCCGGGGTGTCGGAACCGCCGCCCTTGACGTCGCGCAGCCCGACGCAGCCGTGGCTGACGTTGGCCCGGCCGAAGGTGTCGGCGGGCGCCCAGTAGTTGCCGTGCAGGAAGGTGCCGGAGCTGGTCAGGCGGATGGCGTGCGGGACGTCGGGGATGTCGTACTCGCCGCCGAAGCCGACCGTGCGGCTGTTCATGCGGGTGACGTCGAGCATCTCGGTGATCACCATCTTGCCGTTGTAGGTGGGGGTCGTCGGCGCCCCCGCCGTGATCGGCACGGTGGCCAGCAGCGTGCCGTCCCGGCGCACCTGCATGGTCCGCGCGGCGGCGTCGACGAGCGAGACCTGGCTGCGGCCGACAGTGAAGGAGAGCTTCTTGTGCTGGAGCCCGTAGACCCCCGGCGCGCCCTCGACGTCGCGCAGGCGCAGGTCGACGGTGACCTCGGTGCCGGGTTTCCAGTATTCCTTCGGGCGGAAGTCGAGGCGGTCCTTGCCGAACCAGTGGGGGCGGATCTCCGTGGCGGGTTTCGCGGACACCGAGACGGCGCGTTCGACGGCGGCGCGGTCAGTGATCTCCCGGCTGAACTCCAGCGAGACGATCATTCCGGTGCCGACGACCGAGCGGTTCTCGGGGCCCACGTACCCGATGAAGCGTTCCTCGGGTACGTAGGTGGTGAAGGTGGCGTGCCGGGCGGAACGGCGCCCGTGGCCGTCCAGGGCGACGGCGTCGACGGTGTACTTCGCGGCCAGCGCCAGCCGGTCGTCGTGGGGTTCCCAGCGCAGACCGTCGCGGGAGATCCGGCCGGGCACCGGGGTCTCCTGCGCGTCCTGGGACTTGACGACCTTCACCGACTCCAGCCGCCCGTCGGGCACCCGGACCGACAGCTTCTTCTGTGGCCGGACGGCCTTGCTGCCGTCGTCCGGGGTGATGCGGATGACCTCCTCGGCGGCGGGGGGTTTGCCGAACACCCCGCCGATGCCGCCTGCGACACCGCCGTCCGAGGTGCATCCGGCGGCCCCGGCCAGCAGTCCTGCCCATGTCAGTACGGCGGCCAGAGCGGCCCCCGCGCGCCGTGCGCGCCCATGTACGTGCCTCACATCCACCCGTAACGACCGGTCCGCCCTGGGGAAACGTGAGTGCGAGCCATGCGGTGGGCAGAACTGTGGGGAGGACGACGCGACGGGGTGCGGCGGTCGGGACACCGCGCGCCCTTTTCCCGTCTTCCCGTCTGAGGCACGTCGTTCCACGAGCCGCAGGAGGCTGACAGGTGTCCAGCGCAGCCGAGCAGGAGGCGGTGGCCGGCAACCAGGCCGCCGAGGACGGGCACCCCGCCGTCGTGGTCAACGGCGCGCGGCGTGCCGCGTCGCCGCCCGCCGTGCCGGCCTGGCCGGGCACCCCGGTGCCGCTGGGCGCCCGGTTCCGGACCGGGCCGGGCCAGGTGGCGGGGACCAATTTCGCGCTGTGGGCGGGCGGGGCGGAGGCGGTGGAGCTCTGCCTGTTCGACGAACGGGGGGTGGAGAGCCGGGTACGGCTGACCGAGCTGACGCACGAGATCTGGCACGGCTTCGTGCCGGGCGTGGGGCCCGGGCAGCGGTACGGCTTCCGGGTGCGGGGCCGCTGGGACCCGTGGACCGGCGCCCGCTGGAACCCGGCGAAGCTGCTGCTCGACCCGTACGCGCGCGCGGTCGACGGCGACTTCTCCCTGCCGCCCCAGGTGTACGGGCATGTGCGGGACTGGCCCGAGCAGCACGTGGCGGACACCGTGCGCGACGACCGGGACTCGGCGCCGTACGTCCCGAAGGGCGTCGTCGTGCACGACGGCGGCCCCGACGACGAATGGACGTACGACCACCGGCCGAAGACGCCGTGGGCGGACTCCGTCATCTACGAGCTGCACGTGCGCGGCTTCACCAAGCTGCACCCCGGCATCCCCGAGGAGCTGCGCGGCACGTACGCCGGTCTGGCGCATCCGGCGGCGGTCGAGCACCTGACCCGGCTGGGCGTGACGGCGGTGGAGCTCCTCCCGGTGCACCAGTTCGCGCACGAGAGCCATCTGCTGGAGCGCGGCCTGAGGAACTACTGGGGCTACAACTCGATCGGCTACTTCGCCCCGCACGCCGCCTACGCCGCCTCCGGCACCACGGGTGAGCAGGTCGGCGAGTTCAAACGGATGGTGCGCGCGCTGCACGCGGCGGGCATCGAGGTCATCCTCGACGTGGTCTACAACCACACGGCGGAGGCGGGCGAGCTGGGTCCGACGCTCTCCCTGAAGGGCATCGACAACCGCGGCTACTACCGCCTCCAGCCGGACGCGCGCCGGTACGCCGACTACACGGGCTGCGGCAACACGCTTCACGTCGTCCAGCCGCACGTCCTGCGCCTGATCACCGACTCCCTGCGCTACTGGGTGACGGAGATGGGCGTGGACGGCTTCCGCTTCGACCTGGCGGCAGCGCTGGCCCGCTCGATGCACGACGTCGACATGCTGTCCCCGTTCCTCGCGGTGATCGCGCAGGACCCGGTGCTGCGGCGGGTGAAGCTGATCGCCGAGCCGTGGGACGTCGGCTCGGGCGGCTACCAGGTGGGCGCGTTCCCGCCGCTGTGGACCGAGTGGAACGACCGCTACCGCAACGCGGTACGGGACTTCTGGCGGCACGCCCTGCCGGACGTCCGGGAGATGGGCTACCGCCTGTCGGGCTCCAGCGACCTGTACGCGTGGGGCGGGCGCCGCCCGTACGCCTCGGTCAACTTCGTCACCGCGCACGACGGCTTCACCCTCCGGGACCTGGTGAGTTACGAGCGCAAGCACAACGAGGCCAACGGCGAGGGCAACCGGGACGGCACCGACGACAACCGGTCCTGGAACTGCGGCGCCGAGGGAGAGACGGACGACGAGGACATACGCGCGCTCCGGCGGCGCCAGCTGCGCAACCTGCTGACCACGCTGCTGCTGTCGACCGGCGTGCCGATGCTGGTCGCGGGCGACGAGATGGGCCGCACCCAGCACGGCAGCAACAACGCCTACTGCCAGGACAACGAGATCAGCTGGGTGGACTGGAGCCTGCTGGACGACCCGGAGTGGAAGCCCCTGTTCGAGCTGACCTCCCGGCTGATCACGCTGCGCCACCGGCACCCGGTGCTGCGCCGCCGGGCCTTCTTCTCCGGCCGCGCGCACTCCGCGGACGGCCTGCGCGACCTGGCCTGGTTCACCGCCCGGGGCACGGAGATGACGGAGCGGGACTGGTACGCCCCCGCCGCCACCCTCGGCATGTACCTGTCCGGCCGGGACATTCCGGGCCGCGACGAGCGCGGCGCCCCGATCGTCGACGACAGCTTCCTGGCCGTCCTGCACGCGGGCGAGGGGCCGGTCTCCTTCGTGCTGCCGGGGCCGCCCTGGGCGGAGCGGTACGAGGTGGTCGTCGACACCAGCGGGGAGGAGCAGGCCGAGGCACCGGGCGGGACGCACCCGGCGGGGACGGAGATCACGGTGCCCGCGCGGTCGGTGCTGTTGCTGAAGGTGGGATGACCCGGGCGACGGCGGCGGGCCGGTTCAGCCGAGGATGCCCCGGTCGTAACCCACCGCCACCGCCGCCGCGCGGTCGTTGACACCGAGTTTGGCGTACAGGTGGGTGAGGTGGGTCTTCACGGTCGCCTCGCTGATGAACAGTTCACGGGCGATCTCCTTGTTGGAGGTGCCCCGCGCGACCAGGGCGAGCACCTCGCGCTCCCGTGCGGACAGGGGTTCGCCGCCGGGCGCCCTGGGTGTGCGGACCGCGGAGACCAGGCGGGTGGCGACGGCCGGGGAGAGGACGGTGCGGCCCTCGGCCGCCGCGCGGACCGCCGCGAACAGCTCGTCCCGGGGCGCGTCCTTGAGGAGGTAGCCGGTCGCGCCGGCCTCGATCGCGGGCAGCGTGTCGGAGTCGGTGTCGTACGTGGTCAGCACGAGGACCTGGGCGCGGGCGCCGCGCCGGGCCAGCTCACGGATGGCGTCCACGCCCGAGCCGCCCGGCATCCGCAGGTCCATGAGGATCACGTCCGGGTCGAGGGCGGCGGCCCGCTCCAGCGCCTCGACGCCGTTCGCGGCCTCGCCGAGGACACGGAAGCCTGGCGCGGACTCGAACATGCCGCGCAGGCCGTCGCGTACGACGGGGTGGTCGTCGACGATGAGGAGGGAGATCACGGCGTCATCGGTCATGGCGGACCAACGGTACGCGAGCCGAGACGGCCGTGCCCTGGCCGGGCTCCGCCTCGACGGTGAGCGAACCGGCGATGCGCTCGGCGCGGGCCCGCATGCCGTCGAGGCCGAAGCCGCCGGTGCGGGTGCGTGCGGGGAGGGCGAGCGGATCGAAGCCCCGGCCGTCGTCGCGGATGTCGAGGCTGACCTCGTCGCCCATGTAGGAGAGGGTGACACCGACCCGGCCGGCGGCGGCGTGCCGGGCGGTGTTGGACAGCGCCTCCTGGGCTATGCGCAGGAGGGTGGCCGCCACCTCGTCGTGGAGCTGCTCGGCGGTGCCGGTGACGGCGAAGCGGGCCTGGACGCCCGCGCGTTCGCCCCACTCCGTCACCGTCTTCCTCAGCGCGTCCGGCAGCCCGTCGTCGGCCAGGGCGACCGGGGACAGGTTGTGCACGGAGCGGCGGGCCTCGCCGAGGCTGTGCCGGGCCAGGCCCAGGGCACGGTCGACGTGCTCACGTGCCGTCCCCTCGTCCGGGGCGTTGGCGACGACCTGGAGCTGCGCGATGATGCCGGTCAGCCCCTGGGCGAGGGTGTCGTGGATCTCGACGGCCAGTCGGCGGCGTTCCTCGGCGATCCCGGCCTCCCGGGCCTGGACGAGCAACTGGGCGTGCAGGGCGGCGTTCTCGTCGAGGGCCTGCTGCAGGGCGGTGTTGGTGCGCTCGAGTGCGGCGATGGTCTTCAGCCGCGCCCGGCCGCGGGCCTCCTCCAGGTCGGCGAAGTGGCCGAACAGGAAGACCAGCACGCTGTTGGCCGCGAGGAGGGCGCCGAAGAGCACCCAGCCCAGTTCATGGTTCGGCGGCAGCCCGCCGGACTGGGAACCCGCCAGGGTCACGGCGGTGGCGAACAGACCGGCCTTGCGCAGGTGACGCGGCAGCAGGCGCTCGGTGCTGAAGTAGCCGATGGCCGCGTAGAACGCGAACAGCGGGTTCGCCCAGGTGAGGGCGAACCCGATCGCCCAGCGGAGGAAGTAGTGCCGAACGGCCCCCGTGGACGGCCCGGGACGGGTACGCACCACCCTGTTCCACCGCAGCTCGAGAACGACGGCGGCGACGATCAGGACGCCGCACGCCCCTCGCTCACGGGTGCTCATGCCGAGCGCGTCGGCGGCCGCCCAGGCGATCAGGGTGCTCAGTACCAGGAGTCCGTGCGGCCCCCAGCGGTCGAACACCTCCCACCGCTCGTCGAGCACCGTGGTTTCCGTCATGGCGTCATTGTCGGTTACACCCGCGCACCCACTCCGCGTGCTCACTCCCAGCGGAACCAGCGCGAGGCCGCCGCCGTGAGCAGCACCGTCCAGCCCGCCAGTACACCGAGGTGGCTCCAGTCCGGCCAGTCGCCCGCCGCGGCGTCGTTCAGTGCCTGCGCGGCGGCGCCGAACGGGGTCCAGCCGACGATGTCGGCCAGCAGGTCCGGCATGGCCTCCACCGGCAGCCACACGCCCGCGCAGAACATCGCGGGGAAGAGCGCGGTCGACCCGACCGCGGTGGCGATCTTCGTCGTGCGGGACAGGGCGGCGAGCAGGGCCCCCAGGGCGAGGGAGCCGAGCAGGGCGAGGAGCAGGGCGAGGAGGTAGCCGAGCGGCTGCCCCGGCAGCCCCACGTCGAAGGCGAGCCGGCCGACCGCGAGGGCGACCAGGGAGGACAGCAGCGCGGCGGCGCCGAGCACCAGCATCTCCGCCGTCAGCAGTGCGGAGGGACGTACCGGCGTGGTGGACATCCGGCGCAGGATGCCGTTCTCCCGGTAGCCGGCGATCGTCGGCGGCATGCCCTGCAGCGCGCCGACGATCAGCCCGAGGAGGACGGCCACCGGCACGTAGGCGTCGACCGGCCGCAGGCCGCCGAGGTTCGGGTCGCTCTCGCGGAAGGACGGGATGGAACCCAGGATGGCCAGGAGCAGGGTGGGGAAGAGCAGGATCCAGAAGATGCCGCCCGGTTCGCGCGCGAAGAGACGGATCTCGGTCTTCAGTACGGCGGTGTTGAGGATGCCGGTGCTCATGCCGTGGCCTCCGTGAGGTCCAGGAAGGCGTCGTCCAGCGTGGCGTCGGTGACGCGCAGCTGGTGGGCGGTGACGCGGGTGCGGGCGAGGAGGGTGATGACGGCGTTGACCGTCTCGTCGGTGCCGGACAGGGTGACGCGGCCGTCCTTGCGGTCGACCGAGGCCAGCCCCGGCAGCGCGTTGAGGTCGTGGTCGTCCAGCGGGGCGGACGGGGTGAAGCTGATGACGGTGGCGCCCGCCGACCGGCGGATCAGCCCGGCCGGGGTGTCCAGGGCGGCCACCCGCCCCTTGTCGATCACCGCGATGCGGTCGCAGAGGCGCTGCGCCTCCTCCATGAAGTGGGTGACCAGCAGGACGGTGACGCCGCCCGCGCGGATGTCCTCGATGAGCTGCCAGGTGTCGCGCCGGGCGCGCGGGTCGAGGCCGGTCGTCAGCTCGTCCAGCACCACGATCCGCGGGTCGCCGATCAGGGCGAGCGCGATGGACAGGCGCTGCTTCTGGCCGCCGGAGAGCTTGGCGAACCGGGTGTCCATCTTCGGGGTGAGACCGAGGCGTTCGGCGAGCGGGCGCCAGTCGACGGGGGCCGGGTAGAAGGCGGCGTACAGCTCCAGGGCCTCGCGGACGGTGAGTCTGGGCTGGAGCGCGCTCTGCTGGAGCTGGGCCCCCAGGACACGGGTGACCTCGTGGTGGTCGGCGACGGGGTCGAGGCCGGTGACGCGGACACGGCCCGCGTCGGGGACGCGCAGACCCTCCACGCACTCGACGGTGGTGGTCTTGCCGGCGCCGTTCGGGCCGAGGATGCCGAAGATCTCGCCTTCCTCGACGGTGAACGACACGCCGTCGACGGCGCGGTGGTCGCCGTAGGACTTGCGCAGGTCGGTGACTTCGATGACGGGCATGGTGTCAGGGTCCCGGGACACGGGCGTGCGGCACATCGGCCGTCGCGCTCGAAGGCGCATCAGCCGATCGGTTGATGCCCCCGTACGACCCCGGTGAGCCAGAAAACCCGGTGGGCAGTGTCAGTGGCGAACCGTAGGCTCGCTGCTGATGCCCACGACACCTGCACCCGCCGAGGACCTCGCTCCGGAAGCCGCGGAGGGGCGTTCCACCGTGCGCGCCCTGCTGCGGCTGTGGCCCTATGTGCGTCCCGTGCGGGCCCGGCTGGGGGCCGCCGCGTGCGTGGGGACCCTCGCCTCCTGCGTGGGGCTGGTGATCCCGCTCGTCCTGAAGTGGATGGTGGACGGGCCGGTCGCCGACCGCGATCCGGCCGGCGTGTGGCTCGGGGCGCTGTACCTGCTGCTCCTCGGGCTGGCGGAGGCGCTGCTGTTCGGGCTGCGGCGGTGGCTGGTGGCCCGGCCGCTGGCCGGGGTCGAGGCGGGGATGCGGGCGGACCTGTACCGGCACCTGCAGCGGCTGCCGGTGGCCTTCCACGACCGGTGGGCCTCGGGGCAGTTGCTGTCGCGCGGGACGACGGACCTGATGCTGCTGCGTATGTTCCTCGCGTTCCCGTTGACGTTCCTGCTGGTCAACGGAGTGACGATCCTGGTCGGCGTGGGCATCATGCTGGTGCAGGACTGGACGCTGGGGCTGGTGATCCTGGGACCCGCCGTTCCCGTGGTGATCACGTGCGGGATCTTCGAGAAGAAGTACTCCGCGGTGGCGCGGCGCGCGCAGGACCAGGTCGGGGATCTGACGACCGTGGTCGAGGAGAGCGTGCTCGGCGTCCGGATCATCAAGGGCTTCGGCCGGCACCGCAGCCAGGCGCGGGCCTTCCACGAACTGTCGCACACACTGCGGGGGACGGAGCTGCGCAAGGCACGGCTGCTGGCGGCCATCTGGGCGGTCATCGTGACTCTGCCGGAGCTGGCGATCGGGGCGGCCCTGGTGGTGGGCACGGTGCAGGTGGCGGACGGGTCGCTGTCGGCGGGGACCCTGGTGGCGTTCCTGTCCACGGCGCTGGCGCTGCGGTGGCCCGTCGAGTCGATCGGCTTCCTGCTGGCGATGAGTCAGGAGGCGGCCACGGCCACGGACCGGTACTTCGAGGTGATGGACGCGGAGGTCGAGACCGGCGTGGCCGCGCCGCCCCGCACCGAAGCCGCAACCGCAGCCACAGGCACAGGCACAGGCACAGCCGCCATGGGCACGGGCACGGGCACCGAAGCGGATCCCGGTCACGGCGGAGGCCTGCGGTTCGAGAACGTCTGCTTCCGGTATCCCGACGCGCCGCCCGGCTCCCCGCCCCTCCTCGACCGTGTCGACCTGCACATCCGCCCCGGCGAGTCGATGGCGCTGGTCGGGGCCACCGGCAGCGGGAAGACGACGCTCACCGCGCTCGTCCCCCGCCTGCACGAGGTGACCTCCGGGCGGATCACGCTGGACGGCGAGGACATCACCGCCCTGCCCCGCGAGGAGCTGCGCTCCATGGTCGCCGTGGCCTTCGAGGAGCCCACGCTCTTCTCGGCGACCGTCGGCGAGAACGTGCTGATGGGGGCCGGTGAAGGCGCCGGCGACGAGGAGCTGGGGCGGGCGCTCGCCGTCGCGCAGGCCGACTTCGTGCACGCCCTCCCCCAGGGCACCGGTACCCAGGTCGGCGAGCAGGGTCTCACCCTGTCCGGCGGCCAGCGGCAGCGTCTCGCGCTCGCCCGGGCGGTGGTCGGCCGGCCGAGGTTCCTCGTCCTGGACGACCCGCTGTCCGCGCTGGACGTGCACACGGAGGCCGCCGTGGAGGCCGCGCTGCGGCGGGTCCTCGCGGACACGACCGCGCTGATCGTGGCGCACCGCCCGTCCACGGTCCTGCTGGCCGACCGCGTGGCGCTGCTCTCGGGCGGCCGCGTCGCCGCCGTCGGCACCCACCAGGAACTGCTGCGCACCAACGCCGAGTACGCCCATCTGATGTCCGGGCGCGACGGGCACGGGGATCCCGGGCCGCCCGGGGAATCACAGGCACCAGGGGAAGGGGACGGCCGATGACCGCGCCCACGGCCACCGCGCCGGACCGGGAGCGACCGGAGGACGGCGACCCGGCGGCCGGGTCCGGGAGCCGCACGGCCGACGACGCCTTCGACCGGGACGTCCTGCCCAGCCCGCCGGGCGCGACCGGCGCCCTGCTGCGCTCCCTGCTGGCGCCCATGAAGGCCCGCGTCGCCCTCACCACGTTCCTCCTGCTGCTCCAGCAGGCGGCGGTGCAGGCGGGCCCGCTGCTGGTGGCGTACGCCATCGACCGCGCCGTGCCGGCGCTGCGGGACGACGACCACGGTCCGCTCATCGCGGTGGGCGCCGGCTACCTGCTCTGCTCGCTGGGCGCGGGCGGGCTGCAGTACGCGTTCGTCGCCACCGCGGCCCGCGTCAGCCAGGACGTGCTGCTGGACCTGCGCGGCCGGATCTTCCGCCACGCCCAGGCGCTCAGCGTCGACTTCCACGAGCGCTACACCTCGGGCCGGCTCATCTCCCGCTCCACCACGGACGTGGAGTCGCTGCGCGAACTGCTCGACGAGGGCCTGCAGGAGCTGGTGACGGTCATCCTCTCCTTCGTCTACATCGCGGCCCTGCTGCTCTGGCTGGACCTGGGGCTCGGCGCGGTCGCGGTGGCGTCGTTCGTACCGCTGTACGGGCTGGTGCGGCGGTACCGGCGGCGGGCGGGGCGGGTGTACCGGCGGCGGTCCACGGCGATCGCGGCGGTGATCGTGAAGTTCGTGGAGACGATGAACGGCATCCGGCCGGTGCGCGCCTTCCGCCGCGAGGCCGCCAACGACGCCGACTTCGCCGTACTGAACCGGCATCACGAGCGGACGAACGGCGACGCGCTGCTGGAGATGGCCCGCTACGTCGTCGGATCGAGGCTCGTCGCCAACACGGCCGTCGCCGGCATCGTGCTGTGGGGCGCCTACCGGGTCGCGGACGGCACGCTCGCGCTCGGTGTGCTGGCGGCGGCCGTGCTGTACCTGCGCCGGCTGTACGACCCGATCGACCGGCTCGGCATGTTCCTGAACTCCTACCAGTCGGCGGCTGCCTCGCTGGAGAAGATCGCCGGACTGCTGGCGCAGACGCCGTCGGTGCCGGAGCCGGCCGCGCCGAAGGAGCTGCCGCCCCTGGAGTCGGAGCACCCGGGCCGGGAGGTCGTCTTCGACTCGGTCCGCTTCGCCTACCGCACCGGCGGCGAGGTGCTGCCCCGCTTCGACCTGACGATCCCGGCCGGGCAGACCGTCGCCGTGGTCGGCTCGACGGGTGCCGGCAAGTCGACGCTGGCCAAGCTGCTCGCCCGGTTCTACGACGCCTCCGGCGGCCGGGTCCTGCTGGACGGCACCGACCTGCGCGACCTGGCCGTGCCCGAACTGCGGCGCGGCGTGGTGATGGTGACCCAGGAGGCGTTCCTGTTCTCCGGCACGGTCGCCGAGAACATCGCCATCGGCCGTCCGGAGGCGACGCGGGAGGAGATCGAGCGGGCCGCGAAGGCGATCGGCGCCCACGACTTCATCGCCGCGCTGCCCGACGGCTACGACACCGACGTCCGCAAGCGGGGCGGCCGGATCTCCGCCGGGCAGCGGCAGCTCGTGGCGTTCGCACGCGCGTTGCTCGCGGACCCGGCGGTGCTGATCCTGGACGAGGCGACCAGCTCGCTGGACGTCCCCGGTGAGCGGGCGGTGCAGCGGGCCATGGCGACGGTGCTGAAGGGCCGTACGGCGGTGGTGATCGCGCACCGGCTGTCCACCGTGGAGATCGCCGACCGGGTGCTGGTGATGGAGGACGGCCGCATCGTCGAGGACGGCGCGCCGGCCGATCTGATCGCCGGCCGGGGCCGGTTCGCGGACCTGCACCGGACGTGGCGGGACAGTCTGGCGTGAGGGCGGGTCTTCGGGGGAGGCCGACGGTGATCGACGCGTACGAGGATCCGGGCCCGCCGGACCGCAGGGGCGGCTGGCGGTACCTGTCGTGGCTGGTGCGCCGGCAGTGGCCGCGCTGCCTGGCGGGGGCGGTGCTGGCCAGTGTCTGGATGGTGCTGCTGGCGGCGACGCCGTACCTGATGGCGCGGGCGGTCGACCACGGCCTGACCCCCGGCGACATGGGCGCGCTGGCGGGCTGGACGGGCGCGCTGGTCGCCGTCGGGGCGGTCAACGCCTGGCTGGGTGTCCTACGGCACCGCACGATGACGCGGGTGCGGATGGACGCCAACTTCCGCACGGTCAAGGTGGTCGTCGCCCACGCCACGCGGCTCGGTGCGGCGCTGCGCCGGCAGGTGGGGGCCGGGGAGGTCGTCACCATCGGGGTGGGCGACGTGCAGACCATCAGCGCCTCCCTGACGGCCGTGGGGCCCGGCGTCGGAGCGGTCGTCGCCTACGCGGCCGTCGGCGGGCTGCTGCTGTCGGTGTCGACGCGGCTCGCCCTGGTGGTGCTGCTCGGGGTGCCGCTGCTCGGCGTGGTGCTCGGGCCGCTCATGGGGCGGTTGCAGGGCAGGGAGACCGAGTACCGGGAGCGGCAGTCCGTGCTGACCGCGCGGATCGGCGACCTCGCGGGCGGGCTGCGGGTGCTGAACGGCCTGGGCGGCAAGGACCTGGTCGCGGACGCCTTCCGCCGGGACTCGGGACGGCTGCGCGAGCAGGGGTACCGGGTCGGGGCGGTGACCAGCTGGATCCAGGCCCTGGGGGTGGGCCTGCCGATGCTGTTCCTGGCGCTGGTGACCTGGCTGGGCGCCCGGCAGGCCGTGCAGGGGCACCTCAGCGTGGGAGAGCTGGTGTCGGTGTACGGCTACGTGGTGGCGCTGGGCTGGCCGGTGGCGTTCCTGATCGAGATGGGTCACCAGCTCAGCCGGGGTGTGGTGGCCGCCCGCCGGGTGGTGACGTTCCTGCGCCTGGAACCGGAGCCGGACACCGGCACCCGCGACGCCCCCGCCGAGTCCTCGGTGCTGTACGACCCGGCCTCCGGCGTCCGGATCCTGCCGGGCCGGCTGACCGCCCTGGCCGGCGCCCGGCCCGGGGACGCCGCCGAGCTGATCGACCGCCTGGGCCGCTACGCCCCCTCCGAGGTGACCTGGGGAGACGTCCCGCTGTCCGAGGTACCGCTCACCCAGGTCCGCGCCCGCATCCTGGTCGCGGAGGCGGAGGCCGACCTCTTCGCGGGCACCCTGCGCGAGGTGATAGGCGCTCAGGAGCCGCCGATCGGGGGCACGGGCGGTACCGGCGTGCGGCCCCGCCGCGTGGGCGCGACCCGCCCTACCGAACCCGCGGCCGCGCGACGGCGTACTGGGGCACCCCCGGACACGTCTGTCGCTCACGCCATCCATTCCGCCGCAGCCGAAGACATCGTCCAGTCCCTCCGCGACGGCGTCGAAACCGAGATCGCGGCCCAGGGCCGCACCCTCTCCGGCGGCCAACGCCAACGCGTCCGACTGGCCCGCGCCCTGTTCGCCGACCCCGAGGTCCTGCTCGCCGTCGAGCCGACCTCCGCACTGGACGCCCACACGGAGGCCACCGTCGCGGACCGCCTCCGCGACGCCCGCAAGGGCCGCACGACCGTGGTGGCCTGCACCTCCCCCCTCGTGCTCGACCGGGCGGACGTCGTGCACCACCTGGTCGACGGCAAGGTCGTCGCCACCGGCACCCACCGCGAGCTCCTGGCCGCCGAGCCGGGGTACCGGGCACTGGTCTCCAGGGACGACGAGGGGGCCCGATGACGTCCGAAGGACAACTCCCCGTCGCCGAGCGCGCCGGCGTCCGCCGGGCGGCGGCCCACCTGGTGCGCGCCGACCGGCGCTCCTTCGCGCTGGTCCTCGCCCTGAACGCGCTGGCCGCCCTGGCCGGACTCGCGGGCCCGTGGCTGCTGGGCCGGATCGTCGACGAGGTGCGCGCCGGGGGCGGTGTCGGCGCCGTGGACCGGATGGCGCTCGCCATCCTGCTCTGCTCGCTGGCCCAGCTGCTGCTGGCCCGCTGGGCCCGGTACGTGGGGCACCGCTTCGGGGAGCGGACGCTCGCCCGGGTGCGGGAGCGGTTCGTCGACCGCGCGCTGGCCCTGCCGGCGTCCGTGGTGGAACGGGCGGGCACCGGGGACCTGACGACGCGCGGCACCGCCGACGTGACCGCGGTCGGCACGACGCTGCGCGACGCGGGACCGGAGCTGCTGATCAACTCCGTGCAGGCGCTCTTCCTGGCCGCCGCCGTGTTCGTGCTCGACCCGCTGCTCGGCCTGGTCGGCGTGCTGGGGCTGACGCCTGTCTGGTTCGCGCTGCGCTGGTACCTGCGCCGGGCCAGGGCCGGCTATCTCGCCGAGGGCGCGGCCAACTCGGAGGTCGCCGAGAGCCTGACGGCCACGGTGGCCGGGGCCCGCACGGTGGAGGCGTTCCGGCTGGCCGGCCGGCGCGTCACGGCGAACCGGCGGGCGCTGGAGGAGTCGCGGCGCACCCGTTTCCACACGCTGTACCTGCGCAGCGTGTTCTTCCCGGCGGTGGAGATCTCGTACGTGGTCCCCGTGGCGGGTGTGCTGCTGATCGGCGGTGTCCTGCACACGCACGGGTCGGTGAGCCTGGGGGCGGTGGTGTCGTGCGCCGTGTACCTCCAGCAGCTGGCCGGGCCGCTCGACGAGGTGCTGATGCGGATCGAGCAGCTCCAGTCGGGCGGCGCCTCCTTCGCCCGGGTGGAGGGGCTGGCTCGTGCTCCGCGGGCGAGGACCGACGCCTCGCCGGTGCCGGCGGACGACCGGATCGACGTGTCCGGGGTGCGGTACGCCTACGACCGGGGCGGCGAGGTGCTGCGGGGAGTGGACCTGACCGTGCGGCCGGGGGAACGGCTGGCCGTGGTGGGCCCGTCCGGGGCCGGGAAGACCACGCTGAGCCGGCTGCTGGCGGGCGTGGACGCGCCGACCGAGGGCTCGGTGACGGTGGGCGGGGTACCGGTGGTCGCCCTGGGGCCGGAGCGGCTGCGCCGCCAGGTCGTGCTGGTCACCCAGGAGCACCACGTCTTCCTCGGTACGGTCCGCGACAATCTCCTCATCGCCGAACCGGCCGCCACCGACGAGCAGTTGTGGTCGGCCCTGGCCGCCGTGGGCGCCGAGCGGTGGGTCCGGGAACTGCCCGACGGCCTCGGCGCCGAGCTGGGTGCCGGCGGTCACCGCACGGACGGCTCGCAGGCCCAGCAGCTCGCCCTGGCCCGCGTGGTGCTGGCCGACCCGCACACGCTGATCCTGGACGAGGCCACCGCCCTGCTGGACCCGACGACGGCCCGGCACACCGAGCGTGCCCTGGCCGCCGTACTGGAGGGGCGCACGGTCATCGCCATCGCCCACCGGCTGCACACCGCGCACGACGCCGACCGGGTGGCCGTGATGGAGGACGGCCGGCTCACCGAACTCGGCACGCACGACGAGCTGGTGGCGGCCGGCGGGGCGTACGCGGCGCTGTGGGGGTCCTGGCACGGGGAGCCGGCGCCGGGGACGGTCGCCGACTGAGCGGGCGGACGGCAGCACTTGGTACGGTGCGCCGGCTGCACCGCTCGGAAGGTCACGGAAGCACTCGAGGGAGAGGCAACGGACGACGATGCAGGCGTCTCAGGTCCCGCGTGCGGTGGCCGCGGCCATGTCGGTCGTCTCGTCGCTCGGCCTGCCGGCCGACGACGCGATCGTGCTCCACGACTCGAACAAGCTCACTCTGCGCCTGCTGCCCTGTGACGTCCTGGCCCGGGTGGCACCCGTGGCGCAGCAGGTCGCGCGGTTCGAACTCGACCTCGCCCGGCGGCTCGCCGCGGCCGGGTGTCCGGTGGCCGCTCTCGACCCCCGGGTGGAGCCACGCGTCCATGAGCGCGACGGGTTCGTGGTCACGCTGTGGACCTACTACGCGCCCGTGGCACCCGGGGAGGCCGCACCGGCCGACTACGCCGACGCGCTCGCGCGGCTGCACGCCGGCATGCGCGGGCTCGACGTCCCGACGCCGCACTTCACGGACCGGGTCGAGCAGGCGCAGCGACTCGTGGCGGACCGCGACCGCACTCCGGCGCTCGCCGACCCGGACCGGGAGCTGCTCGGCGACACGCTGCGAGGCCTGCGGCGCGTGATCGGCGAGCACGGCGGCGCCGAGCAGCTGCTGCACGGCGAGCCGCACCCGGGCAACCTGCTCACCACGGCGAACGGGCCGCTGTTCATCGACCTGGAGACGTGCTGCCGCGGGCCCGTCGCATTCGACCTCGCCCACGCGCCCGAAGCAGTCGGCGAGCACTACCCGGGCGCCGATCAGGACCTGCTGCGCGCGTGCCGGCTCCTCGTGCTGGCGATGATCACCGCATGGCGCTGGGACCGGGACGACCTGTTCCCGGACGGGCGCCGGCTGGGCACGGAGTGGCTCGGCCGGATCCGGGCGGAACGCGATCGCGACGGCCTGGGTCACCACGGCTGACCGCGGATCCCAAAGGTCGCGGCCGGCCCGCTGCGGAGGCCGGGTCCCACCGCCCCCGAAGCGTCCCTTCCGTATATCGAACGTGAACGCCCGGACAACGAACGATTTCCGGCCAACTTCCTGACGCGCTCCTGACAGAAGGCGCGATCACCTGCCACTCTTCCCACGGCCGCTCCACAGCGCCCCCACAGCTTCGCTCACCAGCGCTGTGCCGCGGCCAGCTCCTAGCACGTGGTTTCTGCGTACCGAACCAGTACCGCCCGGCCGGCCCACCCGCCGACCGGTCTCCCCTGGCCGCGCGACCCGCGGCCACGCAGAAGGAGTCAGTGTTGAGCAGCAGCACTCCCCACAGACGCACCTCCCACACCGCGTCCCGCACCACCCACCGCCGCGCCGCCGCCGTCGCCCTGGCCGGTGTCGCCGCGCTGATCGCCACGGCGGTCCAGTCCGGCGCCGCCACCGCGGCGCCCGGTCCGGCCCCCGCTCCGGGCGCCGAGTCCGTCAGGCTCACCCCCGCCCAGCGCGCCGAGCTGATACGCGACGCCGACGCCGCCAAGGCCGAGACCGCCGACAAGCTGGGGCTGGGCGCCAAGGAGAAGCTGGTCGTCCGCGACGTGCTCAAGGACCGCGACGGCACCCTGCACACCCGCTACGAGCGCACCTACGACGGACTGCCCGTCCTCGGCGGCGACCTGGTCGTCACCACCGACGCCGGCAGGACCGAGCGGGTCGTGAAGGCCACGTCCAAGGCGATCGAGCCGGCCACGGTGACGCCGAAGATCACCGCCGCCAAGGCCGAGACACAGGCCGTGTCCGCCGCGAAGGCCGCCGGCGCCGAGCAGCCCGAGGCCGACCGGGCCCCGCGCAAGGTGATCTGGGCGGCGAACGGCACCCCGGTCCTGGCGTACGAGACGGTCGTGGGCGGGCTCCAGGAGGACGGCACCCCCAACGAGCTGCACGTGGTCACCGACGCCGCCACCGGCGCCAAGCTCCACGAGTACCAGGCGGTCCGCAACGGCACCGGCAACACCCTGTACAGCGGCACGGTGACCCTGGGCACCGCGCAGTCCGGGTCGTCGTACACGCTGACCGACACCACGCGCGGCAACCACAGGACGTACAACCTCAACCGGGGCACCTCCGGCACCGGCACGCTCTTCTCCGGCTCCGACGACGTGTGGGGCAACGGCAGCGCGTCCAACGCGGAGACGGCCGCCGCCGACGCCCACTACGGGGCCGCGCTGACCTGGGACTACTACAAGAACGTCCAGGGCCGCTCCGGGATCCGCGGCGACGGCGTGGGCGCCTACTCGCGCGTCCACTACGGCAACAACTACGTCAACGCCTTCTGGTCGGACGGCTGCTTCTGCATGACGTACGGCGACGGCGCCGGCAACGTCAACCCGCTGACCTCCATCGACGTGGCCGCGCACGAGATGACGCACGGCCTCACCTCCCACACCGCGGGCCTCAACTACAGCGGCGAGTCCGGCGGGCTGAACGAGGCCACCTCCGACATCTTCGGCGCGGCCGTCGAGTTCTACGCGAACAACTCCTCCGACGTCGGTGACTACCTCATCGGCGAGGAGATCGACATCAACGGCGACGGCACCCCGCTGCGCTACATGGACAAGCCCAGCAGGGACGGCGCGTCCAAGGACTACTGGTACTCGGGGATCGGCAACGTCGACGTCCACTACTCGTCCGGCCCGGCCAACCACTTCTTCTACCTGCTGAGCGAGGGCAGCGGCACCAAGACCGTCAACGGGGTCAGCTACGACTCGCCCACCTCGGACGGCCTCCCGGTCACCGGCATCGGCCGCGCCAAGGCGGAGAAGATCTGGTTCCGCGCGCTGACCACGAAGTTCACCTCGACCACCAACTACGCGGGCGCCCGCACCGGCACCCTCGCCGCCGCCGGTGAGCTCTACGGCACCGACAGCGCCGAGTACACGGCGGTCCAGCACGCGTGGGCGGGCATCAACGTCGGTGCGCGCCCCGGCGACGGCGGTGGCGGCGACGGCTCGACCTACGAGAGCACCTCCGACGTGAACATCCCCGACTACGGGTCGGCGGTGACCTCCTCGCTCACGGTCTCCGGCCGCACCGGGAACGCGCCGAGCGACCTCCGGGTGGGCGTGGACATCGTGCACAGCTGGCGCGGTGACCTGCGGATCGACCTGGTCGCGCCGGACGGGACGACGTACCGGCTGAAGAACAGCGGCTACGACCCGGCCGAGGACGTGCACGAGACCTACACGGTCAACGCCTCCTCCGAACCGGCGAACGGCACCTGGAAGCTGCGCGTCCAGGACGTGGGCCGGCAGGACACCGGCTACATCGACGCCTGGCGGCTCACCTTCCCGTAGGCCCGTGGCCCGCAGCGCGGTGACGGCCTGACGGCGGCACCCGGAACCCACGGTTCCAGGGTGCCGCCCTACTCTTGGTACCCATGTCCTTCACGTACGACGACGTCGGCGCCACCCGCGAGCAGGACCACTGCCCGCCCGGCTTCCGCCCCATGCACGTACGCACCCGCCTCGGTGAGGGCGAACCGGTGTTCCGACGCGCGGTCGAGGCCGTGCTGACCTGGGAGATGCACCGGGAGATGGGCGTCGGCATCGACGCGAGCGCGGAGCGCGCCGCGCCCGGCGTCGACGTCACCGTCACCCTCGCCGGGATGATCAAGGCGCCCTGCCGGATCGTCTGGACGCTGGACGAACCCCGCCGGGCCGGCTGGGCCTACGGCACGCTGCCCGGCCATCCCGAGTGCGGTGAGGAGGCCTTCGTGGTCGACCGGACGGGCGACGGCACGGTCTGGCTGACCGTGACCGCCTTCAGCCGCCCCGCCAAGTGGTACGCCAAGGCCGGCGGACCGGCCACCCGTGCCTTCCAGCACGCCTACGCCCGCCGCTGCGGCAGCGTCCTGCGGCGGTTGAGCGGCGGCGACGAGGAGGACTGAGCCCCGCCCGGCCCGCCCCGCCGGGCCCGCCCCGCGCCGCCCGGGGCGCTCACCGCATCAGCAGCCCCGCCGCCTGAGCCAGCTCGTCCGACGGCACCGCGACCAGCCCCGCCTCCGCGCCGGACGCCAGCAGCCGGTGCGCGGGCAGGACGCGGACCGTGTAGCCGAACGGGCCGGTGCGGTCGAGGGCGAGCGGGCCCTCGTACAGCCAGCGGCCCTCCAGGTCGGGGCCGCCCACCGGTTTCAGCGGCACCGTCGTCGCGTCGGTGATCCGGTCCTCGGAGTCCACCCGGCCGGAGACCGCCTGCACCTCGACGTCGTCCGGGGCGAGATCGCCGAGGTTCACCCGCACCCGCAGCCCCAGCGTCGAACCCAGCTCCGCCGTGGCGGTGGCGGCGGACGTCTCCACGTGGTCGACGCTCACCCCGGGCCAGGCCGCCCGCACCCGGGTCTTCCACTCGGCCAGCGCACGGGCGGAGTCCGGGTCCATCGCGCGGTGCGCCTCGGCCGCCGGAAGGTAGAGCCGCTCGACGTACTCGCGGACCATGCGGCCGGCCAGCACCTTCGGCCCGAGCAGGCTCAGGGTCCGGCGGACCATCTCGATCCACCGGTCGGGCAGCCCGCTCGCGCCCCGCTCGTAGAAGCGGGGGGTCACCCGCTGCTCCAGCAGGTCGTAGAGGGCGGCGGCCTCTATGGCGTCGCGCCGCTCCGGGTCGGTGCCCGCGCCGTCGGCGGTGGGGATCGCCCAGCCGAAGTCCGGCTGGAACCACTCGTCCCACCAGCCGTCGAGCACCGACAGGTTGAGGCAGCCGTTGAGCGCCGCCTTCATGCCGCTGGTCCCGCACGCCTCCAGCGGCCGCAGCGGGTTGTTCAGCCAGATGTCGCAGCCCGGGTAGAGCTTCTGCGCCATCGCCATGCCGTAGTCCGGCAGGAACACGATCCGGTGCCGCACCCGCGGGTCGTCCGCGAACCGCACCAGCTCCTGCACCAGCCGCTTGCCGCCGTCGTCCGCCGGGTGCGCCTTGCCCGCGACGACGATCTGGACCGGCCGCTCGGGGTGCAGCAGGAGGTCCGTCAGGCGGTCGCGGTCGCGCAGCATCAGCGTCAGCCGCTTGTACGACGGGACGCGCCGCGCGAAGCCGATGGTGAGCACGTCGGGGTCGAGGACGTCGTCGATCCAGCCCAGTTCGGCGGCCCCGGCACCGCGCTGCCGCCAGGAAGCGCGCAGCCGCGCCCGGACCTCGGTGACGAGCTGTTCGCGCAGCGTGCGGCGCAGCTCCCAGATGTCCTGGTCGGGGATGTCGGCGACCGAGTCCCAGCGGTCCGAGTCGCCGACGGTCAGCGCGTCCTCGGCCCGCTGGACGCCGATCTGCCGGGCGCCGAGCCGGAAGACCTCCGGGGCGACCCAGGTCGGTGCGTGCACTCCGTTGGTGACGGAGGTGATCGGCACCTCGTCGGCGTCGAAGCCGGGCCACAGTCCGGAGAACATCTCCCGGCTGACCCCGCCGTGCAGCAGGGAGACGCCGTTGGCGCGCTGGGCCAGGCGCAGGCCCATCACGGCCATGTTGAAGAGGTTGGGCTCGCCGCCCGGGTAGGTCTCCATGCCGAGCCTCAGGACGCGTTCGACGTCGATGCGCGGGAGCTCGGTGTCGGGGCCGAAGTGCCGGGCGACCAGTTCGCGGTCGAAGCGGTCGATGCCGGCCGGGACGGGGGTGTGGGTGGTGAAGACGGTGCCCGCCCGGACCGCCTCCAGGGCAGGGCCGAACTCCAGTCCCTTGTCGCAGAGTTCGGAGATGCGTTCCAGACCGAGGAAACCGGCGTGGCCCTCGTTGGTGTGGAAGACCTCCGGCGCGGCGTGTCCGGTGAGCCGGCAGTACGTCCGCACCGCCCGGACACCTCCTATGCCCAGCAGCATCTCCTGGAGGAGCCGGTGTTCGCTGCCGCCGCCGTAGAGCCGGTCGGTAACGCCGCGTTCGCCGAGGTCGTTCTCCTCGACGTCCGAGTCCAGCATCAGCAGCGGCACCCGGCCGACCTGCGCCAGCCAGATGCGGGCGCGCAGTTCCCGGCCGCCGGGCAGGGCCAGGGCGACGTGGGCGGGGGTGCCGTCGGCCTCCTTGAGGAGGACCAGGGGCAGTTCGTGCGGGTCCAGGACGGGATAGTGCTCCTGCTGCCAGCCGTCCCGGGTCAGGGACTGGCGGAAGTAGCCGTGGCGGTAGAGCAGGCCGACGCCGATGAGCGGCACGCCCAGGTCGCTGGCCGCCTTCAGATGGTCGCCGGCCAGGATGCCGAGGCCCCCGGAGTACTGGGGCAGGGCGGCGGTGATGCCGAACTCGGGCGAGAAGTAGGCCACCGCGGCGGGGAGCCGGCCGGGCTGCGCCTGGTACCAGCGGTCTCCGGTCATGTAGTGGTCGAGGTCGTCGGCCACCGCGGTCAGCCGGCGCAGGAAACGCCGGTCCTCGGCCAGCTCCGCGAGGCGTGCGGACCGGACGGTGCCGAGCAGCCGTACCGGGTCGCAGCCGGACGCGGTCCAGCACCCGGGGTCGACGGACTGGAAGAGGTCGCGGGTCTCCGGATGCCAGGACCAGCGCAGGTTCCGGGCCAGATCGCTGAGCGGCCCGAGGGGGTCGGGGAGAACGGGACGGACGGTCAGTCGACGAATCGCCTTCACCCCGACGACGTTACCGGCGCGATGTGTCCCACGCTGGGGCCTTCGCCCTCGGAACTCCGATTCGGCCTGAACGGCGTCGTCGTCGCTCGCCGGACGGGCTAATAACCACCGGCGTGACGATCTCCCGGCGGGGAAGGTGTCCGGTCAGGGTCGTCGCGTGTGTCGACATACGCGTGAGTAGGTAACAAAGTGCCGGATTGCCCACCCGAAGAGTGTGGGAAGGCTCCTGCGGTACGCCCCGCACGCACCCGCAGGACCCACCTCCCCAGAGTCATCCGCCCACCCACGTTGACGCGGACAGGAGCGGTCATGCCCGCCACGCACCACTCGTCAGCACCCCCCGCGACATCGCCGGCGGCGTCTCCCGCGGCGTCTCCCGCGCCCCCCGTCGCGGACGGTGCCACCGTCGTCGGACGCATCCCCGTCCTGGACGTCCGCCCGATGGTCCAGCAGGGACGCAGGCCCGCCAAGGCCGTCACCGGCGAGTCCTTCGAGATATCGGCCACCGTGTTCCGCGAGGGACACGACGCGGTCGCCGCCAACGTCGTCCTCAGAGATCCGCGGGGCCGGCCGGGCCCGTGGACCCCCATGCGCGAACTGGCCCCGGGCACCGACCGCTGGGGCGCCACCGTCACCGCCGGTGAGCCCGGACGGTGGTCGTACACCGTGGAGGCGTGGGGCGATCCGGTCACCACCTGGCGGCACCACGCGCGGATCAAGATCCCGGCGGGCCTGGACACCGACCTGGTGCTGGAGGAGGGCGCCCGGCTGTACGAGCGCGCCGCCGCGAACGTGCCGGGCGGCGAGGACCGGCGTGAACTGCTCGCCGCCGTCGACGCGCTGCGGGACGAGGGCCGTCCGGCCGCGTCACGGCTGGCGGCGGCGCTGACGCCCCGGGTGGACGCGGTGCTGGCCCGGCACCCGCTGCGGGACCTGGTCACCTCCTCCGACCCGCTGCCCCTGCTGGTGGAACGCGAACGCGCCCTCTACGGCGCCTGGTACGAGTTCTTCCCCCGCTCC
>NZ_JBNGGC010000023.1:0-134246 GCF_049974565.1 Streptomyces sp. WG5 | reverse complement strand
GCACCGGCGCCGAGGGCACCGCCACCGCCGCCGAAGGCACCGCCGCCGAGAGCGCCGCCGCCCTGGCCACCACCACGCCGGGCCGCCGCGACACCTGCCGCGGCCTGCGCGGCGGCCGGACCACCGCTGCCCGCGGCCGGCTGACCCGGCTTGGGCTGCGGCTTGCGGCCGCCCTGGGCGACGTCGACGGGCAGCATGACCAGCGCGGTCGTGCCCCCGGAGTCGGACGGACGCAGCTGGATGCGGATGCCGTGGCGCTGCGAGAGGCGACCGACCACGAACAGGCCCATGCGGCGGGAGACGGAGACGTCCACGGTGGGCGGCGCGGCGAGCCGCTCGTTGATCGCGGCCAGGTCCTCGGGCGAGAGACCGATACCGGTGTCGTGGATCTCGATCAGCACGCGGCCGTCCGGCAGCGCGTGACCGGTGACCTTGACCTTGGTCTGCGGGGAGGAGAACGAGGTCGCGTTCTCCAGCAGCTCGGCGAGCAGGTGCACGAGGTCGTTGACCACGCGGCCGGCGACCTCGGTGGTCGGCACGGAGGCCAGCTCGATGCGCTCGTACTGCTCCACCTCGGAGGCGGCGGCGCGGAGCACGTCGACCAGCGGGACCGGGCGGGTCCAGCGGCGGCCGGGCTCCTCACCGGCGAGGACGAGGAGGTTCTCACCGTTACGGCGCATGCGCGTCGCGAGGTGGTCGAGCTTGAACAGCGAGGACAGCTGGTCCGGGTCGGCCTCGCGGGACTCCAGTTCGGAGATGAGCGAGAGCTGACGCTGGATGAGGCCCTGGGAGCGGCGCGAGAGGTTGGTGAACATCGCGTTGACGTTGCCCCGCAGCAGGGCCTGCTCGGCGGCGAGGCGGACCGCCTCGCGGTGCACGTCGTCGAAGGCGGAGGCCACTCGGCCGATCTCGTCCCGGGAGTGCACACCGACCGACTCGACCGAGGTGTCGACGTCCTGCGGGTCGGTCTCGGAGAGCTGCTTGACCAGTTCGGGCAGGCGGTTCTGGGCGACCTTGGTCGCGGTGTCCTCCAGGCGGCGCAGCGAGCGGATCATGGAGCGGGCCACGACGAAGGCGCCGACCAGGGAGACACCGAGCACCAGCAGGATCACGACACCCGAGATGATCGCCTCGCGCTCGGACTCGCTGCGCAGCTCACGGGCCTGCTGCTCCATGTCCTCCAGCAGCTTCAGCTCGATGTTCTTCATCTGCTGGATCTTGGTGGAGCTGTCGTCCAGCCAGTCCTGGTAGGACCGCTTGTCCAGGCCGCCGATGGCGTCCTTCTTGCCGAGCGCGCGGCCGGCGTACTCGTCGGACGACTCGATCACCGGGTTGCCCTCGGAGATCGGCTTGAGGAGTTCCTCGGCCCCGTCGCCGTAGATGCTGGTGAAGCTGCGGATCTCGGACTTCTGGCTCTGCAGCGCGGACTCGGCGTAGAGCCGGTCGTTCTCCGCGAGTTCGCCCTTCGTGGTGTTGCTCGCCGGAAGGGCGGCCGCGAGGACGGCGCGCTGGATGGACGCGTACTCCTTGGCCGAGGAGAAGGCCGACAGCGCGCGCGTGCGCTGGATCATGTCGGGGTTGCTGGTCGCCTCCGCCATGTCCTGCGAGAGGTCGAGCAGGTGGGTGATGAGGCGGTGGTAGGCCTCGACCGTCTGGGTCGAGTTGCCCTCGGCCTGGTAGGCGTTGCTGCGGATCCGCTCCAGGTCGTTCAGGTCGCCGGCGAGGCCGACGAGGCTGTCGCGGACGCCGACGAGGTTGCCGTCCTTGCTGGCCGCGTCGATCGCCTCGGAGCTGTCGAGGAAGTTCTTCCGGGCCCGGTCGGTCTTCTCACGGTCGCCCTTGACGGCGATGGCGCCGGACGTCGAGTCGTGGGCCAGGGGGCCGGCGGACTGGTCGCGCTCCTCCTGGAGCGCGGCGGCCAGCTCGGTGGCCTGCTTGGTCATCTCGGTCAGCAGCTTCATGTTGTCGAGCTGCTGGATGTCGTCCATCGACTGGTTGATACGCATCGCGCCCAGCGAGGTCGCGGCGACCACCGGAAGCGCGAGCAGCGACACCAGACGGGTGGAGATCCGCCAGTTGCGCAGGGCTATTCGCGGGCCGGGGCCGGGCGAGCCCTTGGCCGGCTTGGCGGGCGGCTTCTGGCCGGGAGCGGACGAGGCCGCCGCCTGGCCGGGGCGCCCGGCGCGGTCCCCGCCGTCGCCGGACTGCTCCTGGCCCTGGTTCTGGGCGTGCTGGGGCGAGGAGCCGACGGCCTTGGGGCCGGCCCCGCCGTGCGGCTCCGGCTCCGCCGAAGCGCTGCCATCCCTCTTGAAACGTCCCTGCACTAGCGTCGCAACCTCTGGACCAGGCGCCCGGCCGCGTGAACGGCTGGGCACGGTGTCGGCGTCATAGGGGCGCCCTGAATACGCCCCCGTGGTGGTCGTGAGTGACCGGCGCTGGGTCCCCCTTCTCGCCGCCGTTCGGCGCTGTTGTGCGCCCCCTGTGCGCCGGCTCGATCCCGCAGCGGTCCGTGGAATTCCAGCACAGTGGAGGATCTGCAACAAGGCCCATGGGCCGCCCCGTGACGCAGGTGACAGCATGTGAGGGGTGGGTCACCAGACGTAGAAAGTGATCACCCGCAAAACGGATATACGTCCGCGAGTCGGCGGCGTGCGGTGGGTGTCCCAGTCGACATGATCAGGAGCGGAATGAGGGCTTCAGAGGGGCAATGTCGGTTTCGTCGGGGTGAGGTGCGAGCCGGAATTGACCGGTTTGACCCTTGATGAGTGAGCAAACTCACATGAAGATCATGGGCTCGGCTCGGGTTGCCGGGGAATCGCATGTTTAGCCTGACGCTTTACAGAGAAGGCAAAACCGACAACCCGCGCCCTCGCAGGGGTTCTTGCAGCCCTCCGGCGCCCGGACAGGACAGGGCCTCGTACCACCGTGAAGACGACGACGATGTTCCACAAGATCGCCAACCCGCGACGCACCACGCTGGCGCACCTCGACGCCGCTGCCGAGCTGCAGACGCCGGAGCAGCCGGAGCACGCCGTCGAGCTCCCCGCCCAGACCGCCAACCCCCGGCGCACCATCCTGATGGAGATGCCGGCCGCGGCCTCCGCCGCACAGTAGTACGCCACCCGGCCGCCGACCGTCGGCCGGCCGGACGGGCACACGGGCGCCCGCGCGACGACACCGACGCCTCCGGGCGGGTCACGGCACGTCCTGCGCGAGGCGCCCGCCCTGTGCGGCCTGCCCGCCGCGTTAGCCTGGGGTGTCAGACTCCAGCCAGCTCAGCAAGGGGCCAAGCAACCCGTGCGCATTGCCAGGTTCTCCATCGACGGGAACGTCGCCTTCGGCGCGGTCGAGGGCGACCAGCCGGACCAGCTCGTCCTCGACATCATCAAGGGCATCCCGTTCGCGGACTTCGAGCTCTCCGGCACCAAGGTGCCCCTGAGCAAGGTGCGGCTCCTGCCGCCCGTACTCCCCAACAAGGTCGTCGCCTTCGGCCGCAACTACGCCGAGCACGCCCGTGAACTCGGCAACGAGGTGCCCGACGCCCCGTTCGCCTTCTTCAAGCCGTCCACCTCGGTCATCGGCCCCGGCGACGCGATCCAGTACCCCTCCTTCTCCGAGGAACTGCACCACGAGGCCGAGCTCGCCGTGGTCATCGGCCGCATGTGCCGCGAGGTCCCGCGCGACCGCGTCAAGGACGTCGTCTTCGGCTACACCTGCGCCAACGACGTCACCGCCCGCGACGTGCAGCGCCGCGAGAAGCAGTGGGCCCGCGCCAAGGGCTTCGACTCGGCCTGCCCGCTGGGCCCCTGGGTGGAGACGGACCTCGACCCGGCCGACCTGACCATCCAGCTCACGGTCAACGGCGGCCAGCGCCAGCTCGGCCGCACCAGCGAGATGATCCACTCGATCGAGGATCTGATCGTCAACATCTCCGAGGCGATGACGCTGCTCCCCGGTGACGTGATCCTCACGGGCACCCCGGCCGGCGTCGGCCCCCTCAACGTCGGCGACGAGGTCGCCGTCACCATCGAAGGCATCGGCACTCTCACCAACAAGGTTGTCAAGCGTGGCTAGCGCACCCGGCTCCCCCGTACGCGTCCGTTTCTGTCCGTCCCCCACCGGAAACCCCCACGTGGGCCTGGTCCGCACCGCCCTGTTCAACTGGGCGTTCGCCCGGCACCACCAGGGCACGCTGGTCTTCCGCATCGAGGACACCGACGCGGCCCGCGACTCCGAGGAGTCGTACGACCAGCTGCTCGACTCGATGCGCTGGCTGGGCTTCGACTGGGACGAGGGCCCCGAGATCGGCGGCCCCCACGCGCCGTACCGCCAGTCGCAGCGCATGGACATCTACCGGGACGTCGCGACCAAGCTCCTCGACGCCGGGCACGCCTACCGCTGCTACTGCTCCCAGGAGGAGCTGGACACCCGCCGCGAGGCGGCCCGCGCCGCCGGCAAGCCCTCCGGCTACGACGGCCACTGCCGCGCCCTGAGCGACGCGCAGGTCGAGGAGTACACGGCGCAGGGCCGTGAGCCCATCGTCCGCTTCCGGATGCCCGACGAGGCGATCACCTTCACGGACCTGGTCCGCGGCGAGATCACGTACCTCCCGGAGAACGTCCCGGACTACGGCATCGTCCGCGCGAACGGCGCCCCCCTCTACACGCTCGTCAACCCGGTCGACGACGCCATGATGGAAATCACGCACGTCCTGCGCGGCGAGGACCTGCTCTCCTCCACCCCGCGCCAGATCGCCCTGTACAAGGCGCTGATCGAGCTGGGCGTCGCCCAGGAGATCCCCGCCTTCGGCCACCTGCCGTACGTCATGGGCGAGGGCAACAAGAAGCTCTCCAAGCGCGACCCCCAGTCGAGCCTGAACCTCTACCGGGAGCGCGGCTTCCTCCCCGAGGGCCTGCTCAACTACCTCTCCCTGCTCGGCTGGTCGCTCTCCGCCGACCAGGACGTCTTCACGATCGAGGAGATGGTCGCGGCCTTCGACGTCGCGGACGTCAACCCCAACCCGGCCCGCTTCGACCTCAAGAAGTGCGAGGCGATCAACGCCGACCACATCCGCCTGCTGGAGGTGAAGGACTTCACCGAGCGCTGCCGCCCGTGGCTGAAGGCCCCCGCCGCCCCCTGGGCGCCGGAGGACTTCGACGAGGCCAAGTGGCAGGCGATCGCGCCGCACGCGCAGACCCGCCTGAAGGTCCTCTCCGAGATCACCGACAACGTCGACTTCCTGTTCCTGCCGGAGCCGGTCTTCGACGAGGCGTCCTGGACGAAGGCCATGAAGGAGGGCTCGGACGCCCTGCTCCGCACGGCCCGCGAGAAGCTGGACGCGGCCGACTGGACGTCCCCCGAGTCCCTCAAGGAGGCCGTCCTGGCCGCCGGTGAGGCCCACGGCCTCAAGCTCGGCAAGGCCCAGGCCCCCGTCCGCGTCGCCGTCACCGGCCGCACGGTCGGCCTGCCCCTCTTCGAGTCCCTGGAGGTCCTGGGCAAGGAGAAGACGCTGACCCGGATCGACGCGGCCCTGTCGAGGCTTGCGGCGGCGTAACGCGCCGACGTACGCGGGAAGGGCGGCAGCCGAGGAGGCTGCCGCCCTCGTCGTATGCCCGGGGGCCACGCCGCCGGCTCCTCCGCCGTCGTCCCGGCAGACGACGCATGCGCCGTGAGGACATGGATCCGCGTGTCTCCGGGGACGGTCGGCCCACGACCGGGTGGCGGACGTCGAACAGCCGCAGCGCGGTCGCCGGCCACGAGGCCCGGGACGACGGGGGCGCCGCCGCGGCCGTGGGCGACATCCGCGGCCGGACACGGCTGACGTTCCCACGCCCGGGCGAGACGCCGCCCGGAGCCGGGTTCCCCTGCGGCGACCTGGTCCGGATCGGCGTCCTCACCGTCGGCATCGAGGCGCCGACGGCCGGATACGACGTCGTGCTGAGCGGCCGGCCGAGGCGGACTGCCGTCCGTCCCGTCGGCCGGCCTGACGGACGGACGGACGGACGAGGCCAGAGCCCTGTCCGATCCGCGGATACTCATCGAGTCCGCGGACACCCGTCTGGAGCGGGGGCCCGCCCCGGCAGCCGTCCGGCCATCCGGCCGGTACCCCCACGCCCACCGCTCCGGCGGCCTAGGCTGGGTGCCATGCCGATCCGAGCAGTTGTCTGGGACGTCGACGACACCCTCTTCGACTACACCACCGCCGACCGCGAGGGCATGCGCGCCCACCTGGTCGCCGAGGGGCTGCTCGCCGGGTACGGGTCGGCCGAGGAGGCCCTCGTGCGCTGGCGGGAGATCACCGACCAGCAGTGGGCCAGGTTCGCGGCCGGCGAGGTCGACTTCGTCACACAGCGGCGCGACCGTACCCGGGTCTTCCTGGGCCGGCCGGAGCTGACGGACACCGAGGCCGACGACTGGTTCCAGCGGTACGTCACGCACTACGAGGCCGCCTGGTCCCTCTTCCCGGACGTCCTGCCCGTCCTCGACGCCCTCGCCGACAGCCACCGGCACGCCGTGCTCTTGAACTCCAGCCTGACCGTCCAGGACCGCAAGCTGCGCGTCCTCGGCGTGCACGACCGCTTCGAGGCGATCCTGTGCGCCGCCGAGCTGGGCGTCTCCAAGCCCGATCCCGGCGCCTTCCTGGCCGCCTGCGACGCCCTCGGCCTCGCCCCGCGGGAGGTCGCCTACGTCGGCGACCACCCGGAGATCGACGGGCGCGGAGCGGCGGACGCGGGGTTGCTGTCGGTGTGGATCGACCGCGGTGGCGTGTACGCGACCGTCGACCCGCCCGCCGACCGGCGCCGCATCGCCTCCCTCTCCGAACTCCCTGCGCTCCTCGGCGCCGATACCCGTTTTGGAGCCCCGTCCACCTTCGGGTAATGTTCTTCCTGCGCCGCCGGAGAGCGGGCCGAAAGGGCCGGGAACCGGAAGCGCAACGCTAGAACAAGATCCCCTCCGGGGCTTGCGTTCCAGTGGCCTATGGTGTAATTGGCAGCACGACTGATTCTGGTTCAGTTAGTCTTGGTTCGAGTCCAGGTAGGCCAGCTCGCAGAGCTCATCTGCACCGTGGAGATCACTCCACAAAGCCCCCGTTGTGTAGCGGCCTAGCACGCCGCCCTCTCAAGGCGGTAGCGCCGGTTCGAATCCGGTCGGGGGTACAGATCCTTCCCGCGAGGACGGCCAGGGTAGCTCCCGCCGCCTTCGATGCAGGATCGCTAGGGCCCCCGTTGTGTAGCGGCCTAGCACGCCGCCCTCTCAAGGCGGTAGCGCCGGTTCGAATCCGGTCGGGGGTACAAACTGGTCTAAACCACATTGGTCTATGGTGTAATTGGCAGCACGACTGATTCTGGTTCAGTTAGTCTAGGTTCGAGTCCTGGTAGACCAGCTCGGATCTGCAGCGGCGCAGCACTGCACGCTTGCAAGATCCACGCCCCCGTTGTGTAGCGGCCTAGCACGCCGCCCTCTCAAGGCGGTAGCGCCGGTTCGAATCCGGTCGGGGGTACAACACATTCGGTGGCCCTCCGCTTCGGCGGAGGGCCACCGGCGTTTTGGCCGTCGTCGGCTCCCCGCACGGTGCCATGGCGTCGGAAAGGGCCCGCCGCGGCGTTGAGGCGGACCCGAACCCGGTCACGTATCCAGGCAGGCGCGGTCAGCCCGTGCGGCGCAGGGCCTCGGAGAGGCGGCCGGCGGCGTCGATGATCGCCTGGGCGTGCATACGGCCCGGATGGCGCGACAGGCGCTCGATGGGGCCGGAGACGGACACGGCGGCCACCACGCGGTTGGAGGGGCCGCGCACGGGCGCGGAGACGGACGCCACCCCCGGCTCCCGCTCGCCGATGGACTGCGCCCAGCCCCGCCGCCGCACACCGGACAGGGCCGTCGCCGTGAAGCGGGCGCCCTGCAGGCCGCGGTGGAGACGCTCCGGCTCCTCCCAGGCCATGAGGATCTGCGCCGACGAACCGGCCTTCATGGTGAGCGTGGAGCCGACCGGGACGGTGTCCCGCAGGCCCGACAGACGCTCGGCGGCGGCCACGCAGATGCGCATGTCGCCCTGGCGGCGATAGAGCTGCGCGCTCTCGCCCGTGATGTCACGGAGGTGGGTGAGCACCGGGCCCGCCGTGGCGAGCAGACGGTCCTCGCCGGCCGCCGCGGCCAGTTCGGCCAGACGCGGGCCGAGAATGAAACGGCCCTGCATGTCGCGCGCCACCATACGGTGGTGTTCCAGCGCCACGGCCAGGCGGTGGGCCGTGGGTCGTGCCAGTCCGGTCGCACCGACCAACCCCGCGAGGGTGGCCGGACCGGACTCCAGAGCGCTCAGGACGAGGGCCGCCTTGTCCAGAACGCCGACGCCGCTACTGTTGTCCATGCAACGATACTCCCGTCTCACTCTGTGAAACGCAAGTTCAATTTTCCATGGAACCCGCCACTCTGGACGGCAGGAAGTCACAACGGCCCGTGACGCACGGGCCTGGCGGCGGCTGCCCGGAAACACAGGGGTGCGGGCACCGCTTCCCCAAGATCTCTAGTTGGGTCGGCGCTTCGTCGCCGACCGGAGGGAAAGCGATGGGTAGGACACTCGCGGAGAAGGTCTGGGACGACCACGTCGTCCGGCGCGCCGAAGGCGAGCCCGACCTCCTCTTCATCGATCTGCACCTGCTGCACGAGGTGACCAGCCCGCAGGCCTTCGACGGCCTCCGCAAGAGCGGCCGCCCGGTGCGCCGACTCGACCTGACCATCGCCACCGAGGACCACAACACCCCCACCCTCGACATCGACAAGCCCATCGCGGACCCGGTCTCCCGGGTCCAGCTGGAGACGCTGCGCAAGAACTGCGCGGACTTCGGCGTCCGGCTGCACCCGCTGGGCGACGTCGAGCAGGGCGTCGTCCACGTCGTCGGCCCGCAGCTGGGCCTGACCCAGCCCGGCACCACCGTGGTCTGCGGCGACTCGCACACCTCCACGCACGGCGCCTTCGGCGCGCTGGCGTTCGGCATCGGCACCTCCCAGGTCGAGCACGTGCTGGCCACCCAGACGCTCCCCATGGCCCGCCCGAAGACCATGGCGGTCACCGTCAACGGCGAACTGCCCGACGGCGTCACGGCCAAGGACCTGATCCTCGCCATCATCGCGAAGATCGGCACCGGTGGCGGCCAGGGGTACATCCTGGAGTACCGCGGTCAGGCCATCGAGAAGCTCTCGATGGAGGCCCGGATGACCATCTGCAACATGTCGATCGAGGCCGGCGCCCGCGCGGGCATGATCGCCCCCGACGAGACCACCTTCGCCTACCTCCAGGGCCGCTCGCACGCCCCCGAGGGCGCCGACTGGGACGCGGCCGTCGAGTACTGGAAGACGCTGCGCACCGACGACGACGCCGAGTTCGACGCCGAGGTCGTCATCGAGGCCGCCGAACTGTCCCCGTTCGTCACCTGGGGCACCAACCCGGGCCAGGGCGCGCCGCTTTCCGCCGCCGTCCCCGACCCCGCATCGTACGAGGACGCTTCGGAGCGCTTCGCCGCCGAAAAGGCTCTGGAGTACATGGGGTTGGAGGCCGGGCAGCCGCTGCGTTCCATCAAGGTGGACACCGTCTTCGTAGGTTCCTGCACCAACGGCCGCATCGAGGACCTGCGCGCCGCCGCCGAGATCGTACGGAGCCGCAAAGTCGCCGACGGCGTACGGATGCTGGTCGTCCCCGGATCGGCGCGGGTGGGTCTGCAGGCCGTCTCCGAGGGCCTGGACACGGTCTTCAAGGAGGCCGGCGCCGAGTGGCGGCACGCGGGCTGCTCGATGTGCCTGGGCATGAACCCGGACCAGCTGGCACCCGGCGAGCGCTCCGCGTCCACGTCCAACCGCAACTTCGAGGGGCGGCAGGGCAAGGGAGGCCGCACCCATCTGGTGTCGCCGCAGGTCGCGGCCGCTACGGCGGTCCTGGGCCACCTGGCCTCCCCGGCCGACCTCGCCGCCGCCGACGCCCCCACGCCCGCTGGAGTCTGAGAGTCATGGAAGCATTCACCACCCACACCGGCCGGGCCGTCCCGCTGCGCCGCAGCAACGTGGACACCGACCAGATCATCCCCGCCCACTGGCTCAAGAAGGTGACGCGGGACGGTTTCGAGGACGGGCTGTTCGAGGCCTGGCGCAAGGACCCGGAGTTCGTGCTCAACCGGCCCGAGCGCGAGGGCGCCACGGTCCTGGTGGCCGGCCCCGACTTCGGCACCGGCTCCTCCCGCGAACACGCCGTCTGGGCGCTGCAGAACTACGGCTTCAAGGCCGTGATCTCCTCCCGCTTCGCCGACATCTTCCGCGGCAACTCGCTGAAGAACGGCCTGCTCACGGTGGTCCTCGACCAGAAGGCCGTGGACGCGCTGTGGGAGCTCACGGAGAAGGACCCGCAGGCCGAGGTCACGGTCGACCTCGAGGCCCGCGAGGTCCGCGCGGAGGGCATCACCTCCTCCTTCGAGCTGGACGAGAACTCCCGCTGGCGGCTGCTGAACGGGCTGGACGACATCTCGATCACCCTCCAGAACGAGGCCGACATCGCCGCGTACGAGGCGAAGCGTCCGTCGTTCAAGCCGCAGACCCTCCCGGTCTGATCCGCGGACGGTCCCCGAGGCCGCCGCAAGGTCGAGTTTCGGCCACCCAACACACCGGCTGTACCCCCGATCGGACCGATCGGGGGTACAGCCGTTTCTGGTGCCGGGCGCATGCGCGTGTCGCGGCCGAAGCGCTCAACTTCCCACGTTAGAGGCCTGGTTGCCGGGGTACGAAGATCATGTCGGCGCATGTTCCGGACGTGCTCAGGAGGCCGTTGGGGGCGGCAGTTGCCCCCTGCGCAGGCGACAACTCGCCCCAGATGGCACAATCTGTGCATGGAACACGACGGCCAACTCGAGCTCTATGCGGCGGTCGCGTTCCGGCTCAAGGAAGCGCACACAAGAGTGCGCGCACTGCAAGTCCCGGAGGGCGTACGGATGGCGCTGACCCGGAAGCTGCTGGTCATTACGGCCGCGGCCAAACACGATCTCGCCGGTGCGGCAAGGCGCCTGGAGCGGTTCACCGCGGACCTCGACGAGGGGCGATTCCCCGAAGAGGAAGGCTGAACGGGCCGGGCAGCCCGAGTCCGTTGCGGCACAAGGGTGATTAGCCCGTTTCGTGTTTGATTTGCGGTATATATCTGCCTAACGTGCGAAAAAGCTTGAACACATTCGTTCTGGCGATGTCTCCGAAGGGGAAGACGTGAACAAGGCGCAGCTCGTAGAAGCGATTGCCGACAAGTTGGGCGGCCGCCAGCAGGCCGCCGACGCTGTCGACGCGGTCCTGGACGCCCTCGTCCGTGCAGTGGTCTCGGGCGACCGGGTCTCGGTCACCGGCTTCGGCTCCTTCGAGAAGGTTGACCGCCCGGCTCGCTACGCCCGTAACCCCCAGACGGGCGAGCGGGTTCGGGTCAAGAAGACCTCCGTGCCGCGCTTCCGCGCGGGCCAGGGCTTCAAGGACCTGGTGAGCGGCTCGAAGAAGCTCCCGAAGAACGACATCGCGGTCAAGAAGGCCCCCAAGGGCAGCCTCTCCGGCCCGCCGCCCACCATCTCCAAGGCCGCGGGCAAGAAGGCCGCCGCGAAGAAGGCCACGGGCGCCGCGAAGAAGGCCACGGGCGCGGCCAAGAAGACGACCGCGGCGGCGAAGAAGACGACCGCGAAGAAGACCGCCGGCGCGGCGACCGCGAAGAAGGCCCCCGCCAAGAAGTCCACGGCCAAGACCACCACGACGGCGGCGAAGACCACGGCCACGAAGGCCCCCGCGAAGAAGGCGACGGCGAAGAAGGCCCCCGCCAAGAAGTCGACCGCCCGCAAGACCACCGCCAAGAAGGCCCCCGCCCGCAAGAAGTAGCAGGCAGCGGCGGAAGCTGCGGAGGCCGGAGCAGCAGCGGAAGCAGCAGGTGAACGGGCACAGGGGCACTCACGCGCCGGGCCGGACTCCCTCTCGGAGCCCGGCCCGCGGCCTGTTCGGGGTCCGGCAGGGCCCCGCAGGGGAACGACAGGGGGCCGGCAAGGGGGGACAGGGGAGACAGGAGGCGCGGGCTGCGCGGATCAGAACGTCTGGAGCGTCACCAGCGTGATCCGGAGGTCCGTGTCCCCGCCCTCGGTCTCGATCCGTACCCGCTGTCCGGGCCGCAGCAGTCTCAGGCCCCCCGCCTCGAACGCCGCCGCGTCGAAGGGCACGGGGGTGCCGTCGTCGAGCAGCACCTGCCCGCTGCGGCTTTCCGGGTCGTACGTGTATGCGGTCGCCTGCATGCCGGCAGCCTACTGCCCGGCGATCAGCAACCGCGCCGCCACCGCGGCTGTACGGGGTCCCACACCCAGGGCCAGCGCGGTGCGCAGATCGGCGCCGGTGTCGACGTCCTGCCGTACGGAATCCACCGCCTCGAGCCGGAGTTCCACGGCGCCGGACATGCGGTGGCGGGCCCGGGAATCCATACCGAAAGCGGGGGACAATTCACGGCCCGGCGCCGCTGCCAGCAGGGTCGTTCCGATTCCGGCGGCATCCGCGAGAAAAGCACGCGGGAATTGTGTGGCCGCCGCCAGTACGAGAGCCAATTCCGCGGGCCGCAGCGCGGGGAGATCGGCGTTGAGCGCGGCCACCCGGCTTTCGGGGCGCGCCGCCCGTACCGCGGCCGCTCCGTGCGTCAGGGCGGCGTTCAGGCCGCCGCGGGGCTCGTCCGGGACGACCCTGGCGCCCAGTGCCGCCAGCGCGCCTCCGGCCCGCGCGTCGTCCGTGACTACTGCCACATCCGCCACCGCCGGGCAGGCCAGCGCGGCTGCCACGGTGTCCTGGGCGAACGCCAGCGCGAGGCCCGGCCGCACCCCGTCGTCCGCGGTGTCGGACAGCCTGCTCTTGGCCCGGGCGAGGGGCTTCACGGGTACGACCAAGGTCCACTGCACGAGCGTTCCGTCCTTCTCTCGTCGCTGTCATTGTCACCCGGGGGACCTGGCGGTTCACTCTCCGGGGCGTACGGTGTTCTCGACAGACGGGCGGCCCGGGGCGACACTTGTCCGGCCCCAGGCCCTGGAGGAAAGGTGTCAGCGTGCCCCGCCGCAGAATCGGCTTCTGGTACCGCTTCGCCGCGGTGCTCTGCAAACCGCCGCTCGTGGTTCTGATCAAGCGGGACTGGCGGGGAATGGACAACATTCCGGCCGACGGTGGTTTTATCACCGCCGTGAACCACAATTCGCACGTGGATCCCTTCGCGTACGCGCACTACCAGTACAACACCGGGCGCGTCCCGCGGTTCCTCGCGAAGAGCGGCCTTTTCAGAAAGGGATTCGTCGGTGCCGCGATGCGGGGCACCGGGCAGATCCCCGTCTACCGCGAGAGCACGGACGCGCTGAGCGCCTTCCGGGCCGCGATCGACGCCGTGGAGCGCGGAGAGTGCGTCGCCTTCTACCCGGAGGGCACCCTCACCCGCGACCCGGACGGCTGGCCGATGACCGCCAAGACCGGTGCCGCGCGCGTGGCCCTGCAGACCAAGTGCCCGGTGATTCCGGTCGCCCAGTGGGGCTGCAACGAACTGCTGCCGCCGTACGCCAAGAAGCCCAGCATCCTCCCGCGCAAGACCCACCGTGTGCTGGCGGGCCCGCCGGTCGACCTGTCGCGGTTCTACGACAAGGAGATGACCGCGGAGGTGCTGAAGGAGGCCACCGAGGTCATCATGGCCGCCGTCACCCGCCAGCTGGAGGAGATCCGCGGCGAGAAGGCGCCCGAAACCCCCTACGACCCGCGCCGGGAGCGGATCGAGCAGCGGCGCCGGACCCAGCGGCAGGCGCAGACACAGACACACGCGACGCGGGCACAGACGCAGGGACCGCGGGCAGAAGGGCAGAGCACGTGAGCAAGCCCGTCAAGGCGGCCGTCTTCGGCACCGGATCGTGGGGCACGGCCTTCGGCGCGGTCCTCGCCGACGCGGGGTGCGACGTCACCCTGTGGGGGCGCCGTGCCGCGCTCGCCGACGCCGTCAACTCCACCCGGACCAACCCCGACTACCTGCCCGGCGTGGAACTCCCCGCGAACCTGCGGGCCACCACCGACGCCGCCGAGGCCGCGCACGACGCCGACTTCACCGTCCTCGCGGTCCCGTCCCAGACGCTGCGCGCCAACCTCGCCGACTGGACGCCGCTGCTGGCGCCCGGCACGGTCCTGGTGTCGTTGATGAAGGGCGTCGAACTCGGCTCCGCGATGCGGATGAGCGAGGTGATCGAGGACGTCGCCAAGGTCGGCGCCGAGCGCGTCGCGGTGGTCACCGGACCCAACCTGGCCCGGGAGATCGCCGCCCGCATGCCGGCCGCCGCCGTGGTCGCCTGCCCCGACGAGTCCGTCGCCCAGCGGCTCCAGACCGCCTGCCACACACCGTACTTCCGCCCGTACACCAACACCGACGTCATCGGCTGCGAACTCGGTGGCGCCGTCAAGAACGTGATCGGGCTGGCCGTGGGCATCGCGGACGGCATGGGCCTCGGCGACAACGCCAAGGGGTCCCTCATCACGCGCGGCCTCGCCGAGACCACGCGCCTCGGGGTCGCCCTCGGCGCCGACCCGCTGACCTTCTCCGGCCTGGCCGGTCTCGGCGACCTGGTGGCGACCTGTTCGTCGCCGCTGTCCCGCAACCACACCTTCGGCACCAACCTCGGCAAGGGCATGACCCTCCAGGAGACCATCGCGGTCACCCGGCAGACCGCCGAGGGCGTCAAGTCCTGCGAGTCGGTGCTGGATCTGGCCCGACGGCACGGTGTCGACATGCCGATCACCGAGACGGTCGTCGGCATCGTGCACGAGGGCAAGCCCCCGGTGGTCGCGCTCAAGGAGCTGATGTCGCGCAGCGCGAAGCCGGAACGACGCTGAGCGACGCTCGGACGGAGCCCGGTCGCCGCCCGCGCCACGCGGCTGCGGGGACGCTGCCCCGCGGCCCTGTGGGCGGGTACTCTCGACGCGATATGAGCACCGAGAACCTCCCCCAGAGCCCCGAGCAGCCGCCTCGCAAACCGCGTGTGGCCGTCGTGTTCGGCGGGCGCAGCTCCGAACACGGGATCTCCGTGGTCACGGCCGGCGCCGTCCTCGCGGCCATCGACCGGACGAAGTACGACGTCCTGCCGATCGGCATCACCCGCGACGGCCGCTGGGCCCTCACCGCCGACGAACCGGAACGCATGGCGATCACCGAACGCCGTACGCCCGACGTCGAGGAGCTGGCCGAGTCGACCGAGGGCGGCGTGGTGCTGCCCGTCGACCCCGGCAACCGCGAAGTCGTCTACAGCGAACCCGGTTCGGTGCCCAAGGCGCTGGGCGAGGTCGACGTCGTCTTCCCCGTGCTGCACGGCCCGTACGGCGAGGACGGCACCCTCCAGGGCCTGCTGGAGCTGTCCGGTGTGCCGTACGTCGGTGCCGGGGTGCTCGCCTCGGCCGTCGGGCAGGACAAGGAGTACATGAAGGCCGTGTTCACCTCCTACGGGCTGAAGGTCGGCCCGTACGTGGTGATCCGGCCCCGTGAGTGGGAGCAGGACCGTTCCGGCGCCCGCGAGAGGATCGTCGACTTCGCCGGCGAGCACGGCTGGCCGCTGTTCGTGAAGCCCGCCCGTGCGGGGTCGTCGATCGGCATCACCAAGGTCGACGGCCCCTCCGGACTCGACGAGGCGATCGAGGAGGCCCGGCGCCACGACCCGAAGATCCTCGTGGAGGCCACGCTGCGCGGCCGGGAGATCGAGTGCGGGGTGCTGGAGTTCGAGGACGGTCCCCGGGCCTCCCTCCCCGCCGAGATTCCGCCGCCCTCGGAGCACGCGTACTACGACTTCGAGGCCAAGTACATCGACTCCACCCCCGGCGTCGTGCCCGCCCCGCTCACGGCCGAGGAGACCGCCGAGGTCCAGCGGCTCGCCGTGGCGGCGTTCGACGCGGCCTCCTGCGAGGGGCTGGTGCGCGCGGACTTCTTCCTCACCGAGGACGGCGAGTTCGTGATCAACGAGATCAACACCATGCCCGGCTTCACGCCGATCTCCATGTACCCGCAGATGTGGCAGGCGAGCGGCATCGGCTACCCGGAGCTGGTGGACCGGCTGGTCCAGGCGGCGCTGAGGCGGTCCACGGGACTGCGCTGACAGCGGGGCCCGTCCGGCGGCCGGCCGCCGACGGCCCGGGCGCGGCTGCTCCCCACGCTCGGTCTGGCGTGAGCCGGCCGGGCCCGTGGGGACCCGCCGTCCCCGTTCACCGGCGGCGCTCGGATGCCGTCCGTTTCCCACGGCCGGTCTCCGGGCCGTCACCGGCCCCGTGCACGGCAGGCCGGAAGGCGGTCCCCGAGGGGGTCGCCTTCCGGGCGACCGGTGGAACCCGTACGTCCTGCGGGGATCGTCCTGCCCCGCAGCACAGTATGATCAGCGGGTTTTCCAGCCCGTCGTCCGCCGACGGCAGTGCCTCGTCCGGGTTCCGCCCCACCTCGGTGACCAGCGCGTCCGGGCCCGGAACCGCCGCCGACCCGCTGTCGTCTGCTGGGGGAGCGGCCTGCGGCGGCGGTCAACAGGGCGAGAGCGAGCGGGCGGAAGGGGCTAGAGATGAACGACCGGACAGGTCAGGGTCCGGGTGATGCCGTCCACTTGCTGGACCTTGGCGACCACCATGCGACCCAGGTCGTCGACGGTGTCGGACTGGGCGCGGACGATGACGTCGTAGGGTCCTGTCACGTCCTCGGCCTGGATCACTCCAGGGATCTTGCTGATCGTCTCGGCGACGGTCGACGCCTTGCCGACCTCCGTCTGGATCAGGATGTACGCCTGTACCACGGAACCTCCAGAGCGGCCACGAGGATCATGTGGGGAAAAGGAACGCCACGGTACCGCGTCGCCGCACTTCACGGGGAGACCCGCGGGGTACGGGCCTGGCGCGCCGGGGCGCCGGAATGACACGAGTTGACGATCACGCCGCCGTGGCGACGGTCCTTTCGACCGTAACGAGGACAGAGATGACGCGCGACCGGGCACGGACAGGGACAGAAGGGGAGCCAAGGCGATGAAGGGCACTGTTGGTGAGCTCGGGGAGTTCGGGCTCATCAGGGAGCTCACCTCCCGTCTCACCACCACCCCGGCGGTCCGGGTCGGCCCCGGCGACGACGCCGCCGTGGTCGCCGCACCCGACCGCAGGGTGGTGGCCAGCACCGACATCCTGGTGGAAGGACGGCACTTCCGCCGTGACTGGTCCACCGCGTACGACGTGGGCCGCAAGGCGGCGGCGCAGAACCTCGCCGACATCGCCGCCATGGGCGCCGTGCCGACCGCGCTGCTGCTCGGGCTGGTCGTGCCCGCCGAACTGCCGGTGACCTGGCCGACCGAGCTGATGGACGGGCTGCGCGACGAGTGCCAGGTCGCGGGTGCCTCCGTGGTCGGCGGCGACGTGGTGCGCGGCGACACGATCACCGTCTCCATCACCGCGCTGGGTGACCTGCGCAACCAGGAGCCCGTCACCCGCGGCGGCGCCCAGCCCGGTGACCTCGTCGCGGTGACCGGCTGGCTCGGCTGGTCCGCGGCCGGGTTCGCCGTGCTGTCCCGGGGCTTCCGCTCACCGCGCGCCTTCGTCGAGGCCCACCGCCGCCCGGAGCCGCCGTACCACGCGGGGCCGGCCGCCGCGGCGCTCGGCGCCACCGCGATGTGCGACGTGAGCGACGGACTGATCGCCGACCTGAGCCACATCGCGGAGGCCAGCAAGGTCAGGATCGACATCCGCTCCGGGCAGATCGACATCCCGTCCCAGATGAACGACATCGGCCAGGCCGTCGGCGTCGACCCCATGCAGTGGGTGCTCACCGGGGGAGAGGACCACGCGATCGTGGCGACCTTCCCGCCGGACGTGAAGCTGCCCGCCCGCTGGAAGGTCATCGGCGAGGTCCTCAACCCCTCCGCACTGCCCCAGGTGACCGTCGACGGGGCGCCCTGGACCAGCAAGGGCGGCTGGGACCACTTCGGTGAGGACGTGGAGTCATGAGCCTGCCCCTGGTCCTCACCGTCGCCGGCTCCGACTCCGGCGGCGGCGCCGGCATCCAGGCCGACCTGAAGACGATGCTCGCCCTCGGTACGCACGGCATGAGCGTGCTCACGGCGGTGACCGCGCAGAACTCGCTCGGCGTCCAGGGGGCCTGGGAGCTGCCCGTGGAGGCGGTACGGGCCCAGTACCGCAGCGTCGTGGACGACATCGGTGTCCAGGCGGTCAAGACCGGGATGCTGTCCTCCGCCGATCTCGTCGAGACGGTCGCCGAGTTGATCGGCGGCACCGACGCCCCGGCCGTCGTCGACCCGGTCGGCGTCTCCAAGCACGGGGACGCGCTGCTCGCCGCCTCCGCCCTGGACTCCGTACGCACCAAACTGCTGCCGGTGGCGACCGTCGCCACCCCGAACCTCGACGAGGTCGCCCAACTCACCGGCGTACGGGTCGAGTCGGACACCGACCTGCGCCGGGCCGCGGCCGCCGTGCTGGAGTACGGTCCGCGCTGGGTGCTGATCAAGGGCGGGCATCTGCGCGGCGACGCCGTGGACCTGCTCACCGACGGCTCTCAGGAGCACTGGCTGCGCGCACCGCGTCTCGACAACCGGCACACGCACGGCACGGGCTGCACCCTCGCGTCGGCCGTCGCGTGCGGGCTGGCGAAGGGGCGGTCGGTGCCGGACGCGGTCGCGGCGGCCAAGGAGTACGTCACCGGGGCGATCGGGGCCGGATTCGCGCTCGGCGCCGGTATCGGGCCGGTGGACCACGGCTGGGCGCTCGGGCGGGACACCGGCTCGGCGTGATGCCGCGGGCCGCCTTCTGGGCGAGCTCACCGGAGTACGGGGCGCCGGCCTGCCGGTGGAAGCGGTCGCCGGCCTGCCGGTGGGAGCAGCCGCGCGGGGGAGGGGACGGTCCGCCGGGAGAGGTTTCGGGCACGGCAGAAAGCCGGCCCACCCGGAGGTGGACCGGCTTTCTGCAGCGGACCAGGCCGTGGCCGCGCGCTCAGCTGACGCGTCAGCGCGAGACCTTGCCGGCCTTGATGCACGAGGTGCAAGCGTTCACGCGCTTCGGCGTCCCGCCGACCACGGTACGCACACGCTGGATGTTCGGGTTCCAGCGACGGGACGTACGGCGGTGCGAGTGCGAGATGTTGTTGCCGAAGCTCGGCCCCTTGCCACAGACGTCGCAGTTGGCAGCCACGGGTCACTCCAAAGACTTCAGATGCACTTACGGTTGACCCCGGCATGCCGGGATCAAGGTTCCGGAGCCGCGAACGGTCCGGCATCTGAGTGGCGGTGCCAGGGGGGAGAGAGCCCGATCGGGATCGGGCAACCGGAGCAGCATACAACGGCTGCTCCCGTACAACGAAACTACCACGGCAGCTCAGAGGCCCGCCCCCGGCCCTCTTCCGGCGGACACCCCTCCAAGGTCTACGCTGCCTGCCACATCCAGCAGCTCAGGGAGGCGCAGGTGGCGCAGGTGCCGCAGAGGTTCTTCGACGCTCTGGCGGTGCGCACCTGGTGCGGTCTGTCGCTGCGCGCCCTGGGGCGGGCGCGCGAGGAGATCGACGCGATCAACGTCTATCCGGTGGCGGACGGGGACACCGGCACGAACCTGTACCTGACCGTCGAGTCGGCCGTCGCCGCCGTGGAGGCCGTGTTCGCGGCGCACGAGGTGGACGCCGGGAAGCGGGACGAGGGCGACGGGCCTTCGCTGGCCGACACCGTCGGTGCCATGGCGCACGGCGCGCTGATCGGCGCACGCGGCAACTCGGGGACGATCCTCGCGCAGCTGCTGCGCGGCATGGCCCAGGTGCTCACCGCCGGGGGTGAACCCGCTCACATCGACGGTCCGGGCCTGCGACGGGCCCTGCGGCACGCGGCCGCATCCGCCCGGCAGGCCGTGGCCCACCCGGTCGAGGGCACCGTTCTGACCGTCGCCACGGCCGCCGCCGACGCCGCCGACGGGGCGGAGGGCGACTGCGCGGTGGTGGCCCGCGCGGCCTACGCGGGGGCCCGCGAGGCGCTCGCCGCGACCCCGGGGCTGCTGCCCGTCCTGGAGCGCGCCGGCGTGGTCGACGCCGGCGGGCACGGCCTCGTCACGGTGCTCGCGGCCCTGGTGGAGACCTTCACGGGCCGGGCGCCGGGGGTGGAGGCGAGCGTCGTGCCGCACGCGCGCGTGCCGCACGACGGCGCGGACCCCGCGGGGGAGTGCGCCGCGGAGGAGGGCGACGGGAACGGCCCCGCCTTCGAGGTGATCTACCTCCTGGAGGCCGGGGACGCCGCCGTGGCACGGCTGCGGCAGCGGCTCGACGCCCTCGGGGACTCGCTCGTCGTGGTCGGCGGCGACGGACTGTGGAACGTCCACGTGCACGTCGACGACGCGGGCGCCGCCGTGGAGGCGGGCGTCGAGGCCGGGCGGCCGTACCGGATCCGCATCACCCACTTCGGGTACGGCGCCGCACACACCACCGGGACCGGGCGCCCGCTCCGGGAACGGGCCCAGCGCGCCGTGGTGGCCGTCGTGCCCGGGGAGGGCCTGGCCGGGCTGTACACCGAGGCCGGCGCGACCACCGTGCTCGCGCGCCCCGGGGAGCCGCCCGCCAGCGGCGAACTCGTCCAGGCCGTACGCCGGGCCCACGCACGCGAGGTCGTGCTGCTGCCCAACGACGCCGAACTGCGCCACACCGCGGCCGCCGCGGCCGAGCAGGCCCGCACCGAAGGCGTCCGCGTCGCCCTCATCCCGACCCGCTCCGCGGTCCAGGGCATCGCCGCGCTCGCCGTGCACGAACCCGAGCGGCGCTTCGACGAGGACGTGGTGGCGATGACCTCGGCGGCCGGCGCCACCCGCCACGCCGAGGTCACCGTCGCCGAACGCCAGTCCTGGACCACGGCCGGCATCTGCCAGGCCGGTGACGTGCTCGGCCTCGTCGACGGCGACGTGGCCGTGATCGGCGGGGACGTCACGGAGGTCGCCGCCACCGTCCTGGACCGCATGCTCGCGGCCGGCGGCGAGCTGGTGACCCTCGTCCTCGGCGACGGGGCCCCCGAGGCCGTCGCCGCCCACCTGGAGGCCCGCGTCCGCCAGGCGTACCTCGCCGTCGACACGGTGGTGTACCGGGGCGGTCGGCAGGGCGCGCTGCTGTTGATCGGCGTGGAGTAGCACGGGCGGCCCGGAGTACTCGGAGTACTCGGAGTACTCGGAGTGCCGGAAGCGCTCCGGAACACCCCGAGTGCCCCGGAGCGCTCTGCGGTGCCCCGGCGTTTCTCGGGGCTTCCCCCGGGAGGTGCGGGGCCGTTGTCAGTGGCGTGGTGTGCAATGGATCTCGTGCCCGCACTGCAAGAACCCCTGAAGAAGGTGCTCGGCCCCGCCACCGCGAAGGTGATGGCCGAGCACCTCGGCCTGCACACCGTCGGCGACCTCCTCCACCACTACCCCCGTAGATACGAGGAGCGCGGCCAGCTCACCCACCTCGCCGACCTGCCCATGGACGAGCACGTCACGGTGGTCGCCCAGGTCGCCGACGCCCGCCTGCACACCTTCGCCTCCTCGAAGGCGCCGCGCGGCAAGGGGCAGCGGCTCGAAGTGACCATCACGGACGGCAGCGGCCGCCTCCAGCTGGTCTTCTTCGGCCATGGCGTCCACAAGCCCCACAAGGAGCTGCTGCCGGGCACCCGCGCGATGTTCGCGGGCAAGGTCTCCGTCTTCAACCGCCGACTGCAACTGGCCCATCCGGCGTACGAGTTGCTGCGCGGCGGGGACGACGACGGGGCCGAGAGCGTCGAGTCCTGGGCGGGCGCCCTCATTCCCCTCTACCCGGCCACCGCCAAGCTGGAGTCCTGGAAGATCGGCAAGGCGGTCCAGACGGTGCTGCCCAGCGCGCAGGAGGCCGTCGACCCCCTCCCCGGCTCCCTGCGCGAGGGCCGCGGCCTGGTCTCGCTCCCCGAGGCCCTCCTGAAGATCCACCGTCCGCACACCAAGGCGGACATCGAGGAGGCCCGCGCCCGCCTGAAGTGGGACGAGGCCTTCGTCCTCCAGGTCGCCCTCGCCCGCCGCCGCCACGCCGAGACCCAACTCCCCGCCGTCCCCCGGAAACCGAGCCCGGACGGCCTGCTCACGGCCTTCGACGACCGTCTCCCCTTCACCCTCACCGAGGGCCAGCAGAAGGTCTCCCGGGAGATCTTCGACGACCTGGCCACCGACCACCCGATGCACCGGCTGCTCCAGGGAGAGGTCGGGTCGGGAAAGACGATGGTGGCGCTGCGCGCCATGCTCGCCGTCGTCGACGCGGGCGGGCAGGCCGTGATGCTGGCGCCCACCGAGGTGCTCGCCCAGCAGCACCACCGGTCGGTCGTCGAGATGATGGGGGAGCTGGCCGAGGGAGGGATGCTCGGCGGCGCCGAACACGCCACCAAGGTGGTGCTGCTCACGGGCTCCATGGGCACTGCCGCCCGCCGGCACGCCCTGCTCGACCTGGCCACCGGCGAGGCCGGCATCGTCATCGGCACGCACGCGCTGATCGAGGACAAGGTGCAGTTCCACGACCTCGGCCTGGTCGTCGTCGACGAACAGCACCGCTTCGGCGTCGAGCAGCGCGACGCCCTGCGCGGCAAGGGCAAACAGCCGCCGCATCTGCTCGTCATGACCGCCACGCCGATCCCGCGCACCGTCGCCATGACCGTCTTCGGCGACCTGGAGACCTCCGTCCTGGACCAGCTCCCGGCCGGCCGGTCCCCGATCGCCAGCCATGTCGTCCCGGCCGCCGACAAACCGCACTTCCTCGCCCGGGCCTGGGAGCGGGTCCGCGAGGAGGTGTCGAACGGCCACCAGGCGTACGTCGTCTGCCCGCGCATCGGCGACGAGGACGACGACCCGAAGAAGAAGTCCAAGCAGCTTGAGGGCGACGCGGAGAGGCGGCCCCCGCTCGCCGTCCTCGACATCGCCGAGCAGCTGGCCGCGGGCCCGCTCCAGGGCCTCAGGGTCGAAGTCCTGCACGGCCGTATGCAGCCCGACGACAAGGACGCGGTGATGCGCCGCTTCGCCGCCGGGGAGACCGACGTCCTGGTCGCCACGACCGTCATCGAGGTCGGCGTCAACGTCCCCAACGCCACCGCGATGGTGATCATGGACGCCGACCGCTTCGGCGTCTCCCAGCTCCACCAGCTGCGCGGCCGCGTCGGCCGGGGCTCCGCCCCCGGCCTGTGCCTGCTGGTCACCGAGATGCCCGAGGCGAGCCCGGCCCGGCAGCGCCTGGGCGCCGTCGCCGGCACCCTCGACGGCTTCGAGCTCTCCCGCATCGACCTCGAACAGCGCCGCGAGGGCGACGTCCTCGGCCAGGCCCAGTCCGGGGCCCGCACCTCCCTGCGGGTGCTCGCCGTCATCGAGGACGAGGAGATCATCGCCGAGGCGCGGGAGGAGGCGGCGGCGGTCGTGGCCGCCGACCCGGAGCTGACCGGCCTGCCCGGTCTGCGGACGGCCCTGGAGGCCCTCCTGGACGAGGAGAGGGAGCAGTACTTGGAGAAGGGCTGAGAGACTGGGCACGGACACCGTCCGTCCACCCGAGCACGCCGCGTACCGACAAGGACCCCAGAGATGACCCGCGTGATCGCCGGCAAGGCCGGCGGACGCCGCCTCACCGTCCCGCCAGGGACCGGCACCCGCCCCACCTCCGACCGCGCGCGCGAGGGACTCTTCTCCACCTGGCAGTCCCTGCTCGGCGGACCGCTGGACGGTGAGCGGGTCCTCGACCTGTACGCCGGCTCCGGCGCCGTCGGGCTGGAGGCGCTGTCCCGGGGAGCCGGGCACGTCCTGCTCGTCGAGGCCGACGCCCGCGCCGCCCGTACGGTCCGGGAGAACGTGAAGGCACTCGGCCTGCCCGGTGCCGAGGTCCGGGCCGGCAGGGCGGAACAGATCATCCGCACTCCGGCCCCGGCCGAGCCGTACGACATCGCCTTCCTGGACCCCCCGTACGCCGTCTCGGACGACGATCTCCGGGAGATCCTGCTCACACTCCGCACGGAGGGGTGGCTCACCGGGGAAGCGCTCGTCACCGTGGAGCGCAGCACCAGGGGCGGCGAGTTCCGCTGGCCGCACGGCTTCGACGCGATCCGGGCCCGTCGCTACGGCGAGGGAACGTTTTGGTACGGTCACGCCGCCTCTACGTGCGAAGACGCACGATGACCGGACCGGAGAGCGAGGGAACTCAAGTGCGCCGCGCCGTCTGTCCCGGGTCGTTCGACCCGATCACCAACGGACATCTCGACATCATCGCCCGGGCCTCCAGCCTCTACGACGAGGTCTACGTCGCCGTGATGATCAACCAGGCCAAGAAGGGCCTGTTCGAGATCGAGGAGCGGATCGACCTCATCCGCCAGGTCACCGCCGAGTACGGGAACGTGCGCGTGGAGTCCTTCCACGGCCTCCTCGTCGACTTCTGCAAGCAGCGCGAGATCCCGGCCATCGTCAAGGGCCTGCGCGCGGTGAGCGACTTCGACTACGAGCTCCAGATGGCCCAGATGAACAACGGCCTCTCGGGCGTCGAGACCCTGTTCATCCCCACCAACCCCACCTACAGCTTCCTGTCGTCCTCCCTGGTCAAAGAGGTCGCGACCTGGGGCGGCGACGTCTCCCACCTCGTCCCCCCGCTGGTCCTGGAAACCCTCTCCGAGCGCCTGAGGCAGGACTGAGCCCGCCCCGCCCCCACCCCTGCGCGCCCCGCACAGCTCACGGAGGCTGACAAACCGTCACCCGGTGTCCCCCGGACACCCCGGGGTCGTACAGTCGTCCCGTCCGTCTCCAACACAGCTGTAGAGAGTGGCGAGCACACGGTGGACGTGCAGAAGAAGCTCGACGAGATCACCGCGATGGTCTCCGGCGCCCGCGCCATGCCCATGTCGGCCTCGTGCGTGGTCAACCGCGCCGAGCTGCTCTCGATGCTGGAGGAGCTGCGCGCCGAGATGCCCGGTTCCCTCGCCCAGGCCCAGGAGCTGATCGGCGACCGGGAGCAGCTGGTCGCGCAGGCCCGCGAGGAGGCCGACCGCATCATCGAGGGCGCGCGCGCCGAGCGCGGCTCCCTGATCTCCGACACCGAGGTCGCCCGCCGCTCCCAGGCCGAGGCCGACCGGATTCTCGCCGAGGCCCGCCGGGAGGCCGAGGAGGTCCGCGCCGAGGCCGACGACTACGTCGACTCCAAGCTCGCCAACTTCGAGGTCGTCCTCACCAAGACCCTCGGCTCCGTGGGCCGGGGCCGCGAAAAGCTCCTCGGCACCGGACCCGGCCTCGACGAGAACGGCTACGAGGACGAGGACGCCCCCGAACGCAGCCACGACCCGGAGACCCTGCGCCGCGACGCCGACACCTACGTCGACGCGAAGCTCGGCGCCTTCGAGGCCGTACTGGCCAAGACCCTGGACGCGGTCGGCCGGGGCCGTCAGAAGCTGCACGGCCGTATCGCCACCGACGACCTCGGCGCCCTCGCGGACGACACGAGCACGGTCCAGCACTCCAGCGACGCGGACTACCTCGCCGGTCTCGCGGCCCTCTCCGACGCCCCCGCCGGGCAGCCCCCGCAGCGTGAGTACGGCGAGCAGCCGGCGGCGGCACAGGTACCGGCCCAGGCCGTTCCGGAGATGCCGTCGCAGCAGCCGGCGTACGGCTACGCCCAGCAGCAGCCCGACCCCTACGCCGGCTACCAGCAGACCTACGGCGGCCAACAGGACCCGTACGGCTACCAGCAGCAGCCGGCGGATCCGTACACCTACCAGTACGACCCCCAGCACCACGCGTACGACGACGGCGGACAGGGCTACGCCCAGCAGCCCTCCCAGCCCTCCCAGCCCCCGCAGGCTCAGCCGCAGGGCCTCGACGAGACCAGCCTCTTCGACACCAGCATGATCAGTGCCGAGCAGCTGAGGGCCTACGAACAGGGGCGCGGCCTCTAGGGGGTGGGTGTCGTCGGGACTGCCGGGGTCACGGGGTCCGGCACGCGCTTCCCCCCTGCCTTAAGGGCGGGAGTCCTGCCCCGTCGCCCGCCTCGCGGCTGCACGCGCCGGACCCCGCTCGGGCCGATCGCAGGGCACCGTCGCCCGCCTGATCCGAACGGCACACCCCGGCCCGCGCACCGGTCCCCCGACCGGATTGGGCCGTGAGCGAATGGTCCAGTATCCTGGCTCTTCGGTCGCGTGTACGTCCGCGATCGGCGCTGCCCGGGAACACCGATGGGCAGTCCCCCCAAGCTACGAAGGCCGAAAGCAGGAATGGTTCTGAACGCGCGCCTCGACCACCGCGACCCCCTCGTGTTCGACACGCACGAGCTGGGACGGCGGCCCGGTGCGCTGCAGCGCCTGACCCGCACGGTCGACGCTCCCAGGGACTTCGGTATCCAGGGAGTCATCGGAGTGCCGGAAGGCGCCCCGGTGGAACTCGATCTCCGGCTCGAGTCGGTCATGGAAGGGGTGCTCGTCACAGGCACCGCCCGTGCCAAGGCCGAGGGGGAGTGCGTAAGGTGTCTGGAGCCGCTCGAGCAGCAGCTTGTGGCGGACTTCCAGGAGATGTTCTCGTACCCTGACGCCGACGACCGGGGCCGCCCTGCGGCGGAACCGGGCGACGACGCCGAGGACGACGAGGACAGGCTCTTCGTCGAGGACGGACTGATCGGCCTCGAACCCGTGCTGCGCGACGCGGTGGTGCTCGCACTGCCGATGCAGCCGGTGTGCCAGGAAGACTGCCCGGGTCTGTGCTCCGAGTGCGGAGCACGCCTGGCGGACGACCCGGACCACCATCACGACGCCGTCGACGTTCGTTGGGCGGCTTTGCAGGGACTCGCCGGTTCACTCGGAGACGGCGAGAAGGACGAGATGAGCGGCGCCGAACCTGGCGTCGACGAGAAGCAGGAGAAGTAGCCGTGGCTGTTCCGAAGCGGAAGATGTCGCGCAGCAACACGCGCCACCGCCGGTCGCAGTGGAAGGCTGCGGTCCCCACCCTGGTTGCGTGCGAGCGCTGCCACGAGCCCAAGCTGCAGCACATCGCGTGCCCGGCTTGCGGCACTTACAACAAGCGCCAGGTCCTCGAGGTCTGAGCGGCTGGTGAGAGGCACTGTGTCAGTCCCCAAGAAGGCGGAAGTCGCCCAGGCGGACCCACCCGCCAAGAAGAAGGCGGACACCCAGGCCTCGTCCCACACGCTTCTGGAAGGGCGGCTCGGCTATCAGCTCGAGTCCGCCCTTCTGGTGCGTGCGCTGACCCACCGTTCCTACGCCTACGAGAACGGCGGTCTGCCGACGAACGAGCGGCTGGAGTTCCTCGGTGACTCCGTCCTCGGCCTCGTCGTCACGGACACGCTGTACCGCACCCACCCCGACCTGCCCGAAGGCCAGCTGGCCAAGTTGCGGGCCGCGGTGGTCAACTCGCGTGCGCTGGCACAGGTGGGCCGTGGGCTCGACCTCGGCTCCTTCATCCGGCTCGGCCGGGGCGAAGAGGGCACGGGGGGCCGGGACAAGGCATCCATCCTCGCCGACACCCTCGAAGCGGTGATCGGCGCGGTCTATCTCGACCAGGGCCTCGACGCGGCCTCCGAACTGGTGCACCGCCTGTTCGACCCGCTGATCGAGAAGTCCTCGAACCTCGGCGCCGGCCTGGACTGGAAGACCAGCCTCCAGGAACTCACCGCGACCGAAGGGCTCGGTGTCCCCGAGTACCTGGTTACGGAGACCGGCCCGGACCACGAGAAGACCTTCACTGCTGCCGCCCGCGTCGGAGGCGTCTCGTACGGCACCGGCACCGGCCGCAGCAAGAAGGAGGCGGAGCAGCAGGCCGCGGAATCCGCGTGGCGGTCGATCAAGACCGCGGCGGACGAGCGCGCCAAGGCGACGGCCGACCAGCCGTCCGCCGAGGTCGACGAGGCCGCCGACACCTCGTCGGCCTCCGCCTGACCCACCCGTTCCACCGCACGTCCCGAACGCCCGCCCCACTCCCGGGGCGGGCGTTCGGCTCGTCCACCGGCCACCCGAAGGGGACGCCATGCCCGAGTTGCCCGAGGTCGAGGTCGTACGGCGCGGCCTGGAGCGCTGGGTCGCCCACCGCACCGTCGCCGACGCCCAGGTGCTGCACCCGCGCGCGGTACGCCGGCACCTCGCCGGCCCCGACGACTTCGCCCACCGCCTGAAGGACCACCGCATCGGCATCCCCAGCCGCCGCGGCAAGTACCTGTGGCTGCCGCTGGAGGACACCGGTCAGGCGGTCCTCGCGCACCTCGGCATGAGCGGCCAGCTGCTGGTCCAGCCGCACGAGGCACCCGCCGAGAAGCACCTGCGCGTCCGCGTCCGCTTCACCGACGCCCTCGGCACCGAACTCCGCTTCGTCGACCAGCGCACCTTCGGCGGCCTGTCGCTGCACGACACCACCCCCGACGGCCTGCCCGACGTCATCGCGCACATCGCCCGCGACCCCCTGGACCCGCTCTTCGACGACGAGGCGTTCCACCTCGCCCTGCGCCGCAAGCGCACCACCGTCAAACGGGCCCTGCTCGACCAGTCACTGATCAGCGGCGTCGGCAACATCTACGCCGACGAGGCCCTGTGGCGCTCCCGCCTGCACTACGAACGGCCCACCGCGACCCTCACCCGCCCCCGCACCGCCGCACTCCTCGGCCACGTCCGCGACGTCATGAACGCCGCCCTCGCCGTCGGCGGCACCAGCTTCGACAGCCTCTACGTCAACGTCAACGGCGAGTCCGGCTACTTCGACCGCTCGCTCGACGCGTACGGCCGCGAGGGCCTGCCCTGCCGCCGCTGCGCCACGCCGATGCGCCGGCGGCCGTGGATGAACCGCTCCAGCTACTTCTGCCCGAAGTGCCAGCGGCCGCCGAGGATCACGCCGTAGGCGTCCGCCGCGCGTCGTACCGCTCACGCGACGCCAGCACCTCGTCCATCCGTCCCTCCAGGCACTGGATGAGCGCGATCAGCCGACCGGCCACCTCGCGCCCCAGTGCGGTGAGCTCGTAGTCCACGCGGGGCGGGTTGACGGGCTGGGCCTCGCGGTGCACCAGGCCGTCGCGCTCCAGCGCGTGCAGGGTCTGGGCCAGCATCTTCTCGCTGACACCGTCGACACGGCGCCGGAGTTCGTTGAACCGGAAGGAGCCCTCGTACAGCGCGCCGAGCGTCAGAGCGCCCCAGCGCCCCGTGACGTGCTCCAAGGTGCCGCGCGAGGGACAGGCCCTGGAGAACACGTCGTACGGGAGGTCCTGCTCCTCCGTGCGCTCCTGCGTGGTCGACATACGCCCAGCCTACGTGAGCGCAGCGCGGTGCCGCAGACGGCGCTGCGCCGCTGACACCGCTCCCGGCGCTTCGGCCGCCGCTGACCGGGGCTGTCTCAGTAGCCGAAGTTCTGGGTCCACCAGGGGCCGCCGGAGCCGAAGTGGACGCCGACGCCCAGGGTCCGGAACTCGCAGTTCAGGATGTTGGCCTTGTGGCCGGGGCTGTCCATCCAGGCGTCCATCACGGCCTGGGCGTCGGCCTGTCCGCGGGCTATGTTCTCGCCCCCGAGATTGCCTATCCCGGCCGCCGCGGCCCGGTCCCAGGGTGTCGCGCCGCTGGGGTCGGTGTGGTCGAAGAAGCCCTGCTGGGCCATGGCCTCGCTGAAGTCCTCGGCCAGTTCACGCAGCGCGCTGTTCGCGGCCACCGGGCTGCAGCCCACCTTGGCCCGCTCGTCGTTGACGAGCTTGAGGACCTGAGCCTGGGCGACGGCCTGCTCCGACGCGGCGGCGGGGGCGCTGGGCCGGTCGGGCTCCTCGGTGGCCGGGCGCGACGGCGTGGGCTTCGGCTTCGAGCCGGGAGTCTTCTCGGGCTGCCGCGTCTTCGACGGAGCCTCGGCGGGGGCGCCGGGCTTCGACGCCGATGCCGAGGGGGACGACGAGGGCGACGAGGGGGCGGAGGAGTCGGGCGAGGAGTCCTTCGAGGAGCCGGTGGACTCCGAGGAGCCGGAGGGCGAGGAGGACCGGTCGGTGCCGCGGCTCGCGGAGGTGTCGCCGCCGCGGCCGGTCTCGGCGCTGCCGGAGGTGCCGCCCTGTTCGGACGGAGTGTTCGTCGGGGCGTCCTGGGACTGCACCCGGCCGCCTCCGCCGCCGCTGCCGCTGCCGATCCGGTAGTTGTCGAGGCCGGGCACCGCGCCCGTGGCCACCGCGACCGTGCCGATGGCGACCGCCGCGGAGACGCCGAGCAGCCCCGTGCGGACCGGAGTGGCGGCCTTCTTCCGGCGGCGGCGCCTGCCGGCGGGAGGCGGTCCGTCGTCGGGGGTGAACCCGTCGCTGGGGAAGGGGACCGTGCGGCCGGCCTGCGGGTGGCCTCCGCCGTCCGGACCGTCCGGCGCGAACAGGTAGGCGTCGCTCTTCGCACGGACCTCGGCGTACGCATCGGGGTTCAGGTAGGGCGCGATCCCCCTCGGGGGGCGGCCGTCCGCGTCCGGGGCCTGCGGGTCAGGGCCCCGTCCCGTCGTGCCGTCCGTCTGACGGCCCCCCGCGGCGCGGCCCGTGGCGGCGCGGCCGGCGGCGGAGCGTCGGTGGCGTCCCATGTCCTGGCCTTCCTCGTCCTCGCGCTGGACGTGTCCTCGCGGTCGACGTGTCCTCACGATCAACACGGAACTCACACGTTCGAGTGAGTTTCAGGTGAGTTTCATTGGGTGGGGACGGTACCGCATGGCGCAAGGGGGTGAAGTGTCCGGCGAGACATTGACTGGTTAGGTTGCCGTCATGAGTGAAGATGTACGGCTCGTCGCGTGGGTGCGCGGACAGGTCCAGGGCGTGGGTTTCCGCTGGTTCACGCGGGCCAGGGCGCTGGAACTCGGCGACATGAGTGGTTTTGCTCTCAATTTGGCCGACGGGCGCGTCCAGGTGGTCGCGGAGGGGCCGCGCGAGCGCTGCGAGGGGCTGCTCGACTGGCTGCGCGGTGACGACACGCCCGGACGTGTGGACGGCGTGACCGAGATCTGGGACACACCTCGTGGCGGATACGAGGGCTTCGCCATCCGCTGACGCGAGGCCTCACGGAGACCTTCGTTCCGGGTGCTGCCGTCTCCGGGAAGGCGTCCACGGCGGAAAACGGGCAGGTGGTTGCCAACGGCCGCCTGTCGTGGCAGGCTCCGCACGCAGGATGATCGCCACGCCCCGAGGGGCCCGCAGGAGTCGCCGCGTCGCCGTTTCGAGGCCGCGTGCCCCCGGGTACCCGCCGATACGGGGCGTGATCGTGTTGACCGTCAAACTTTTTGGTGAGACGCTGAAAGCCCCGCGCACCTTAGCTGTTTGGCATGGTTGAACGGCAGAGAAAACTCCAAAGTGCCAAGCACCGCGGGTGCGATTCCCTCACGACCCACACCGCTTCGGTCGGTCACTCATTGTGGAGGACCATCCATCATGGCAAAGGCGCTTCTCGGTTACGTCGGCGGCTCCGACCCTCGACTCCTCGCCGAGATGCGACGGCTCCAGCAGCGCGTCCAGGATCTGGAATCCGAGCTCGGACGGATCCAGGCGGAGAACGACGCGTTGGCGGCTGCCGCTTCTCACGACAGGATCATGGAGAGCATGGAGAGCGTTGACGCACACCAGGCGGAGCCTGCGCTCACCTGATCACTGCATCACTCCACTACGGCACAGCAGTGGTTGGGCCCGCCCGTACAACCGCTCAGGTGTCAGAGTCTGCAAGGGACGCTTCGGCGTCCCTTCTTTCTTGCCCCGCCTTCGCCCGCCTCCGCCGTCCGGCCGTCTTTTCCTCCCCCGCGCATCCTTTCACCCTCTTCAACGTCTGATGTGCCCTGGACGTTCACTGGTGAAACCGCGGCGGTTCACCCGTTCATGGAGTGAGACACCCGTGAAAGGTAGAGTCCGACGGCGTGCACCTGAAGGCCCTGACCCTCCGCGGGTTCAAGTCGTTCGCCTCGGCGACCACGCTCCGGTTCGAGCCGGGCATCACCTGCGTCGTCGGTCCGAACGGCTCGGGCAAGTCCAACGTCGTCGACGCGCTCAGCTGGGTCATGGGCGAACAGGGCGCCAAGTCGCTGCGCGGCGGCAAGATGGAGGACGTCATCTTCGCCGGCACCACCGGCCGCCCGCCGCTCGGCCGGGCCGAGGTGTCGCTGACCATCGACAACTCCGACGGGGCACTGCCCATCGAGTACGCCGAGGTCACCATCACGCGGATCATGTTCCGCAACGGCGGCAGCGAGTACCAGCTCAACGGCGACACCTGCCGCCTCCTCGACATCCAGGAACTGCTCTCCGACTCCGGCATCGGCCGCGAGATGCACGTCATCGTCGGCCAGGGCCAGCTCGACTCGGTCCTGCACGCCGACCCGATGGGGCGCCGCGCCTTCATCGAGGAGGCCTCGGGCGTCCTCAAACACCGCAAGCGCAAGGAGAAGGCGCTCAGGAAACTGGACGCGATGCAGGCGAACCTCGCGCGCGTGCAGGACCTCACCGACGAGCTGCGGCGCCAGCTCAAGCCGCTCGGCCGGCAGGCGGCGGTGGCGCGACGGGCCGCCGTCATCCAGGCCGACCTCCGGGACGCGCGGCTCAGGCTCCTCGCCGACGACCTCGTACGGCTGCGCGAGGCGCTCCGGGCCGAGATCGCCGACGAGGCCGCGCTCAAGGAACGCAAGGACGCCGCCGAGCAGGAGCTGGGCAGTGCGCTGCGCCGCGAGGCGGACCTGGAGGACGAGGTGCGCAGGCTCACGCCCCGCCTCCAGCGCGCCCAGCAGACCTGGTACGAGCTGTCCCAGCTCGCCGAACGGGTGCGCGGCACCATCTCGCTGGCCGACGCACGTGTGAAGAGCGCCACCTCCGCACCCCCCGAGGAGCGGCGCGGGCGCGACCCGGAGGACCTGGAGCGCGAGGCCGCCCGCGTCCGCGAGCAGGAGGCCGAACTCGAAGCGGCCCTGGAGGCGGCCGAGCACGCGCTGGAGCAGACGGTCGCCCACCGCGCCGACCTCGAACGCGCACTGGCCCTGGAGGAACGCCGCCTCAAGGACGTCGCCCGCTCCATCGCCGACCGCCGCGAGGGGCTGGCCCGGCTCAGCGGCCAGGTCGGCGCCGCCCGCTCCCGCGCCGCCTCGGCCCAGGCCGAGATCGAGCGGCTGGCCGAAGCACGGGACGAGTCCCGGGAGAGGGCCGCCGCCGCCCAGGAGGAGTACGAGGCGCTCCGGGCCGAGGTCGACGGGCTCGAAGCCGGTGACCAGGAACTCGCCGAGCGGCACGAGGCCGCCAAGCGTGGGCTGGCCGAGGCGGAGGCAGCTCTGAGCGCCGCCCGCGAGGCGGCCACCGCGGCGGAACGCGAGCGCGCGGCGACGCACGCCCGCCGTGAGGCCCTCGCCCTCGGACTGCGCCGCAAGGACGGCACCGGCGCGCTGCTCGCAGCCAAGGACCGGCTCACCGGACTGCTCGGCCCGGCCGCCGGGCTCCTCACCGTGACGCCCGGCCACGAGGCCGCCCTGGCCACCGCCTTCGGCGCCGCCGCCGACGCCCTCACGGTGACCTCCCCGGCAGCCGCCGCCGACGCCATCCGCCTGCTGCGCAAGCAGGATGCCGGCCGTGCCGCCCTGCTGCTCGCCGGCGCCCCCGACGACGTGGCGGGGGCGCCGCGCGGCGAGGGGCCGCCGTACGCCGCCGACCTGGTGCGCGGGCCGGCCGACCTGATGCCCGCCGTACGGCGGCTGCTGCGCGGGATGGTCGTCGTCGCCACCCTGGAGGACGCCGAGGACCTCGTCTACGCGCACCCGGAACTGACCGCCGTCACCGCCGAGGGCGACCTGCTGGGCGCCCACTTCGCGCAGGGCGGGTCCGCCGGGGCGCCGAGCCTGCTGGAGGTGCAGGCCTCCGTGGACCAGGCCGCCGCCGAGCTGGAGGAACTGGGCGTGCGGTGCGAGCAGCTCGCCGAGGCGCAGGCCGCCGCCGGCGAGCGGCGCCGGGAGTGCGCCGCGCTCGTCGAGGAACTGGGGGAGCGGCGCCGGGCCGCCGACCGGGAGAAGTCCGCCGTGGCCCAGCAGCTGGGCCGGCTCGCGGGGCAGGCGCGGGGCGCCGCCGGTGAGGCCGAGCGGTCCGCCGCCGCGGCGGCCCGGGCGCAGGAGGCGCTGGACAAGGCGCTGACGGACGTCGAGGAACTGGCGGAGCGGCTCGCCGTGGCGGAGGAGACGCCGGTCGAGGAGGAGCCCGACACCTCCGCGCGCGACCGGCTCGCCGCCGACGGCGCCAACGCACGCCAGACCGAGATGGAGGCCCGCCTCCAGGTCCGTACCCACGAGGAGCGGGTCAAGGGCCTCGCCGGAAGGGCCGACTCCCTGGACCGTGCCGCCCGCGCGGAACGTGAGGCACGCGCGCGTGCCGAACAGCGGCGGGCCCGGCTGCGGCACGAGGCGGCCGTCGCCGAGGCGGTCGCCGCAGGCGCCCGGCAGCTGCTCGCGCACGTGGAGGTCTCCCTGACCCGCGCCGACGAGGAGCGCACCGCCGCCGAGGCCGCCAGGACGCGGCGCGAACAGGAGCTGACCGCCGCGCGCACCACCGGGCGCGACCTCAAGGCGGAGCTCGACAAGTTGACGGATTCAGTCCACCGGGGCGAGGTACTCGGCGCCGAGAAGCGGCTGCGCATCGAGCAGCTGGAGACCAAGGCGCTGGAGGAACTCGGTGTGGAACCGGCGGGGCTCACGGCCGAGTACGGCCCCCATCAAGAGGTGCCGCCCTCGCCCCCCGCCGAGGGCGAGGAGCTCCCCGAGACCGCATCCGACCCCGCCGCGGGGGACGACCCGCGCAACCGTCCGCGGCCCTTCGTCCGCGCCGAGCAGGAGAAGCGCCTGAAGGCCGCCGAACGCGCCTACCAGCAGCTCGGCAAGGTCAATCCGCTGGCCCTGGAGGAGTTCGCGGCGCTGGAGGAACGGCACCAGTTCCTCAGTGAGCAGCTCGAGGACCTGAAGAAGACCCGCGCCGACCTGCTCCAGGTCGTCAAGGAGGTCGACGAACGCGTCGAGCAGGTCTTCACCGAGGCCTTCCGGGACACGGCCCGGGAGTTCGAGGGCGTCTTCGGCAGGCTGTTCCCGGGCGGTGAGGGGCGGCTGATCCTGACCGACCCCGACAACATGCTCACCACGGGCGTGGACGTCGAGGCCCGGCCGCCGGGCAAGAAGGTCAAGCGGCTCTCGCTGCTCTCGGGCGGGGAACGCTCCCTGACCGCCGTGGCGATGCTCGTTTCGATCTTCAAGGCGCGGCCCAGCCCGTTCTACGTCATGGACGAGGTCGAGGCGGCGCTCGACGACACCAATCTGCAGCGGCTGATCAGGATCATGCAGGAGCTGCAGGAGGCGTCGCAGCTGATCGTCATCACGCACCAGAAACGCACGATGGAAGTCGCCGACGCCCTGTATGGCGTGTCCATGCAGGGCGACGGTGTGTCGAAAGTCATCAGCCAGCGGTTGCGCTAGCTACGCGCACGTTAGCTTCAACTCTTGAACACATAGCCCTTCCCTGCATCGCGAAACTCACAGCTCTCTTCCTATTGACTTCGATACTTGAAGGCATAGTCTCTGCAACGTTGCTTTTACCTTCAGGTTCCTTTTAGTGGTATCTCGAAGGCGATCCACCCCGGCAGCGTTGCCGGTAGCCCGAGGAGTACACGTGGCCAGCACATCGCAGGCACCCAAATCAGGAGCCAGGACGGCTCACCCCGATCATCTCGGGCACGTCATCTTCATCGCGGCGGCTGCCGCGATGGGCGGTTTCCTGTTCGGTTACGACAGTTCCGTGATCAACGGTGCCGTCGAGGCCATCCGGGACCGCTACGACGTCGGCTCCGCGCTACTGGCCCAGGTCATCGCCATCGCGCTGATCGGCTGTGCCATCGGTGCCGCGACCGCCGGCCGTATCGCCGACCGCATCGGCCGTATCCGCTGCATGCAGATCGCGGCGGTCCTCTTCACCGTCAGCGCCATCGGCTCCGCACTGCCCTTCGCGCTGTGGGACCTCGCCATGTGGCGCGTCGTCGGCGGCTTCGCCATCGGCATGGCCTCGGTGATCGGCCCCGCGTACATCGCGGAGGTCTCCCCGCCCGCCTATCGAGGCCGGCTCGGTTCCTTCCAGCAGGCCGCGATCGTCGTGGGTATCGCGGTGTCGCAGCTGGTCAACTGGGGTCTGCTGAACGCCGCCGGCGGTGACCAGCGCGGTGAGCTGATGGGCCTGGAGGCCTGGCAGGTCATGCTCGGCGTCATGGTCGTCCCGGCCGTCCTCTACGGCCTGCTCTCCTTCGCCATCCCCGAGTCGCCGCGCTTCCTGATCTCCGTCGGCAAGCACGAGCGCGCCAGGCAGATCCTCGAAGAGGTCGAGGGCAAGGAGGTGAACCTCGACGCCCGCGTCGCCGAGATCGAGCACGCCATGCACCGCGAGGAGAAGTCCTCCTTCAAGGACCTGCTCGGCGGCAGCTTCTTCTTCAAGCCGATCGTCTGGATCGGTATCGGCCTGTCGGTCTTCCAGCAGTTCGTCGGCATCAACGTCGCGTTCTACTACTCCTCGACGCTGTGGCAGTCGGTCGGCGTCGACCCGACGCAGTCCTTCTTCTACTCCTTCACGACGTCGATCATCAACATCGTCGGCACCGTGATCGCGATGATCTTCGTGGACCGCATCGGCCGCAAGCCGCTCGCCCTCATCGGCTCGGTCGGCATGGTGATCGGCCTGGCACTCGAGGCCTGGGCGTTCTCCTTCGACCTGGTCGACGGCAAGCTCCCGGCCACACAGGGCTGGGTCGCCCTGATCGCCGCCCACCTGTTCGTCCTCTTCTTCGCCCTGTCCTGGGGTGTGGTCGTCTGGGTCTTCCTCGGCGAGATGTTCCCGAACCGGCTCCGCGCCGCCGCGCTGGGCGTGGCCGCCTCCGCGCAGTGGATCGCCAACTGGGCCATCACCGCGAGCTTCCCGTCGCTGGCCGAGTGGAACCTTTCCGGCACCTACGTGATCTACACGCTCTTCGCCGCGCTCTCCATCCCCTTCGTCCTGAAGCTCGTGAACGAGACGAAGGGCAAGGCCCTGGAGGAGATGGGCTGACCGCCCCACCCCCCCCGCACTCGGGGAGAAGGGCCCAGTCCCCGCTGCCCCTCTCCTCGTATCGTCCGCCGCCCCCGGCCCCGGCTCACCGCCCGGACCGGGGGCGGCGGTGTCGTACATCCGGACACGCGGGCCGCCGGCTCACCAGATGATGACTCCGCCGCCGATCTCCAGGGCCTGCCGGGCGGACTCGTCGATGATGCGCAGACGGTCCTCGATCTGCCTGCGGTGTTCCCGCACCGACCGAGGGTGGTCGGTGCCGGCCGCTATCCGGTCGAGATGGGACCGCAGCAGGGCGACCTCGCGCAACAGGTCCGGTACCTGCCGGTGCTCCACCTCCAGATCCCGTTCGGCCAGGACCGGCAGGAGGCGGGCGCCCAGCGAGCGAACCAGGTCCGACCCCCACACCGTGGTGCGCCAGGACTCGAAGCCGCCGGAGTTGTAGGCGTCCTTGTCCGGGAAACGCCGGGAACCGTCCGGTTCCCGGACGAAGACTTCCACCAGCAGGCTCATGGACGCAGGCAACCACCCCGGGACGGGGCGGGCAACGGGTTATCGCCGTCGAGGGCAGCCGGCTACGGGCAGCGGGGGTACGGAGCGCGACGCCCCCTCGCCCCGCCCGGTGCCGCTCGAGAAGTAGTCCTCGGCGCCGGGTGGAGAAGGGGGCGTCGGCCGTGTACGTCAGACGGTCGCTGCCTCGGCCCGGTCCGAGGCGGCCGACGCGGGGACGACCACGGCAGGCTTCGGCAGCACCGCGTACAGCAGGCCGGAGATCACCACCGTGGCCACCCAGCCGAGGCCGTACTCGCCGATGACGTTGTTCGCGGCGAGGGGCCCGGTGAACCAGTCGGACGTCGTGAACATCAGGCCCGCGACCAGCCCCACCGCCCAGGCGGCGACGGCGGCGGGGGAGAAGCCCCCGCGGTACCAGTAGGCGCTGGTGCGGCCGGTGTCGGCGAGGGCCTCGCCGTCGTACTCCTTGCGGCGCAGCATGTCCACGCCGAAGACGCCGACCCAGGCGGAGAAGGCGACCGCGAGCAGCGACAGGAAGGCGATGAAGGAGCCCATGAAGCTGGTCGCCACCAGCATCAGCACCCCGCCGAAGACCAGCGAGATCACGGCGTTGACGGAGACCGCCCAGTGCCGGGGGACCTTGATCCCCAGCGTCTGCGCGGTGAAGCCGGCCGAGTACATCGACATCGAGTTGATCAGCAGCATGCCGATCAGCGCGATGAGCAGGTAGGGCACCGCGATCCAGGTCGGCAGGATCTCGCCGAGGAAGGAGACCGGGTCGGCGGCCGAGGCCAGGTCGGGCGTGGAGACGGCCATGACCATGCCCATCAGGACCATGGGGAGTACGACGATGCCGGCGCCGCCGACGGTCACGCCCACGATCCCCTTCGAGGAGGCCGTGCGCGGCAGGTACCGGGTGAAGTCCGGGGCCGACGGGATCCAGCTGACGCCGCCGGCCGCGATCAGACCGACGCCGGTGATCATCGCGGCGACCGAACCGGCGGACCGGTCGAAGACCGCGGACCAGTCGGTGTCGACGACCAGGTAGGCGAGGACCAGCACCGAGAAGGCGCCGAAGAGGTACGCCGCGTACGTGTTGCACTTCTGCACGGCGTTGATGCCCAGCCCGGAGATCGCGAACGTCGCCACGACGAAGGCGAGCAGCGTCACCATGTCGAGCACGCCGTTGGCACGGATACCGAACACGATGTCCAGCACGGTGAGCAGGGCGTAGGCGCCGGTCACCGCGTTGATCGTCTCCCATCCCCAGCGGGCGATCCAGATCAGCGAACCCGGGAGCAGATTGCCCCGCTGCCCGAAGACGGCCCGGGACAGCGCCATGCCGGGAGCGCCCCCGCGCTTGCCCGCGATACCGATCAGCCCGACCAGCCCGTACGACACGACCGGTGCGGCGCCCGCGACGACGAGGGCCTGCCAGAAGTTGAGCCGGTACGCCACGACCAGGCTCGCGCCCATCGTGAGCAGCAGCACGCTGATGTTGGCGCCGACCCAGGTCGGGAAAAGCTCACGGATCCGGGCGGTGCGCTCGTGGTCGGGCACCTGCTCGATGCCACGGGTTTCCAGGGCGCCTTCGGTCTCGGCGGTCTTGCTCATGTGGGGGGTCCGTGCCTCGATCGTGGGAGAAGAGGGGGCGGTCGGGACTCTACGCGCGTTGACGTGGCCTCCTCCATCGTACTTTGATCCGACTCCTTCCTTCCAGTGGCCTTTGTCCTTTGGAGGAAGCCACAAGGGCCGGTCTCCGGGGACCCATGACTGATACTGGACGGGTTATGGAAATCGTCATCCTTGCTGTAGTCATCGCCGTCGTCGTGATCGGCGCGCTCGGCGGGCTGATCGTGGGCAGCCGCCGCAAGAAGCAGCTGCCTCCGCCGCCCCCCGCCGCGCCCGACATCACCGCCCCTCCGGCCGAGCCCCACGTCGGCGAAGAGGCCGAGACGCCGCGCGACGAAACGCGCCGGACGATAGAGGAGGTCGACCTCCCGGACGGCGGCACCGCTCCCGCCACCGTCGAGGAGCCGCCCGTCGTCGAAGAGCTCGAGATCCCGCAGATCGAGGTTCCCGAGCCCACCGCCGGCCGTCTGGTCCGGCTCCGTGCCCGCCTCTCCCGCTCGCAGAACGCCCTCGGCAAGGGCCTGCTCACCCTGCTCTCCCGGGAGCATCTCGACGAGGACACCTGGGAGGAGATCGAGGACACGCTGCTCACCGCCGACGTCGGCGTGCAGCCCACCCAGGAGCTGGTCGAGCGGCTGCGCGAGCGTGTGAAGGTGCTCGGCACCCGCACGCCCGAGGAGCTGCGCGGCCTCCTGCGCGAGGAGCTGATCACCCTCCTCGGGCCCGAGATGGACCGCGAGGTCAAGACCGAGCCCGCGTCGGGCAAGCCCGGCATCGTGATGGTCGTCGGGGTCAACGGCACCGGCAAGACCACCACCACGGGCAAGCTCGCCCGCGTGCTGGTCGCCGACGGCCGCAGCGTCGTCCTCGGCGCCGCCGACACCTTCCGTGCCGCCGCCGCCGACCAGCTGCAGACCTGGGGCGAACGGGTCGGCGCGCACACCGTGCGCGGCCCGGAGGGCGGCGACCCCGCCTCCGTCGCCTTCGACGCGGTCAAGGAGGGCAAGGAGATGGGCTCGGACGTCGTGCTCATCGACACCGCCGGCCGCCTGCACACCAAGACCGGTCTCATGGACGAGCTCGGCAAGGTCAAGCGCGTCGTGGAGAAGCACGCGCCGCTGGACGAGGTCTTGCTCGTCCTCGATGCCACCACCGGCCAGAACGGCCTGATCCAGGCGCGGGTCTTCGCCGAGGTCGTCGACATCAGCGGCATCGTGCTCACCAAGCTGGACGGCACGGCCAAGGGCGGCATCGTGGTCGCCGTGCAGCGCGAGCTGGGCGTGCCGGTCAAGCTGATCGGGCTCGGCGAGGGCGCGGACGACCTGGCGCCGTTCGAGCCCGGGGCGTTCGTTGATGCCCTTGTCGGCGATTGAGTCCTCCCTCCCTGGAACCTCCCTGGAGGGAGGGATTCCTGGCTCGGGCGGCCTCCTGGAGCGTGTTCCAGGAGGCCGCGCGCCGTCGGCGCCGTCTGGGCGGGGCCCCGCCCGGACGGCGCCGACGCCAGCGGAATCCGTGTCCCGTCGGGCGCGGCTCCCCGGGCGGGGGTGTGGACAGCGGACGACCCGCGCAACCGGTGGGTGCGCCCGGCACCGGGTGCTCCGAGGGCGGAGGTCCGGCGGCGGATCGCGCGGCCGGGCTGCGGTGCGCCCCGCCCACCGTCAGGGCACCCCACCGGTCAGAGCGTGCCGCGCACGCGTGTGGGAAGCGTCCGCCCGTTCGCTGCCGGGGCGGCCGCCCTTCGAGGTGCGGATGGTGATGCCGGCGGTGCCGGTGGTGCCGGCGGTGCCGGTGGTGGCCGGGTGCCGGTGACCGCGGCCTAAGCCCGCGACCGATGGGCCACGTAGGCCAGTGTTCCCAGCAGCAGCCGTGCCGCCGGCGGCTTGGTCGCCGAGTCGAGGGCCGGCGGACGCAGCCAGCGCACCGGTCCCAGGCCGCCGCGGTCACAGGGCGGGGCCGTGATGTACGTACCGGGGCCGAGACCGCGCAGGTCAAGGGCGGAAGGATCGTCCCAGCCCATGCGGTAGAGCAGCCGGGGCAGTTCGGCGGCGGCGCCGGGAGCGACGAAGAAGTGGGAGCGGCCCTGCGGGGTCACCGTGACCGGGCCGAGCGGGAGGCCCATGCGCTCCAGCCTGGCCAGTGCCCGCTGCCCGGCCGGCTCGGCCGCTTCGATGACGTCGAAGAAACGTCCGACCGGCAGCATCACCGCGGCCCCGGGGAACTGGGCCCAGGCCTCGCCGGCCTCGTCCAGCGTCGCACCGGCGGGCACCTCCGGCGCGAAGTCCAGCGGATGCGCGCCCGGCTCCGGGCAGTCGCGCCGACCGCACGAGCAGACGCCCGCGGCGGCCCGGGCACCCGGCACCACGGACCAGCCCCACAGTCCGGTGAACTCGGCCACGACGGTGCACTCCGACGCGCGGCCTCGGCGACGTGCGCCGGACCGGATGTCGCGCAATCCCCGACTGCCGCCGATGCCGATCGTGAAGCCCATGCCCCCTCCAACGGGTCGACGCAACGGCGGTTACGCAACGGACGTGAAACGTGACTCTCTGCTTCCAACTCCCCAGTCCGGCGCGGTTCACGCAGCGTTCGGAAGCGCTCCGGGTGGTGCGCCCGACCGGGCGCGCCCCGGCGCGCACCGTTGCACCGACTCCCGGTCGGCCTGTGTCAAGTGAATCGTGCGCAGGCCACTGGGAGTTCATCCGAAGGGGTGGCGAATGGTGGCGATTCCGCAAACGCCATGGCTGGACCGTGATCGCCGGATTACTTTGTGTGCATGGAGCCTTGGGGCACATGCCCGCGTGGGTATGCCGGAGGCAACGCGGCATTCCGTTCGGAGGGTGGCATCCGCCGGACGGACGACCGTAACCACCGGCATTCTGATAGGGCTTGGCGCACTCGGCGGCAGGTGGTCTCAGAGATGGGGGCGTTCCAGTGAGCGGCAACGGCGGAAGCGGTACGAGCGCGGTAAGCGCGTCGCCTGCTGACAAGCGCCCCAACGAGCTGCTCACCTCCTGGTTCGCCCGCAGCGGCTGGTCCAAGGGCGAGCTGGCCCGCCAGGTCAACCGCCGGGCACGCCAGTTGGGCGCCGGGCACATCTCCACGGACACCTCACGCGTGCGCCGGTGGCTCGACGGCGAGAATCCGCGGGAGCCGATCCCGCGGATCCTGTCCGAGCTGTTCTCCGAGCGCTTCGGCGTCGTCGTCTCCGTCGAGGACCTGGCCCTGCGCTCCACCCGCCCGACGCCCTCCGCGACCGGCGTCGACCTGCCCTGGACGGGCCCGCAGACCGTGGCCCTGCTCAGCGAGTTCTCGCGCAGCGACCTGATGCTCGCGCGGCGCGGCTTCCTCGGTAGTTCGCTGGCCCTCTCCGCGGGCCCGTCCCTCATCGAGCCCATGCAGCGCTGGCTCGTCCCCGCGCCGTCGGCCACCGCGTCCGGACACGAGCCCGCGCCCGCCACACGCGCGCGCGGCCGCCTGTCCAGGCCGGAGCTGGACCTGCTGGAGTCCACCGCCGTGATGTTCCGCCGCTGGGACGCCCAGTGCGGCGGCGGCCTGCGCCGCAAGGCCGTGGTCGGCCAGCTGCACGAGGTGACCGACCTCCTGCAGGAACCCCAGACGGACGCCACCCGGTCCAGGCTGTTCAAGGTCGCCGCCGAACTCGCCGAGCTGGCCGGCTGGATGTCGTACGACGTGGGGCTGCAGCCCACCGCGCAGAAGTACTTCGTCCTCGCCCTGCACGCCGCCAAGGAAGCCGGTGACCGGCCGCTCGGCTCGTACATCCTCTCCAGCATGAGCCGCCAGATGATCCACCTCGGCCGGCCCGACGACGCCCTGGAACTGATCCACCTCGCGCAGTACGGCAGCCGGGACTGCGCGAGCCCCCGCACCCAGTCGATGCTGTACGCGATGGAGGCCCGCGCCTACGCGAACATGGGACAGCCCGGCCGCTGCAAGCGGGCCGTGCGCATGGCCGAGGACACCTACACCGAGGCCGACGAGTGGGACGAGCCGGACCCCGACTGGATCCGCTTCTTCTCCGAGGCCGAGCTGCACGGGGAGAACAGCCACTCCTTCCGCGATCTCGCCTACGTCGCCGGCCGCAGCCCCGCCTACGCGTCCCTGGCCGAACCGCTGATGCGCCGCGCGGTGGACCTGTTCGCCAAGGACGACGAGCACCAGCGCTCGTACGCGCTGAACCTGATCGGCATGGCCACCGTGCACCTGCTGCGCCGCGAACCCGAGGAGAGCACCGTCCTGGCCGTCGACGCGATGAGAATCGCCAAGAAGGTCCGCTCCGAACGCGTCAACACCCGCATCCGCAAGACCGTCGACACGGCTGTACGCGATTTCGGCGACCTCGGCGAGGTCGTCGACCTCACCGAACGGCTCGCCGTCGAACTGCCCGAGACCGCCGAAGCGGTCTGACCTCCCCCACCAGCCCCGGCCGCGGCCGGCCCTCCCGAACTGCCCGACTCGGCTCCCCCATGCCAGGTCACTCGGAGGCCCGCCGCGGCCGGGCTTTCCTTTGCGCCTAAGCCGGCGCCGCTCTCGCGGAGGTGGTTGCTCGCCGTGGGGGTTGCTCAATTGATGGTTGGGGCCGTCGTCGGTAAGGGCGCGTCACGGTATACGTGACCCCGGTCCGCGAGCCGGCCGTTCACTCACGCGTAACACGCACAGCGCCTTCGTCACGGCGGCGAAACAGCGAGGGGCGTCCACGGAAACCGCGCTGCGCCAATCTCATGGCGCATAACCGGCCCACCCCTCACAGCCCGCCGCCCGCTCAGGCTTCGCCCGCACGGGGCCGTACCAACGACGAGGAGACGCCGATGGCTCCAGCCATCACGCTCGCCGCAGAGACGGAGCTCTCTGCCGCCAACACGGGCTTCATGCTCATCTGCTCCGCCCTGGTGATGCTCATGACCCCGGCCCTGGCCTTCTTCTACGGAGGCATGGTCCGCGTCAAGAGCACCCTGAACATGCTGATGATGAGCTTCATCAGCCTCGGCATCGTCACCGTCCTGTGGGTGCTGTACGGCTTCTCCATGGCGTTCGGCACCGACACCGGCAGCATCGTCGGCTGGAACTCCGACTGGGTCGGCCTCAGCGACATCGGCCTGACCGAGCTCTGGGACGGCTACACCATCCCCGTCTTCGTCTTCCTGGTCTTCCAGCTGATGTTCGCCGTCCTCACGCCCGCCCTGATCAGCGGCGCCCTCGCGGACCGGGTGAAGTTCACGGCCTGGGCGCTGTTCATCGCCCTGTGGGCCACGATCGTCTACTTCCCGGTCGCCCACTGGGTGTGGGGCGCCGGCGGCTGGGCCTTCGAACTCGGCGTGATCGACTTCGCCGGCGGCACGGCCGTGCACATCAACGCCGGCGCCGCCGCGCTCGGCGTGATCCTCGTCATCGGCAAGCGGGTCGGCTTCAAGAAGGACCCGATGCGCCCGCACAGCCTGCCGCTGGTCATGCTCGGCGCCGGCCTGCTCTGGTTCGGCTGGTTCGGCTTCAACGCCGGCTCCTGGCTCGGCAACGACGACGGCGTCGGCGCGCTGATGTTCGTCAACACGCAGGTCGCCACCGGCGCGGCCGTCCTCGGCTGGCTCGCCTACGAGAAGATCCGGCACGGCGCCTTCACCACGCTGGGCGCCGCCTCCGGCGCCGTCTCCGGCCTGGTCGCCATCACCCCGGCGGGCGGCGCGGTCTCCCCGCTCGGCGCGATCGCCGTCGGCCTCGTCGCCGGGGTGCTGTGCGCCATGGCGGTCGGCCTGAAGTACCGGTTCGGCTACGACGACTCCCTCGACGTCGTCGGTGTCCACCTCGTCGGCGGCATCCTCGGCTCCCTGCTCGTCGGCCTCTTCGCCACCGGCAAGGGCCAGTCCGAGGCCCAGGGCCTCTTCTACGGCGGCGGCCTGGACCAGTTCTGGAAGCAGTGCGCCGGAGTCTTCGGCGTGTTCGCCTACTCCCTGGTCGTCTCCGCCCTCCTCGCCCTCGTCCTGCACAGGACGATCGGCATGCGGGTGCCGGAGGACGACGAGGTGGCCGGCATCGACCAGGCCGAGCACGCCGAGACCGCGTACGACTTCAGCGGCGCCGGCGGCGGTGCCGCCCGGACGACCGCCCCGCCGGCCGCCACCGCGGCCGCGTCGGCCCAGAGCAAGAAGGTGGACGCATGAAACTCATCACCGCCGTCGTCAAGCCGCACCGGCTCGACGAGATCAAGGAGGCCCTCCAGGCCTTCGGGGTCCACGGCCTGACCGTCACCGAGGCCAGCGGCTACGGCCGCCAGCGCGGCCACACCGAGGTCTACCGGGGCGCCGAGTACACCGTCGACCTGGTACCCAAGATCCGCATCGAGGTGCTGGTCGAGGACGAAGACGCCGAGCAGCTGATCGACGTCGTGGTCAAGGCGGCGCGCACCGGCAAGATCGGCGACGGCAAGGTCTGGTCGGTCCCCGTCGACACGGCGGTACGGGTCCGGACCGGCGAGCGCGGCCCCGACGCCCTCTGACACGACGGACGAACAGGAGTCGCCGGGTGACGAGCACGGACGTGACGGAAGAAGCAGAGGACTCGGGACCCAGCGGCTACGCGGCGGCCCGGCTGCGCCTCCTCACCGAGGGGGCGCGGTCCGGGCCGCCGCGCCGTACGGCCCTCGCCCAGCTGACCGACGAGTGGCTGGCCGGCCTCTTCGCCGCGGGGGCCGGCCCGCTGCGGGGCGTCTCCCTGGTCGCCGTCGGCGGCTACGGCCGCGGCGAGCTGTCCCCGCGCAGCGACCTGGACCTGCTCCTGCTGCACGACGGCGGCGACGACAAGGCGGTCGCCGCCCTCGCCGACCGCCTCTGGTACCCCGTCTGGGACCTCGGCCTCGCCCTCGACCACTCCGTACGCACACCGGCCGAAGCCCGGAAGACGGCCGGCGAGGACCTCAAGGTCCAGCTCGGCCTCCTGGACGCCCGCCACCTCGCCGGCGACCCGGGGCTGACCGCATCGCTGCGCACCACCGTCCTCGCCGACTGGCGCAACCAGGCCGCCGAACGCCTCCCCGAGCTGCGCGACCTGTGCGCCGAGCGCGCCGAACGCCACGGCGAGCTGCAGTTCCTGCTGGAACCCGACCTCAAGGAGGCCGGGGGCGGTCTGCGCGACGCCACCGCCCTGCGCGCCGTCGCCGCCTCCTGGCTGGCCGACGCCCCGCGCGAGGGCCTCGCCGACGCCCGGCGCCGACTGCTCGACGTGCGGGACGCGCTCCACCTGGCGACGGGCCGGGCGACCGACCGGCTGGCGTTGCAGGAGCAGGACCAGGTGGCGGCCGGGCTGGGCCTGCTGGACGCCGACGCGCTGCTGCGGCAGGTGTACGAGGCGGCGCGCGTCGTCTCGTACGCCGGGGACGTCACCTGGCGCGAGGTGGGGCGCGTACTGCGCGCGCGCTCCGTGCGGCCGAGGCTGCGCACCATGGCAAGGGAGCGGAGCGACTTCCTCAGAAGGGCGGTGGCGGGCGACGGGAGGGCGCTGGGCGGCGGCAGACCGGCCGCCGGGCGGTCCCCGCTCGCCGAGGGCGTCGTCGAGCAGGACGGCGAGGTGGTGCTCGCGCGCACCGCGCGCCCCGACCGCGACCCCGTGCTCCCGCTGCGGGCCGCTGCCGCCGCCGCGCAGGCCGGGCTTCCGCTCTCCCGGCACGCCGTACGGCGTCTGGCGGCCACCGTGCGCCCGCTGCCCACGCCCTGGCCCGCCGAAGCGCGGGAGCAGCTGGTGACGCTGCTGGGTTCGGGCCGGCCCACGGTGCAGGTCTGGGAGGCGCTGGAGGCCGAGGGGCTGATCACCCGGCTGCTGCCCGACTGGGAGCGGGTGCGCTGCCGCCCGCAGCGCAACGCCGTGCACCTGTGGACCGTCGACCGGCACCTGATCGAGACCGCGGTACGCGCCGCCGGGTTCGCCCGCCGGGTCCACCGGCCCGACCTGCTCCTGGTCGCCGCGCTGCTGCACGACATCGGCAAGGGCTGGCCCGGCGACCACTCCGTGGCCGGGGAGACCATCGCCCGGGACGTGGCCGCCCGGATCGGCTTCGACCGCGCGGACGCGGCCGTCCTCGCCACCCTCGTACGCCACCACCTGCTGCTCGTCGAGACGGCCACCCGGCGCGACCTCGACGACCCGGCCACCGTGCGGGCGGTCGCCGAGGCGGTCGGCACCGAGGGCACCCTGGAGCTGCTGCACGCCCTGACCGAGGCCGACGCGCTGGCCACCGGACCGGCGGCCTGGTCGTCCTGGCGCGGCTCCCTCGTCGCCGACCTGGTCACACGCGTTTCGGCGGTCCTGGCCGGGCATCCGCCCGCGGAGCCCGAGGCCGACGCGCCCACCGCCGAGCAGGAACGGCTCGCCGTCGAGGCCTTCCGCACGGGCGGGCCGGTGCTCGCCCTGTGCGCCCAGACCGAGCCGCCGGCCGGTCCGGAGCCGAGCGCCGCCCCGGAGCCGCTCGGGGTGGAGCTGCTGATCGCCGTACCCGACCAGCCGGGCGTGCTCCCCGCGGTCGCCGGGGTCCTGGCCATGCACCGGCTGACCGTCCGCACCGCCGAGCTGCGGTCCCTGCCGCTGCCGGACGGCGTGGACGGCTCCGTGCTGCTGCTGGACTGGCGGGTCGCCGCCGAGTACGGCTCCCTGCCGCAGGCCACCCGGCTCCGCGCCGACCTGGCCAGGGCGCTGGACGGCACCCTGGACATCGCCGCGCGGCTCGCCGAACGCGACGCCGCCTACCCGCGCCGCCGGGGCGTGGCGCCGCCCCCGCCCCGGGTGACGGTCGCCCCGGCCGCCTCCCGGCTGGCCACGGTGATCGAGGTCCGGGCGCAGGACGCACCCGGGCTGCTGTTCCGTCTCGGGCGGGCGCTGGAGGGGGCGGGGGTGCGGGTGCGGAGTGCGCACGTCAGCACGCTGGGGGCGAACGCGGTGGACGCGTTCTACGTGACGGGGGGCGAGGGCGCGCCGTTGCCGGGGGAGGAGGCCGTGTCCGTGGCCAGGGGGCTGGAGGAGTTGCTGCGGGCGTGAGCTCGTGGCCGGGTCGTACGTTGACCGGATGTGCCCCCGCCGGTGCGGGGACGGTCCGAGGACGTCGTCCGGCCTGACGGCTTCGCTGATGCGCTCCCCGCCGCTGCGGGGGATCCGTCCCCGACCGCTCTCTGCGGCGGGCAGGGACGATTTGCCTGCCGGGCCGGATACCCTGGAGGGCGACCCACACCAACGCCGACGCGAGGACCTACGCCGCCGTGTTCGATACTCTCTCCGACCGCCTGTCAGCCACCTTCAAATCCCTCCGGGGTAAAGGACGGCTGTCCGAGGCGGACATCGACGCCACGGCCCGCGAGATCCGCATCGCGCTCCTCGAAGCCGACGTCGCCCTCCCCGTGGTGCGCGCGTTCATCAAGCGCGTCAAGGAACGCTCCCTGGGCGCCGAGGTCTCCAAGGCCCTCAACCCCGCCCAGCAGGTCCTCAAGATCGTCAACGAGGAACTGGTCGGCATCCTCGGCGGCGAGACCCGCCGCCTGCGCTTCGCCAAGCAGCCGCCGACCGTGATCATGCTGGCCGGTCTGCAGGGCGCCGGTAAGACCACCCTCGCGGGCAAGCTGGGCCGCTGGCTCAAGGAGCAGGGCCACTCCCCGCTCCTCGTGGCCTGTGACCTCCAGCGCCCCAACGCCGTCAACCAGCTGAGCGTCGTCGCCGAGCGCGCCGGCGTCGCGGTCTACGCGCCCGAGCCGGGCAACGGCGTGGGCGACCCGGTCAAGGTCGCCAAGGACTCCATCGAGTTCGCCAAGGCCAAGGTCCACGACCTGGTCATCGTCGACACCGCCGGCCGCCTGGGCATCGACCAGGAGCTGATGCAGCAGGCCGCGGACATCCGCGACGCCGTCAGCCCCGACGAGATCCTCTTCGTCGTCGACGCGATGATCGGTCAGGACGCGGTCAACACCGCCGAGGCCTTCCGCGACGGCGTCGGCTTCGACGGTGTCGTGCTGTCCAAGCTCGACGGCGACGCCCGCGGTGGCGCGGCCCTGTCGATCGCCTCGGTGACCGGCAAGCCGATCATGTTCGCGTCGAACGGCGAGAAGCTCGAGGACTTCGACGCGTTCCACCCCGACCGGATGGCTTCCCGCATCCTCGACATGGGTGACCTGCTCACCCTGATCGAGCAGGCGGAGAAGACGTTCAGCCAGGAAGAGGCCGAGAAGATGGCCTCCAAGCTGGCGTCCAAGAAGGGCCAGGACTTCACCCTGGACGACTTCCTGGCCCAGATGGAGCAGGTCCGCAAGATGGGCAGCATCAGCAAGCTGCTCGGCATGCTTCCGGGCATGGGCCAGATGAAGGACCAGATCAACAACCTCGACGAGCGCGACGTCGACCGCACGGCCGCCATCATCAAGTCGATGACCCCGGCCGAGCGCCAGGAGCCGACGATCATCAACGGCTCGCGCCGCGCCCGTATCGCCAAGGGCTCCGGGGTCGACGTCAGTGCGGTCAAGTCGCTCGTGGAGCGGTTCTTCGAGGCCCGCAAGATGATGTCCCGCATGGCGCAGGGCGGCGGCATGCCCGGAATGCCGGGGATGCCGGGCATGGGCGGTGGCCCCGGCCGGCAGAAGAAGCAGCAGAAGAAGGCCAAGGGCAAGCAGCGCTCCGGAAACCCGATGAAGCGCAAGCAGCAGGAGCAGGAGGAGGCCGCCCGCCGCGCCGCGGCCGCGCAGAACGGCGGCGCCTTCGGGCTGCCGCAGCAGGGCGGCCAGGACTTCGAGCTGCCGGACGAGTTCAAGAAGTTCATGGGCTGACGGCTCGTTCGGTCCGCATGGTCCGTACGGCGCTGGGGGCGCCCCTCACCGGAGGGGTGCCCCCAGCGCCGTACACGCACATGCCTGGGCGGCTTTCCTGTCGTAACGTCCGGATATGACCAACCCGTCCCCGCCGCGCAAGGCCCCCGAGCCGCCCTGGCGCACCGAGGGCACGCCCGACGAGCCCCCCAAGCCGCCGCCCGGCGGCAGGAGGATGCGTGGCGGCCGGTGGAACCTGGTCCTGGCAGCGCTGATCGTCTTCCTCGTCGCCAACCTCGTGCTCTCCTTCTTCAACGAGGGCGACGAGCCGACCATCTCCTACACGGAGTTCAGCAAGCAGGTCGAGGCGGGCAACGTCAGCAAGATCTACGCCAAGGGCGACGCGATCCAGGGCCAGCTGAAGAAGGCTCGGGACAATCCCGAGGGCGACGGGACCTACACCAAGTTCATGACCGAGCGGCCGACCTTCGCGGACGACCGGCTCTGGAACGAGCTGACCGAGCACGACGTCACCGTCACGGCCGAGCCGGTCGTCCAGCAGCGCAGTCTCCTGGTCAACCTGCTGATCTCGCTGGCGCCGATGCTGCTCCTGGTGGTGCTGTGGGTCGTCATCGCGCGACGCATGAGGGGCGCCCTGGGCGGCGGGGCGGGCGGCATGCTCGGCCGCAAGGCGCCGCCCAAGCCGGTCGAGCTGGAGGCCGGCGAGCCGCGCACCACCTTCGCCGACGTGGCCGGGATCGACGAGGTGGAGGGCGAGCTCAGCGACGTCGTCGACTTCCTGAAGAACCCCGACGCCTACCGCCGCATGGGCGCCAAGATGCCCCGCGGCGTCCTGCTGTCCGGCCCGCCCGGCACCGGAAAGACGCTCCTCGCGCGCGCGGTCGCCGGCGAGGCGGGCGTGCCGTTCTTCTCGGCGTCCGCGTCCGAGTTCATCGAGATGATCGTGGGCGTGGGCGCCTCCCGGGTGCGGGAGCTGTTCGCCGAGGCCCGGAAGGTGGCGCCGTCGATCATCTTCATCGACGAGATCGACACCATCGGCCGGGCCCGCGGCGGCGGCTCCGGGATGGGAGGTCACGACGAGCGAGAACAGACGCTGAACCAGATCCTCACCGAGATGGACGGCTTCTCCGGCGCCGAGGGCGTGATCGTCATCGCCGCCACCAACCGCGCCGACATCCTGGACCCGGCGCTGACCCGTCCCGGCCGCTTCGACCGGGTGGTCAGCGTCTCGCCGCCGGACCGGGGCGGCCGGAAGGCGATCCTGGAGATCCACACCCGCGAGATCCCGCTCGCCCCCGACGTCGACCTCGCCCAGGTCGCCCGCACGACCCCGGGCATGACCGGCGCCGAACTCGCCAACCTCGCCAACGAGGCCGCGCTGCTCGCGGTCAAGCGCAAACAGGACCGGGTGACGCAGGCGAACCTCTCCGAGGCACTGGAGAAGGTCCAGCTGGGGGCCGAACGTCCGCTGGTGATGCCCGAGGAGGAGCGCCGGCGCACCGCCTACCACGAGAGCGGGCACGCCCTGCTGGGCATGCTGCAGCCGGGCGCCGACCCCGTTCGCAAGATCACGATCGTTCCGCGCGGACGGGCACTCGGGGTGACACTGTCGACGCCGGACGCGGACAAGTACGCGTACACGGAGGAGTATCTGCGCGGGCGGATCATCGGTGCGCTGGGCGGCATGGCGGCCGAGCAGGTGGTGTACGACGTGATCACGACCGGTTCGGAGAGCGACCTCGAACAGGTCACCCGCATCGCGCGCGGCATGGTCGGCCGCTGGGGCATGAGCGAACAGGTCGGCCGGCTCTCCGCCCTGCCCGGCGACGCCCAGCAGGCCTACGGACTCGCCGCCGCGCCGGGGACCCTCGACGCCATCGACGGGGAGATGCGACGGGTGGTCGACGAGTGCTACGCGGAGGCCGTCCGCAAACTGCGCGACCACCGCGGGCAGCTCGACGCGCTGGCCGAGGCGCTGCTGGCGAACGAGACGCTGGACGAGGCGGACGCGTACCGCATCGCCGGGATCACCCGGCCGGCGAAGGGCGACGCGGAGGCGTGACCGCGCCCTCCGGGTGTCCCCGTCGCCCGTCGCCCGTCGTCTGTCTCTGTCGTCTGTTCCCTGTCCTCAGGACTGCGGGAACTTCCAGACGTAGGGCACGCCGTCCTCCTCCTCCCAGTGCACCTCCACGCTCGTGGCGTTCGCGGGAACCAGGTACGTCGCGCAGAAGACGTGGCTCTCGCCCTGCTGCCAGCTCTCCACGCCGTACGGGTCCTCGCAGCCAGGGGCGTCGTCGGAGGCGCCGATGAGGACGCCGCCGCGCTGCCCGTCGGCGAAGACCGTGGTGCGGTCGTGCACGCCGGAGCCCCCGGTGAGGGCCGGGCCGCTCCTGTGCGTGTACCTGACGTGCGCGACGGCCAGCACCTTGCCCTCGGCGTCCGCCGCGTCCGCCACCGCCCTCGCGGCCTCCGCCTCGGTGCCGACGTCGACCTTCCGTGCCACGACGTCGTAGGTGACCTCGCCGGGGTCCTCCGCGACCTTCCCCGTCGCGCTCTCGTCCGTCGCCATGTCGCCGCCCGAGGCCGTCGGGGAGGGAGAGGCCGGCACATCGGGGCTCTCCGGACTCCTGGCGTCGGTGTCGTCACCGCTCCCGCAGGCGGTGAGGGCCAGGGCGAGGACGGCGACGGGCGCGGCGAGACGCAGCGCGGTCTTGTGGTGCGGCACTACAGGCTCCTGTACGCAGACGTGTCTGTCCCCCCGGACGGTGGATCAGATTAGAGGGCCCGTGATCCACCGGGGGACACGACGGAATCCTCCGCCCGTTTCCCGCACGCCGTGCACACCCGTATCGGGAGGCGCTCTCCGGGAGGAGTTCCGCAGGGGCCGCGCAGGAGGCCGAGCGTCCCGCAGCCCGCGCAGACGTGACCGGAACGGACGTCAGGGAAGACGGGCGATCACATACCGGAACACGTTTGGCATCCACACGGTCCCGTCCGGCCGCTGGTACGGATGCAGGGCCTCCGACAGCTCCTTGTCGACCTGTTCCTGGTCGGTCGCCGCGATCGCCGCGTCGAACAGCCCGGTCGACAGCAGCCCCCGCAGCGCGCTGCCCGCGTCGGCGTACCCGAAGGGGCACGCCACCCGACCGGAGCCGTCCGGCCTGAGCCCGGCCCGCTGGGCGACCTCCTCCAGGTCGTCCCGCAGGGCGGGGCGCCAGCTGCCCGCGTTGCGCAGCGGGTCCGCGAGTCTGGTGGCCACCCGCAGCACCGACGTCGTGGCGCACCGCTCCGGCGGGCCCCACCCGGCCAGCGCCACGGCCGCCCCGCGCCCGGCGAGTGGCGTCGCCTGGGCGAGCAGCTCACCCAGTCCCTCCGCGTCGCCCGCCCGGCACCCGATGGGCTCGAAGGCGGTCACCAGGGTGAACGCCGGTGCCGACGGGTCCTTCGCGTCCCGGGGCATGCCGTCGACGACGCGTGCCCCGCGCGCCCGCGCGCGCGTGCCCCCCGCGCCCGCCACCTCGGGAAGCAGCCGCTGCCGCGCCAGGGCCAGGCGCTCCGGGGATCGGGAGTCGACACCGGTCACCGCGGCGCCGCGCGAGGCGGCCATCAGCAGGGCCAGCCCGGACCCGCAGTCCAGCCCCAGCATTCTGGTGTCGCCGCCCACGTCCAGTCGCTCGTAGACGGCCTCGTAGAGCGGTACGAGCATCCGCTCCTGTATCTCGGACCAGTCACGCGCGCGTGCACCGGGGTCCACACGAGGCGTCGCCCCCGCGTGGGACGAGTGCTGCCGCACGAGCGTAGGTGTCATAGGAAAGCGCCCCAATCGCCGAGTGTTGCCGCTGTGCCCGATTCCGTGGCCCCCGTGCAGTGCGCTCGCACTTCCCCCGTATGCCAGGAAACTCCGGGCTCGCCGCGGCGTCCAGTGGTAGCGGCGGCCGGTTTGCCCGAACCCGGCCTCAGTGGCGAGATTTCACTTCCCGGCAACGTGGGCCTGGCCGCGCGGTACTCCCGGTAGCTCCCTCCCGACTCCTTCGTCGGATGGCCTGATCGTGCCGCTCGGTGATGACAGCGGGGGGAGGCGGCGCCGACGAGGCGGTTCTGGCCAAGGTCGACGGGCCCGGCGACCGCCTCGCGGGTGCGGGAACCGACGGGGGCGGGGCGGTGCCGCACGCCGACGGCACACCCGGTAACGTCGCGCCCGTCGATGTGCCCCATCGGGCGGTGTGCTTCCGGTGCGACAGCGGCCGAAACGCCCCTTGCGCACCCCCGAGCCCCACGCCCCCCCCCGGCGCATGGACGGGGTCTACGCGCCGGCGCGTACGACGGACTACGCACCAGCTTGGTATGAGCTGCGAGGCTTCTCCGCAGATCAGCGCACCCGCCCTCGTCGCGACGCATCAGCGGCAACTGACGGGTACGTGCAAATTATTTGGGATGCCCCGGAATAGGAACACAGCGGCACTCCGGCTCGTTGCCATTACGTGAGCACGACACCACCTGTTCTCGCCGCAGAGCTGGCGCAGGCGTGGGCCGACATTCAGCGGCACCACACCGAGCTGCCCGATCTTGCCGCGCCCGAGTCCCTGATCGGAGAGTCGTCGTCCGCCTGCGGGCACGAGCTCTCCTTCGAGCGACTGCTCCATGAGGCAGTCCACGGCATCGCTGCCGCGCGTGGAGTACGCGACACCTCCCGCGCGGGGCGCTACCACAACCGACGATTCCTTGCGATCGCCGAGGAACTGGGCCTCGACCACCCCGAAGAGCCGCATCCCAGCAGCGGCTTCTCGCTGGTCACGCTCACCCCCGAGGCGAAGCGCCGCTACCGCCCGACGATGGAACGCCTCCAGCGCGCGCTGAAGGCCCACACCGCCGCGACGGCGACCGACTCGGTCCGCAGTTTCCGCGGTCCGGCCGCCCGGCACGGCTCTTCCGGGGGAGGGGTGCGCGTGAAGGCGGTCTGCGACTGCGGACGCAACGTACGGGTCGTCCCGTCCGTCCTGGCACAGGCTCCGATCATGTGCGGCGGCTGCGGCAAGCCGTTCCGGATCCCGGAGGTGGTCGGCGCGGCGGCGAGCTGACGGCCCGGCGGCCCGTGGCAGCCGGATGCGGGTGCAGGGCCCTCGGTCCGGCGGCTCTGCCCGCGTGTGGCACAATGGCTAGCTGTACTCGACAGTCGCACAGGACCCCTCTCTCCTCCGGCTGACGCGTCCATCGGGCACTCGGGTACCGCAACCCCACGCGGCTCTCCCGCCGTGCCCAATCACGTCAAATCCAGGAGAATTCACTCCAGTGGCAGTCAAGATCAAGCTGAAGCGTCTGGGCAAGATCCGTTCGCCTCACTACCGCATCGTCGTCGCCGACTCCCGTACCCGCCGTGACGGCCGGGCCATCGAGGAGATCGGCAAGTACCACCCGACGTACAACCCGTCGGTGATGGAGGTCGACGCCGAGCGTGTCGCCTACTGGCTCCGCGTCGGCGCCCAGCCGACCGAGCCCGTGCTCGCCATCCTGAAGAAGACCGGCGACTGGCAGAAGTTCAAGGGCGAGCCCGCCCCGGCGCCGCTGCTGCAGCCGGCCGAGAAGGCGGCCCGTCCGTCCTTCGAGGCGATCGGTGGCGACGACGAGGGCAAGGGTGAGGCGATCACCCAGAAGAAGAAGGCCGACAAGAAGGACGAGGCTGCCGCTGCGTCCGAGTCGACCGAGGCCTGAGCATGCTCGAGGAGGCTCTCGAGCACCTCGTGAAGGGCATCGTCGACAATCCTGACGATGTGCAGGTCGCCTCGCGCAACCTGCGTCGCGGGCGTGTGATCGAGGTCCGGGTCCACCCCGACGACCTCGGCAAGGTGATCGGCCGCAACGGCCGCACCGCACGCGCCCTGCGCACCGTCGTGGGCGCCATCGGCGGCCGCGGTGTCCGCGTCGACCTCGTCGACGTGGACCACGTCCGCTGACGCCAAACGCAGCACCGGCTCGGGCCGGGGAGGGCCACTGGGCCGTCCCCGGCCCGTAGTCGTACGGGCCGTGACCGTAGTCGTGTACGCCGCGACCCGCGTAGCCGTGTGCGCCGCGACCGGAGTGGTCGTGTGCGCCGTGACCGGCGTCGTACGAGCCGTGACCGGCTCGCCGCAGTTCCGACAGGAGATCAAGCACAGTGCAGCTGGTAGTCGCGCGCATCGGCCGCGCCCACGGAATCAAGGGCGAGGTGACCGTCGAGGTCCGCACCGACGAGCCGGAGCTGCGGCTCGGGCCCGGTGCCGTACTGGCCACCGACCCCGCCTCCGTCGGGCCCCTCACCATCGAGACCGGCCGGGTCCACAGCGGCCGCCTCCTGCTCCGCTTCGCCGGCGTCCACGACCGCACCGGAGCCGAGGCGCTGCGCAACACCCTCCTGATCGCCGACGTCGACCCGGACGAGCGCCCCGAGGACGAGGACGAGTACTACGACCACCAGCTGATCGACCTCGACGTGGTGACCAAGGACGGCGACGAGGTGGGCCGGATCACCGAGATCTCCCACCTGCCCACGCAGGACCTGTTCGTGGTGGAGCGCCCCGACGGCAGCGAGGTCTACGTGCCGTTCGTCTCGGAGATCGTCACCGAGATCGACCTGGACGAGCAGCGAGCGGTCATCGACCCGCCCCCCGGCCTGATCGACGACCGCGCCGAGATCGCGTCCGCGCGGGACGCCTCGGCGGACGCCCCCGCGGATTCCCCGGAGGAAGAGGCGTAATGCGGCTCGACGTCGTCACGATCTTCCCCGAGTACCTGGAACCGCTGAACGTCTCCCTGGTCGGCAAGGCACGCGCGCGTGGACAACTCGACGTCCACGTGCACGACCTGCGCTCCTGGACCTACGACCGGCACAACACCGTCGACGACACGCCCTACGGCGGCGGCCCCGGCATGGTCATGAAGACCGAGCCGTGGGGCGACGCACTGGACTCCGTCCTGGCCGACGGCTACGAGGCGGGCTCCGGCGAGCCCGCCCTCATCGTGCCCACGCCCAGCGGCCGGCCCTTCACCCAGGAACTCGCCGTCCACCTCTCCGAGCGGCCCTGGCTGATCTTCACGCCCGCCCGCTACGAGGGCATCGACCGCCGCGTCATCGACGAGTACGCCACCCGGATGCCCGTGTACGAGGTGTCCATCGGCGATTACGTCCTGGCCGGCGGCGAGGCGGCCGTACTCGTCGTGACGGAGGCCGTCGCGCGGCTGCTGCCCGGCGTCCTCGGCAACGCCGAGTCCCACCGGGACGACTCCTTCGCCCCCGGCGCCATGGCCAACCTGCTGGAGGGCCCCGTCCACACCAAGCCGCCGCAGTGGCGCGGCCGCGGCATCCCCGACGTGCTGCTCAGCGGCCACCACGGGAAGATCGCCCGCTGGCGCCGCGACGAGGCCCTGCGGCGCACGACGGCCAACCGGCCCGACCTGATCGAACGGTGCGACCCCCAGGCCTTCGACAAGAAGGACCGCGAGATGCTCTCCATCCTGGGCTGGGAACCCGACCCGGACGGGGAACCGTACGGCCGATTTTGGCGCAGGACGCCGGGCGTGGAAGAATAGGGCGCTGTTGTGCGTCCGTCCGGAGCGCGCCCCTGCCACAGGGGGACACGACGCCCGTCCCGACCCGCACGGCCCAGATTCCGAAACACCTAGTTTCCGTTGATGACCTGTGGCATCAGCGAAGAAAGCAGACGAAATGTCTCACCTGCTCGACTCCGTCGACGCCGCGTCGCTGCGCAGCGACGTCCCGGCCTTCCGCCCCGGCGACACCGTCAACGTCCACGTCCGCGTCATCGAGGGCAACCGCTCCCGTGTGCAGCAGTTCAAGGGCGTAGTCATCCGCCGCCAGGGTGCCGGCGTGCGCGAGACCTTCACGGTCCGCAAGGTCTCCTTCTCCGTCGGCGTCGAGCGCACCTTCCCGGTGCACACCCCGATCGTGGAGAAGATCGAGCTCGTCACCCGCGGTGACGTCCGCCGCGCCAAGCTGTACTACCTGCGCGAGCTGCGCGGCAAGGCGGCGAAGATCAAGGAGAAGCGCGACAGCTGAGCGCGCTGAGAGGTCCACACCGGGGCCGGATAACATCTGGCCCCGATGGACACCGAAGCACAGCCCACGGAGCGCGACCGCTCCTCCCGCCCCTCCGAATCCGAGCAAGCCTCGGACCCGGAGGGCCCGGAGGAACGGTCGCGTTCCGCGTTCGCGGGGCGGATCACGGACTGGGTGCCGGGCGGCCGGTTCACCGTGGCCCTCCTGGCGCTGCTGCTGTTCCTGCTGTTGCTCACCACCTTCGTGCTGCAGCCGTTCCAGATCCCCAGCGGATCCATGGAGCGCGGATTGAGGGTCGGTGACCGGGTCCTCGTGAACAAGTTGGCGTACCGTTTCGACGGCCGTCCGCAGCGGGGCGACGTCGTCGTCTTCGACGGCACCGGGCTCTTCGGGCACGGCGACTACATCAAACGCGTTGTCGGTGTGGGCGGGGACCACGTGGTGTGCTGCGACAGGGACGGGAGGGTCCAGGTGAACGGCCAGTCGGTCGACGAGTCGGCGTTCCTGTACCCCGGCGACCGCCCGTCCACGGTGCCCTTCGACGTCGTCGTCCCCGACGGCACCCTCTTCGTCCTCGGCGACCACCGCGCCGGCTCCAGCGACTCCCGCGACCATCTGGGCTCGCCGGGCGGCGGCATGGTCCCGGTGGACGCGGTGATAGGCCGCGCCGACTGGATCGTCTGGCCCTTCGGCCACGCCACCCACCTCGACCGTCCCGACGCCTACGGGCCCGTCCCGGACGCGGACGCGGGTGCGGGTTCAGGTGGGGAGGGGAACCGGGGCACCGCGGCGGACCGGACGGGCGCCCCGGACCGGACGGGCACCGCGGATCAGCCGGGCACCGCGGATCAGCCGGGCACCGCGGGGGAGACGCCGAACGCGGCCGACGGGCCGCACACCGACGCGCGTCGGCCCGAGCACGCCAAGGGCGCCGATGGGTAGCCGGGGCAAACCGCGCGGGTCACCCAGCAGCCCCACGGAGAACCTGTTGCCCACCGGCTCCCGGCGCGCCGGCACGCCGTCCGGCGGGCGGTCCCGCGCCGAGCGGCGCAAGCTGCAGCGCAAGGTCAAACGGCGCCGCAGACGCGGCGCGGTGAAGGAGGTGCCCCTTCTCGTCGGCGTCGCCATCCTCATAGCGCTGGTGCTGAAGACCTTCCTCGTCCAGGCGTTCGTGATCCCGTCGGGCTCCATGGAGCAGACCATCCAGATCGGTGACCGGGTCCTGGTGGACAAGCTCACCCCGTGGTTCGGCTCCAAGCCGAAACGCGGGGACGTCGTCGTCTTCCGCGACCCCGGCGGCTGGCTCCAGGGCGAGCAGACCACCGAGAAGGACGACCCCGTCGTCGTCAAGCAGGTCAAGGAAGGCCTCGCGTTCATCGGTCTGCTGCCGTCCGACGACGAGAAGGACCTCATCAAGCGGGTCGTCGGAGTGGGCGGGGACCGGGTCAAGTGCTGCGACCCCCAAGGCCGGGTCACCGTCAACGGCGTCGCCCTGAACGAGGACTACCTGTATCCCGGCGACAAGCCGTCCGAGACGCCGTTCGACGTCACGGTCCCCGAGGGACGGCTGTGGGTGATGGGTGACCACCGGTCCAACTCCGCCGACTCCCGCTTCCACCAGGGGACCGACTTCGGCACGGTCTCCGAGGACGAGGTGGTCGGGCGGGCCATGGTGATCGCCTGGCCGTTCGGCCACTGGACCACCCTGGACGAACCGAAAACGTATGCGTCCGTGTCCGACTCGGCCTCCGGTTCGACCGCCGCTCCCCGGCTGTCGCATAGGGTTGCCCCCTACGATCCGAACACGATGATTCAACTCCCGACCCCTGCGGAACTCCCGCTCGTTATGGGAGTGGTGGGCCTGCTCCGTGTACGGGGCGGGCGGCGTCAGAAAGTAAGGAGTTGGCGTGGGGGATGTGGCGGTTGGCGCACGGTCCGGACACGACGGCGAGGAGAACCACGGACGCCCCGTGGAGACGGCCGGCCCGGCCGCGGACGGCGCCCCGGCCTCCGGGCGCGACTCCGGGACCGAGGGGACCGAGGGGACCGAGGACGGCAGGGTGACGGACGAACAGAGCGGGACCCAGGACGAGGGAGTGGGCGGGACGCACCCGGCGACGCCCTCCGCGGCCAAGAAACCGCGCTCCTTCTGGAAGGAACTGCCCATCCTGATCGGGATCGCGCTGGTGCTCGCGCTACTGATCAAAACGTTCCTGGTCCAGGCGTTCTCGATCCCGTCCGCCTCGATGCAGAACACACTCACGATCGGTGACCGGGTCCTGGTCGACAAGCTGACCCCCTGGTTCGGCTCCGAGCCCGAGCGGGGCGAGGTCGTCGTCTTCCACGACCCGGACGACTGGCTGGCGGGCGAGCCGACGCCCGACCCGAACGCGCTGCAGACGGTCCTCAGCTGGATCGGCCTGATGCCGTCCGCGGACGAGAAGGACCTGATCAAGCGCGTCATCGGGGTCGGCGGCGACACCGTCGAGTGCAACAAGACCGGCCCGCTCAAGGTCAACGGCAAGGCGCTGGACGAGCCGTACGTCTACCCGAACAACACGCCGTGCAGCGTCGACGAACAGGGCGGCCAGTTCAAGGTCGAGGTCCCCGAGGGCTCCATCTGGGTCATGGGCGACCACCGGCAGAACTCCCGGGACTCCCGTTACAACCAGTCGGACGAGCACGGCGGCATGGTCCCGGTGAAGGAAGTCGTCGGCCGCGCCATCGTGATCGCCTGGCCGATGAACCGCTGGGACACCCTGCCGGTCCCCGACACCTTCGACCAGGAAGGTCTCCAGGCCCGGTCGTCGGCCGCCGCCGCGCTGTCGGTCGCGCCCCAGGGACTGGCCCTCGCCGGAGTCGTCCCGGTCGTCTGGTGGCGCCGCAGGCGCATCGCGTCCGCCGAGTCCCGCTGAGCGCCTCGGGACGCACGCCCGCCGCTGTGAAGATCGGCCTGTGGCGAGGCAGCCCCCGGCCGGCCCCTCTCGGCCCCTCCCCGCGCCCCTCCCGGGCTCTGGGAGGGGCTGCCTCGTTCGGCGCCGCCAGGGAGGGGCGGGCGCTGGTCCGTCCGGCCTCCCCGGGAGGGGCTGCCCCGTTCGGGTACCGCCGGGTAAGGTGCGGATCCATGGGTGGCGAGAGCACGACACGTACGTCCTCGCCCGGCGGCGGCGCGAACAGGCGCCCGGCGGGCAGCCGGACCGGGCAGCGGCTGTCCAACCTTGCCGTGGCGCTGGGTCTGGTGCTGTTCCTCGGAGGCTTCGCCTGGGGAGCGGTGGTCTACCGGCCCTACACCGTGCCGACCAACTCGATGACACCGTCGATCGACGCGGGTGACCGGGTGCTGGCGCAGCGCATCGACGGCGGTGACGTCCGCCGCGGCGACGTCGTCGTCTTCAAGGACAGGGCCTGGGCCAACGCCCCGATGGTCAAGCGCGTGGTCGCGGTCGGCGGGGACACCGTCTCCTGCTGCCAGGAAGGCAGGCTCGAGGTCAACGGCAAGGCCGTCGACGAGCCGTACCTGCCCGCCGGTATGCCGGCCGAAAGCAGCGGCTTCCCGACGGTGACCGTCCCCGAGGGCCGCCTGTTCCTCCTCGGCGACGAGCGCGACACGTCCGTGGACTCCACCGCCCACCTCACCGACGCGGCCGGCGGCACCGTCTCGCGCGACGCCGTGGACGCCCGCGTCGATGCCGTGGTCTGGCCCGTGAACGGCATGCTGCAGCGGCCGACCGGCTTCGGGACGCTGGGGGACCTCTCCTCACCGGGCCCGCTGCGGACGGTCGTCGCGCTGGTGATCGCCGGGGCCGTGCTGATCCTCGGCGGCGCGGCCCACGGCCCCGTCGCCAAGCGGGCCGCCGCCTCCCGCGCCCGAACCGGAACGGGGACCACCGATGCCCGCTGAACCGACGCGAGCGGGGCAGGACTCCTACGCGGGCGGGCTGCGCAGGGTCGCCAGGGTGGTCCTGCTCGACCCCGACGACCGCATCCTGCTGCTGCACGGGCACGAACCGGACGATCCGGCCGACGACTGGTGGTTCACCCCGGGCGGCGGCGTGGAGGGCGACGAGACCCGTGAGGAGGCCGCGCGGCGGGAACTCGTCGAGGAGACCGGCATCACCGACATCGAGCTCGGCCCGGTGCTGTGGCGGCGCAGGTGCTCCTTCCCCTTCGCCGGCCGTCGCTGGGACCAGGACGAGTGGTACTACCTGGCCCGCACGACCCAGACGGCGACCAGGGCCGTGGGCCTCACCGAGCTGGAGCGGCGCAGTGTCGCCGGAGCACGCTGGTGGACCTGTCGGGAACTGACCCGGGCACATGAGACGGTGTACCCGACCAGACTCGCCGAGCTGCTGCGCACGCTGCTCGACGAAGGCCCCCCGGCCGGACCGGTGACCCTGGACACCGAAATCGTCTAGGGGCGCACGGGACTGGCGCACAATGGTGGGACCGCACGGCTGAAGGGGAACATGCCATGAGCGCCGAGGACCTCGAGAAGTACGAGACCGAGATGGAGCTCAAGCTCTACCGGGAGTACCGCGACGTCGTCGGCCTGTTCAAATACGTGATCGAAACCGAGCGGCGTTTCTACCTCACCAACGACTACGAGATGCAGGTGCACTCGGTCCAGGGTGAGGTGTTCTTCGAGGTGTCGATGGCCGATGCCTGGGTGTGGGACATGTACCGGCCGGCCCGGTTCGTGAAACAGGTGCGCGTGTTGACGTTCAAGGACGTGAACATCGAGGAGCTGAACAAGAGTGACCTGGAGCTTCCCGGCGGCTGACTCCGCTCCGTGACCGGCAGGCCGCACTCGTGTGGGTGACGGGGTTGTCCACAGCCGCCTGACCGTCCACCAAGATCCAAAAGCTCGCTGAGCTGCCCTCATCGTTGGCGCCGGAGGTGGTGCCGACATGAACGCACGAGGTGCGATGGGCAAGTACGGCGAGACACTCGCGGCCCGCCGGCTGGCCGACGCCGGGATGGCGGTCCTGGAGCGCAACTGGCGCTGCGGCCGGACCGGTGAGGTCGACATCGTCGCCCGGGACGGGGACGTCCTGGTCGTCTGCGAGGTCAAGACCCGCAGGGGCGGCTCCTTCGAGCACCCGATGGCCGCGGTGACCCCGGAGAAGGCGGAGCGGCTGCGACGGCTCGCCGAGCACTGGATCCAGACCCACGGAGGGGCCCCGCCCGGCGGCGTCCGCGTCGACCTGGTCGGTGTACTCCTGCCGCGGCGCGGCGCCCCCGTGGTCGAGCATGCGCGGGGGGTGGCGTGATGGGGTTCGCGCGCACGTGCTCCGTGGCGCTCGTCGGCGTCGAGGGCGTGGTGGTCGAGGTCCAGGCCGACCTCGAACCGGGCGTGGCGGCGTTCACTCTGGTCGGGCTGCCGGACAAGAGCCTGACCGAGAGCCGGGACCGGGTGCGGGCCGCAGTGGTCAACTCGGGCGCCGAGTGGCCGCAGAAGAAGCTGACGGTGGGGCTCAGCCCGGCCTCGGTGCCGAAGAGCGGCAGCGGATTCGACCTGGCGGTCGCCGCAGCCGTCCTCGGCGCCGCCGAGCGCGTCGATCCCCGTGTGCTCGCCGACATCGTGATGATCGGGGAGCTGGGCCTGGACGGACGGGTGCGGCCGGTGCGCGGCATCCTGCCGGCGGTACTGGCCGCGGCGGAGGCCGGCTACGAACAGGTGGTCGTCCCCGAGTGCGCCGCTGCCGAGGCGTCCCTGGTGCCCGGCGTGTCGGTGCTCGGCGTGCGCAGCCTGCGCCAGTTGATCGCCCTCCTCGCGGACGAGCCCGTGCCGGAGGAGGAACCGGACCAGCGGGGCAGGCCCGACCCGCTCCTCGCCGGCCTGCGGATGCCCGGCACGGGCGCCGCCACCGGGATGCACGCCACGGGAGCGGCGCAGCACGACCACGGGCACGACCTCGCCGACGTCGTGGGCCAGGATGCGGCGCGCACGGCGGTGGAGGTCGCCGCGGCCGGCGGCCACCACCTGTTCCTGGAGGGGCCGCCCGGCGCCGGTAAGACCATGCTCGCCGAACGGCTGCCCGCCATCCTGCCCAGGCTGTGCCGGGCGGAATCGCTCGAGGTCACAGCGGTGCACTCGGTGGCGGGCCTGCTGCCGCCGGGCAAGCCCCTGATCGACGTGGCCCCCTACTGCGCACCGCACCACTCCGCCACGATGCAGGCCCTCGTCGGGGGCGGACCCGGCATCGGGCGGCCGGGAGCCGTGTCGCTGGCGCACCGAGGAGTCCTTTTTCTGGACGAAACACCGGAATTCAGCAGCCATGCGCTGGATGCTCTGCGCCAGCCGCTGGAGTCCGGGCACGTCGTCATCGCGCGCAGTGCGGGCGTGGTGCGGTTCCCGGCACGGTTCCTGATGGTCCTGGCCGCCAATCCCTGCCCGTGCGGGCGGTACTCGCGGAAGGGCGACCTCTGCGAATGCCCGCCCTCGGCGATCCGCCGCTACCAGGCCAGGCTGTCCGGCCCGCTGCTCGACCGGGTCGACCTCCGGGTCGAGGTGGACCGGGTCACGCGCAGTCAGTTGGCGGGGGACGGCACCCGGGGTGACGCCACCGCGACGGTCGCCGACCGGGTGCGTGCGGCCCGGGACAGGGCGGCCGCGCGCTTCGAGGGCACCCCGTGGCGTTCCAACAGCGAGGTGCCCGGAAGGGAGCTGCGCAGCCGCTGGTACGCGGCGCCCGGCGCACTGGAGGACGCGGAACGCTGCCTGGAACGGGGCGTGCTCACCGCCCGTGGCCTCGACCGGGTCCTCCGCGTCGCCTGGACCGTCGCGGACCTCGTCGGCCACGACCGGCCCGACGCACAGGATGTCGCTCTGGCGCTGCAGCTGCGCACGGGCGTGCCGAGGGGAGTCCCCATGGCCCTTGGGGCGCCGGCGTGACCGGGAAAGAAGCCGTGGCTGGAGAGGGTGCCGTGACAGAGGACGGGGCCGTGGAGGGGGAGGGCGCCGTGACACAGGACAGGGGTGAAGGCTCGGCCCGGGACCGCGGGCCGGGCAGGGACGACGGACCGGGCAGGGACGACGACGCCGCGTGGGACGCCCAGGCGGGCGACGAGCTGCTCGGCCGGGTTTTCCTGACCCGGGTCATCGAGCCCGGAGACGAGACCGCCGGTCGGTGGGTGCGGGAGCGCGGCGTCGCGGACGTGGTGCGGCGGCTGCGCGAGGGCGGGCGTGCCCTGCCGGGGGTGAGCGCGAAACGGTGGGCCGGGCTGTGTGCCCGAGCAGGCCGGGCCGAGCCGCGCCGGGACCTCACCGCCGCCCGGGCGGCGGGGGTGAGGTTCGTTGCCCCCGGGACGGCCGAGTGGCCGCGTCAGCTGGACGACCTCGGGGACGCCCGGCCCCTCGGACTGTGGGTGCGCGGCGGGCCCAGCCTGCGTATGTGGGCGCTCAGGTCGGTGGCCGTCGTCGGCGCCCGCGCGTGCACCGAGTACGGCGCCCACATGGCGGCCACCCTCGCCGCCGGGCTCGCCGAACGCGGCTGGGTCGTGGTGTCCGGCGGCGCCTACGGGGTCGACGGAGCCGCCCACCGGGGTGCTCTCGGCGCCGGGGGCGCCACCGCCGCCGTCCTCGCCTGCGGCGTCGACCGCCCTTACCCGCCCGGACACACCGGGCTGATCACCAGGATCGCGGAACAGGGACTGGTCATCGGTGAGCTGCCGCCGGGCGATCATCCGACGCCGAGCAGGTTCGTCCTGCGCAATCGTGTGATCGCCGCACTCACCCGGGGCACCGTGGTCGTCGAGGCCGCCTACCGCAGCGGGTCGCTGGTCACGGCACGGGCGGCCCAGCGCCTGGGCCGGCACACGATGGGTGTCCCGGGGCCGGCCACCAGTGCGCTCTCGGCGGGTGTGCACGAACTGCTGCGCGGCGACGCGGTGCTCGTCAGCGACGCCGCCGAGGTCGTCGAACTGGTCGGTGACATGGGCGAGCTGCCCCCGGACCGGCGTGGGCCGGTCCTCCCCACCGACCTGCTGGAACCTCGCACCCGTCAGGTGCTGGCAGGGCTCCCCGCGCGGGGAACGGCGGCAGCGGCCGAGGTGGCGCGCCGCGCCCAGACCACACAGGACGACGCGATCGCGAGACTGTACGAGCTTCGAGCGCTTGGTTACGTCGAACGACACGGCGACGGCTGGATGTTGACACGCCAGATGATGATCTCGGTCCGCGAAGGCCGCGATCCGTGCTGACGCAGGGTGTTCGGCCGTCCGGGGGAACCCCGACGCCCTTGTGAACAGTGGCAGTTGAGGTATTCGAGTGATCACGCACAGCGATCACCGTCGCCCCTGCGGAGCAATCAGCGGAACGTATCTGCGTACGACCCCGCCCGGCTCTTCGCGCACCGCGACACTCCAGTCACGCTACGCTCACGAGGACCCCCATGTAGACAGCAGACCGGCGGCCTCACCCAGGCACACACACCACATCACGGCAGAACGGCACAAGGCGACGAATGCCCCAGCACACCTCCGGGTCCGACCGGGCGGCGATCCCCCCAGCCGCCCGCGACGGTGGCAGCGTGCGACCGCCCGCCCCCTCGACGCTCGACGAGCTGTGGCGGTCGTACAAGGCGACGGGCGACGAGCGGCTGCGGGAACAGCTGATCCTGCACTACTCGCCCCTGGTGAAATATGTGGCGGGCCGGGTGAGCGTGGGACTGCCACCCAATGTCGAGCAGGCGGACTTCGTCTCCTCGGGTGTGTTCGGGCTGATCGACGCGATCGAGAAGTTCGACGTCGATCGGGAGATCAAGTTCGAGACGTACGCGATCACCCGGATCCGGGGCGCGATGATCGACGAGCTGCGGGCACTGGACTGGATCCCGCGGTCGGTCCGGCAGAAGGCGCGGAACGTGGAACGCGCGTACGCGACGCTGGAGGCACGGCTGCGCCGTACCCCGTCGGAGAGCGAGGTGGCCGGCGAGATGGGGATCGCGGTGGAGGACCTCCATGCGGTGTTCAGCCAGTTGTCGCTGGCCAACGTGGTGGCGCTGGAGGAGTTGCTGCATGCCGGGGGTGAGGGCGGGGACCGGCTGAGCCTCATGGACACGCTGGAGGACACCGCCGCCGACAATCCGGTGGAGGTCGCCGAGGACCGGGAGCTGCGGCGCTTCCTGGCACGCGCGATCAACACGCTGCCCGAGCGGGAGAAGACCGTCGTCACGCTGTACTACTACGAGGGGCTCACGCTCGCCGAGATCGGGAACGTGCTGGGCGTGACGGAGAGCCGGGTCAGCCAGATTCACACCAAGTCGGTGTTGCAACTGCGGGCGAAGTTGGCGGGGTTCGGTCGCTGACCTGGACTTATGGCACGCGGCCGGCTCCGCCTGTGACACCGGCGGCGGTCACGCGTCCGGGTGGCTGACTCCCGTACGGCGGGGCACGTCCGTAAAGTGGTGACGTGCCAAGGATTCGAGCGGCCTCCGTGGCCGAGCACCGGTCGATGCAGCGTGCCTCCCTGCTGGACGCGGCACGCTCCCTGCTGTCCGACGGCGGCACGGAGGCGCTGACCTTCCCCGCCCTCGCCGAGCGGACGGGTCTCGCCCGGTCGTCCGTCTACGAGTACTTCCGGTCGCGGGCGGCGGTCGTCGAGGAGCTGTGTGCCGTCGACTTCCCGGTCTGGGCCGCGGAGGTCGAGGCGGCGATGGAGCGCGAGGAGACGCCAGAGGCCAAGGTCGAGGCGTATGTGCGCAAGCAGCTCGACCTGGTCGGGGACCGGCGGCACCGGGCCGTCGTGGCCATCTCCGCGAGCGAGCTCGACGCCGGCGCGCGGGAGAAGATCCGGGCGGCGCACGGCGGGCTGATCGCGATGATCTGCGAGGCGCTGGGGGAGATGGGGCACGGGCAGCCGCGGCTGGCGGCGATGCTGCTCCAAGGGGTCGTGGACTCGGCGGTGCGGCGGATCGAGCTGGGGGCGGCGGAGGAGCCGACGGCGATCACGGAGGCGGCGGTTTCCATGGCGTTGCGGGGTGTGCGGGGCTGACCGCCCGGGGCGGAGCTGGCCGGCCGGGAGGGAAGCAGGCCGGCAGGACCGACCGAGGATCCTCGGCGTTCCCGGGGCCCGGCGCCCCGGCCGCGGGCCGATCGCGCGGCCCGACGTTACGGGGTGCCTGCCGGGGAGGAGGCCCCGGCGCCCACCCGTGGCCGCGGGGGCAGGGGAACTCCCAGAACCGGCAGCAGTCTCGACGGACCCCGCGCGAGCAGCCACGGAGGGAGCACCGACAGCGGGTTCAGATAGACGTCGCCCCGCAACAGGCCCCAGTGCAGACAGGCCGCGCAGTGGGGGCCTGCCGGCTCCACCGTGCCGAGCACCTCACCCGCCGCGACCTCGTCACCCTTCTGCACCGTCGCCTCGACCGGCTCGTACGTCGTCCGCAGGGGCGGGGCACCCGTCCCCGTCAGTTCCAGTGAGACGACGCCTCTTCCCGCCACCCGCCCCGCGAACGACACCGTGCCCGCCGCCACCGCCCGAACCGGGGCCGCGTCCACCGCGGCGAGGTCCACGCCGCGGTGGCCCGGGCCGTACGGGGTGGCCGGGGGCTCCCAGCCCCGCAGCACCGCCGGCCGGATACCGACCGGCCAGTGGCGGGCCACCGCCGGTACCGTCGGATCCGGACCCGGCCCGGCGTCCGCGGCGGTCACCGTCATCGCCCACCCCGGTGCCGGTCGCGGCGGTCCCGGGACCATGACGGCCAGCAGCACCATCCACATACACGCACGCGCACATCGCCTCGCTCGCATGCGAGAACCGTCCCGCACCGGGGCCGGTCGCCGTCCGGCCCTGTGGACCGTCTGCCGCTTGTGGACAGCCGCGTCACCCGGTACCCCGCGGGTCCCGTACACTTCTGATGGCGATCCGGGTCACCGGGTCGACTTCGCACGCCCCGACACGAGGCCCGTCAAGGCTCGTGTCAGCGCCCCTCGGTCCCTTGCGGCAGGCGCGTCACGGGCGTCAGGCGCGGGAGCCGTCCGGCTTCCGCGGCACAACCGAGAAACTCGAGGAGATACGGCCATGGCCGTCGTCACGATGCGGGAGCTGCTGGAAAGCGGCGTCCACTTCGGTCACCAGACCCGTCGTTGGAACCCGAAGATGAAGCGCTTCATCTTCACGGAGCGCAACGGCATCTACATCATCGACCTGCTCCAGTCGCTGTCGTACATCGACCGCGCCTACGAGTTCGTCAAGGAGACCGTCGCCCACGGCGGCACGGTCATGTTCGTCGGCACGAAGAAGCAGGCGCAGGAGGCCATCGCCGAGCAGGCCACCCGCGTCGGCATGCCCTACGTCAACCAGCGCTGGCTGGGCGGCATGCTCACCAACTTCTCGACCGTCTACAAGCGCCTGCAGCGCCTGAAGGAGCTCGAGCAGATCGACTTCGAGGACGTGGCCGCCTCCGGCCTCACCAAGAAGGAGCTGCTGGTCCTCTCCCGCGAGAAGGCCAAGCTGGAGAAGACCCTCGGTGGTATCCGCGAGATGTCCAAGGTGCCCAGCGCCGTCTGGATCGTGGACACCAAGAAGGAGCACATCGCGGTCGGCGAGGCCCGGAAGCTCAACATCCCGGTCGTCGCCATCCTCGACACCAACTGCGACCCCGACGAGGTCGACTACAAGATCCCGGGCAACGACGACGCGATCCGCTCCGTCACCCTGCTCACCCGCGTGATCGCCGACGCCGTCGCCGAGGGCCTCATCGCCCGCTCCGGCGCCGCTGCCGCCGACAAGGGCGACAAGGCCGCCGGCGAGCCGCTCGCCGCGTGGGAGCGCGACCTGCTCGAGGGCGAGAAGGCCGAGAAGAAGGCCGACGACGAGTCCGCCGAGGCCCCGGCCGCCGAGGCCGCCCCCGCCGCTGAGGCGCCGGCTGCCGAGGCCCCCGCCGCCGAGGCGCCCGCCGCCGAGGCTCCGGCCGCCGAGGGCGAGCAGGCCTGACCGTCCCGTCGGCGTCGACGGCGGGAGCGGTGACATCGAAACCGCTCCCGCCGTTCACCCGTAGGTCGGTGGAAGGTCATGGGCCTGCAGCTCCATGTAGGTCCGTGATCCCGCAGATCTTCGATCTTCCAGACTTCCAGAAAGATTCACAGACTCATGGCGAACTACACCGCCGCCGACGTCAAGAAGCTTCGTGAGCTCACCGGCGCCGGCATGATGGACTGCAAGAAGGCGCTGGACGAGGCCGAGGGCAACGTCGAGAAGGCCGTCGAGGCGCTCCGTATCAAGGGTCAGAAGGGCGTCGCCAAGCGCGAGGGCCGCTCTGCCGAGAACGGCGCCGTCGTCTCGATCATCGCCGACGACAACACCTCGGGCGTCCTCGTCGAGCTGAAGTGCGAGACGGACTTCGTCGCCAAGGGTGACAAGTTCCAGAACGTCGCCAAGGCCATCGCCGAGCACGTCGCCAAGGTCGCCCCGGCCGACCTCGAGGCGCTGCTCGCCTCCGAGATCGAGCCCGGCAAGACCGTGCAGGCCTTCGTGGACGAGGCCAACGCCAACCTCGGCGAGAAGATCGTCCTGGACCGCTTCGCGCAGTTCTCCGGCGGCTTCGTGACCGCGTACATGCACCGCACGATGCCCGACCTGCCGCCGCAGATCGGTGTCCTCGTCGAGCTGGACAAGCCGAACGCCGAGCTCGCCAAGGGCGTCGCCCAGCACATCGCCGCCTTCGCGCCGAAGTACCTCTCCAAGGAGGACGTCCCGGCCGAGGTCGTCGAGACCGAGCGCCGCGTCGCCGAGGAGACCACCCGCGCCGAGGGCAAGCCCGAGGCCGCCCTGCCGAAGATCGTCGAGGGTCGCCTCAACGGCTTCTTCAAGGACGCCACGCTGCTGGGCCAGCCCTACGCGCTCGACAACAAGAAGTCCGTCCAGAAGGTTCTGGACGAGGCCGGCGTCACCCTGAAGCGCTTCTCGCGCATCAAGGTCGGCATCTGAGTCCGTACCGCGACGGACGCGCGACCCCGGTAGGGTCGACAGCAGTCGCCGACGCCGTTCGCCTACGCCGTTGCGTACGCGCGCGTGGCGGCGGGCGACAGCAGATCTGACGAGGAGGCCATTGCCGCGTATGGGATGCGAAACACGCCCCCACCGGCAGTGGCCTTCTTCGTGTGTGTGACCCACGTAAAAGAGGCGAGATCTCCATGACCACCAAGGCCGAGAAGAGCGACGACGGCAAAGTACGCGGCCGCTTCATGCTGAAGCTGTCCGGAGAGGCCTTCTCCGGCGGTGGGGGCCTGGGCGTCGACCCCGACGTGGTGCACGCCATCGCCCGCGAGATCGCGGCCGTCGTACGGGACGGCGCACAGGTCGCGATCGTCATCGGCGGGGGCAACTTCTTCCGTGGCGCCGAGCTGCAGGTACGCGGCATGGACCGCGCCCGTTCCGACTACATGGGCATGCTCGGCACCGTGATGAACTGCCTGGCCCTCCAGGACTTCCTGGAGAAGGAGGGCGTCGACTGCCGCGTGCAGACCGCCATCACCATGGGCCAGGTGGCCGAGCCGTACATCCCGCTGCGCGCCGTGCGCCACCTGGAGAAGGGCCGCGTGGTCATCTTCGGCGCCGGAATGGGCATGCCCTACTTCTCCACCGACACCACCGCCGCCCAGCGCGCCCTCGAGATCGACGCCGAGGCCCTGCTCATGGGCAAGAACGGTGTGGACGGGGTCTACGACTCCGACCCGAAGACCAACCCGGACGCCGTCAAGTTCGACGCGCTCGGTTACGGCGAGGTCATCACCCGGGACCTGAAGGTCGCCGACGCGACGGCCGTCACGCTCTGCCGCGACAACAGCCTCCCGATCGTGGTCTTCGAGCTGCTGAAGGAGGGCAATATCGCCCGCGCCGTCAAGGGTGAGAAGATCGGCACGCTTGTGGGTGACCAAGACAGCCGGGACTGACCGGAGAACCACCCCCTGTCCGCGGACGCCACCTGTCCGGGGGACGGACGGGACGGGGCCGGGCCGGGGGATGGACAATGTCCCGCCGGTCGGGAACCGTGCAGGAAGAACGCGACGCAGCCGGCCGCGACCCCGAGAGGGAACCGCAGCCGGGCCTACTCAAGACACGCAGGAGCAAGTGGTGATCGAAGAGACCCTCCTCGAGGCCGAGGAGAAGATGGAGAAGGCCGTCGTGGTCGCCAAGGAGGACTTCGCCGCGATCCGCACCGGCCGTGCGCACCCGGCGATGTTCAACAAGATCGTGGCCGACTACTACGGCGCGCTGACGCCGATCAACCAGCTGGCCTCGTTCTCCGTGCCGGAGCCGCGCATGGCCGTGGTGACCCCCTTCGACAAGAGCGCCCTGCGCAACATCGAACAGGCGATCCGCGACTCCGACCTGGGCGTCAACCCCAGCAACGACGGCAACATCATCCGGGTGGTGTTCCCCGAGCTCACCGAGGAGCGCCGCCGCGACTACATCAAGGTCGCCAAGAGCAAGGCCGAGGACGCCAAGGTCTCCATCCGCTCCGTGCGCCGCAAGGCCAAGGACACCATCGACAAGATGGTGAAGGACGGCGAGGTCGGCGAGGACGAGGGCCGTCGTGCGGAGAAGGAGCTCGACGACACCACCGCCAAGTACGTCGCCCAGGTGGACGAGCTCCTCAAGCACAAGGAAGCCGAGCTGCTCGAGGTCTGATGAACGACTCTTCCTGGGGAGCGCCGCCACAAGCCGGGTACTGGGGGCCGTCCGACCAGGGACCTGTCCAGGGCGCTGCCCCGGCGGGTCCCGCGTACGATGCGCACTACGCGCAGCAGACTCGCCCCATGCCCATCGTGCCCGACGTACCCGAACACGGCGGAGACCAGGATGACGAACAAGGGGCCGCTCGGCTGAGCGGCCCCTTGTTCCGAGACGAGCCGCTGCGCGACGATCCTCGCGGCGAGAATCCGTCGGCGCAGCCGTATGCGGCGGTGCCGCAGAATCCGGAGCCCATGCCCGACGCCCCCCAGCCGGCGCAGCACCGGCCCCAGCCGCAGAAGAAGAGCGCGGGGCGCGACCTGGGTGCCGCGATAGGGGTCGGCCTCGGGCTCGGCGCGGTGATCGTCGCCTCGCTGTTCGTCGTCAAGGCCGTCTTCGTCGGCGTGGTCGCGGTCGCCGTCGTGGTGGGCCTGTGGGAGCTGACCAAGCGGCTCCAGGAGCGCAAGGGCATCAAGGCGCCCCTCGTGCCGCTCGCGATCGGCGGCGCGGCGATGGTGGTCGCCGGGTATGTGCGGGGCGCCGAAGGCGCGTGGGTCGCCATGGCGCTCACCGCCCTCGCGGTCCTCGTGTGGCGGATGACCGAGCCACCGGAGGGCTACCTCAAGGACGTCACGGCGGGCCTCTTCGCGGCGTTCTACGTGCCCTTCCTGGCCACGTTCGTCACGATGATGCTCATGGCGGACGACGGCGCGCGGCGCGTGCTGGTCTTCCTGGTGCTGACGGTCGTCAGCGACACCGGCGCCTACGCCGTCGGCTGGCGCTTCGGCAGGTCCAAGCTCGCCCCGCGCATCAGCCCCGGCAAGACCCGCGAAGGCCTGCTCGGAGCGGTGGCGTTCGCGATGGCGGCCGGCGCGCTGTGCATGCAGTTCGTGATCGACGACGGCACCTGGTGGCAGGGCCTGCTGCTCGGCCTCGCGGTCGCCGTCAGCGCCACGCTGGGCGACCTCGGCGAGTCCATGATCAAGCGGGACCTCGGCATCAAGGACATGGGCACGCTGCTCCCGGGGCACGGCGGCATCATGGACCGCCTGGACTCGCTGCTGCCGACCGCGCCGGTGGTGTGGTTGCTGCTGGTGATCTTCGTCGGATCGGGTTGACAGGCTTCAGGTAGTCTGGAAGGGCCCGCGCTGCTGCGGGCCCTTTCGTGTGTCCCCGCCGACGCGGGGACAGTCCGGTGAGGTCTCCTGGCTTCGGCATGGCTGCCGTCGTCCCCGCGTGAGCGGGGACTCGCCAAGGCCCGTCGTTTTGAGGAGTTGTCCGACCGTGGCCCGTCCCGCCCCAGGTGAGCTCACCTTCGCCGCACCCCGCGGAGCGAAGCGGCCGCCGCGGCACCTCGCCGACCTCACGCCCGCCGAGCGCAAGGAGGCCGTCGCCGCGATCGGCGAGAAGCCGTTCCGCGCGAAGCAGCTCTCGCAGCACTACTTCGCGCGCTACGCGCACGACCCCGAGCAGTGGACCGACATCCCAGCCGGCTCGCGCCAGGGGCTCCAGGAAGCTCTGCTGCCCGAGCTGATGACGGTCGTGCGGCACCTGTCGACCGACCAGGGCACCACCCGCAAGACGCTGTGGAAGCTGTTCGACGGGACGCTCGTCGAGTCCGTCCTCATGCGCTACCCGGACCGGGTGACCATGTGCATCAGTTCCCAGGCGGGCTGCGGCATGAACTGCCCGTTCTGCGCCACGGGGCAGGCGGGGCTGGACCGGAACCTGTCCACCGCCGAGATCGTGCACCAGATCGTGGACGGCATGCGGGCCCTGCGGGACGGCGAGGTCCCTGGGGGACCGGCCCGGCTCAGCAACATCGTGTTCATGGGCATGGGCGAGCCCCTCGCCAACTACAACCGCGTCGTCGGTTCCATCCGCCGCTTCACCGACCCCGAGCCCGACGGCCTGGGCCTCTCCCAGCGCGGCATCACCGTCTCGACGGTCGGTCTCGTCCCGGCCATCCACCGCTTCACCGGCGAGGGCTTCAAGTGCCGCCTCGCCATCTCGCTGCACGCGCCCGACGACGAGCTGCGGGACACCCTCGTCCCGGTCAACACGCGCTGGAAGGTGCGTGAGGTGCTGGACGCCGGGTTCGAGTACGCGGCCACGTCCGGGCGCCGGCTGTCGATCGAATACGCGCTGATCCGGGACATCAACGACCAGGCGTGGCGCGGCGACCGGCTCGGGCGGCTGCTCAAGGGCAGGCCCGTGCACGTCAACCTCATCCCGCTCAACCCGACGCCCGGCTCGAAGTGGACCGCGTCGCGGCCCGAGGACGAGAAGGCGTTCGTGGAGGCGATCGCGGCGCACGGTGTACCGGTGACGATCCGGGACACCCGCGGTCAGGAGATCGACGGGGCGTGTGGTCAGCTCGCCGCGAGCGAGCGGTAACCTGACCGGCGTCGCACATCGTCGTACGACAACGTCATACGGAAGTTCCTACGGAAGTACATCTTCATATTCCGACAGGGGAGCGCCACAGCGCTGAGAGTGCGGCACCGGCCGCAGACCCTCCGAACCTGGCCCAGGTCATTCTGGGTAGGGAGATCGGTCACCACTCGAGCTGTTGCGCCCTGCCCGGGACCCTCGCCAGGGTTCCGGGCGGGGCCGCGTCTTCTCCTGGTCACCCAGGAGGAATCCAGTGAGCATCATCAAGAGGGCCACCGTCCTCGCCGTCGGACTCGGCATGGCCGGCGGCCTGACCGCGTGCGGAGCGTCGTCCGACGGCGACGGCCGGGGCGACGGCGACCCCAGGACCGTGACCCTGGTCAGCCACGACTCGTGGGCCGCGTCGAAGGACGTCATCGCCGCCTTCGAGAAGAGCTCGGGCTACAAGGTCCGGGTCCTGGAGGACGGCGACGCCGGGCAGGCCGTCAACAAGGCCATCCTCACCAAGGACAACCCGCAGGGCGACGTCCTCTTCGGCGTCGACAACACGCTGCTGTCCCGGGCGCTCGACAACGGGCTGTTCCAGCCGTACGAGGCGAAGGGATCCGACCTCGTCCTCCCCGAGTACCGGACCGACCAGGACAAGCACCGGGTCACGCCCGTCGACACCGGGGACGTCTGCGTCAACTACGACAAGGCGTACTTCAGTGAGCACGGGCTGACGCCGCCGGACTCCTTCGACGACCTGATCGAGCCCGAGTACAAGGACCTGCTCGTCACCGAGAACGCGGGCAGTTCCTCGCCCGGGCTCGGCTTCCTCCTCGGCACCGCCGCGAAGTACGGCGACGAGGGGTGGCAGGACTACTGGAAGAAGCTGAAGGCGAACGGCGTCAAGGTCGTCGACAGCTGGGAGCAGGCGTACAACGAGGAGTTCTCCGGTTCGTCCGGCGGCAGGAAGGCCAAGGGCGACCGTCCGCTCGTCGTCTCCTACGCCTCGTCCCCGCCCGCCGAGGTCATCTACGCCGACCCGCAGTCGGCCACCGCGCCGACGGGCGTCGCCACCGGCACCTGCTTCCGCCAGGTCGAGTACGCGGGTCTGCTGAGCAACGCCGGCAACCCCGAGGGCGGCAAGGCACTCCTCGACTTCCTCATCAGCAAGCGGTTCCAGGACGACATGCCGCTGAACATGTTCGTCTACCCGGTGCGGGAGGCCGCGCAGGTTCCCGAGGCGTTCCGGAAGTTCGGGCCGCAGGCCGAGGACCCGCAGACCATGGAACCGGCGAAGATCGCCGCCCACCGCGACCAGTGGGTCACGTCGTGGACCTCACTCGTACTCAAGTAGCCGAGCGCCGGCGTCGCACGGGGAACGCGGCGCGGCTGGCCCTGATGGCCGTGCCCGTCGCGTTCTTCGCGGTGTTCTTCGCCTACCCCGTCGCCGCGATCGTCGCGCGCGGGCTGGAGACCGACGGGTCCTGGCAGTTCGGGCGGATCGCGGACGTGCTCGCGCGGTCCGACGTCCGGCACGTGCTGTGGTTCACCACCTGGCAGGCGCTGGCCTCCACCGCGCTCACGCTGCTGATCGCCCTGCCCGGCGCGTACGTCTTCGCCCGCTTCGACTTCCCCGGCAAGCAGGTGCTGCGGGCCGTCGTCACCGTGCCGTTCGTCCTGCCCACGGTCGTCGTCGGTACGGCGTTCCTGGCGCTGGTCGGGCGCGGCGGGCTGCTCGACGAGCTGTGGGGTCTGCGGCTGGACACCACCGTGTGGGCGATCCTCCTCGCGCACGTCTTCTTCAACTACGCCGTCGTCGTACGCACCGTCGGCGGTCTGTGGGCGCAGCTCGACCCGCGGCAGGAGGAGGCCGCGCGGATGCTCGGTGCCTCGCGGCCGAAAGCCTGGCGGCAGGTGACGCTGCCCGCGCTCGCGCCCGCCGTGGCCGCCGCCGCGCTGATGGTGTTCCTGTTCACCTTCACCTCCTTCGGCGTCGTCCAGATCCTCGGCGGCCCCGCCTTCTCCACCCTGGAGGTGGAGATCTACCGGCAGACCTCCCAGATCTTCGACCTGTCCACGGCCGCCGTCCTGACGCTGATCCAGTTCGCCGCGGTGGCCGCCGTCCTCGCCGTGCACGCCTGGACGGTACGGCGCCGGGAGACGGCCCTGCGGCTGGTCGACGCGGGCACGACCGCGCGCCGGCCGCGCGGCGCCGGGCAGTGGGCGCTGCTGGCCGGGGTCCTGGTCACCGTCGCCGTGCTGCTGGTGCTCCCGCTCGCCGTGCTGGTCCAGCGGTCACTGGGCGCACCCGGCTTCGGCTACTACCGGGCGCTGACCCGCGAGGACGGCGGCGCCTTCCTCGTCCCGCCGATCGAGGCGATCGGCAACTCCCTCCAGTACGCCGTCGCCGCCACCGCCATCGCCGTGGTGATCGGCGCGCTGGCCGCCACCGCGCTCACCCGCCGCGACGCGGGCCGCTTCGTGCGCGGCTTCGACGCGCTGCTGATGCTGCCGCTCGGGGTCTCCGCCGTGACGGTCGGCTTCGGGTTCCTGATCGCCCTGGACGAACCACCGCTGGACCTGCGCTCGTCGTGGATCCTCGTGCCGCTCGCCCAGGCGCTGGTCGGCGTCCCGTTCGTCGTACGGACCATGCTGCCGGTGCTGCGGGCGGTGGACGTACGGCTGCGGGAGGCGGCGTCCGTGCTCGGGGCGTCGCCGTGGCGGGTGTGGCGGGAGGTCGACCTGCCGATGGTGCGGCGGGCGCTGCTGGTCGCGGCAGGGTTCGCCTTCGCGGTGTCGCTCGGGGAGTTCGGGGCGACCGTGTTCATCGCGCGGCCCGACAACCCGACGCTGCCGGTGGCCGTGGCACGGCTGCTGGGGCGGCCCGGAGACATGAACTACGGCCAGGCGATGGCCCTTTCGACGATTCTGATGCTGGTGTGCGCGGTGGCCCTGGTGGTGCTGGAGCGGCTGCGGACCGACCGGAGCGGGGAGTTCTAGGAATGCGGGGGTTCTCGGAATGCTGCTGAGCCTTGAGGGCGCGACGGTCCGCTTCGGCGGCCGGGCCGTGCTCGACGCCGTCGACCTGGAAGTCGCCGAGCACGAGGTGGTGTGCGTGCTCGGGCCCAGCGGCAGCGGCAAGTCGACGCTGCTGCGGGCGGTCGCCGGGCTCCAGCCGCTGGACGCGGGGCGGGTGACGCTCGACGGGCGGGACCAGTCCGGGGTGCCCGCGCACCGGCGGGAGGTCGGGCTGATGTTCCAGGACCACCAGCTGTTCCCGCAGCGGGACGTGGCCGGGAACATCGCCTTCGGACCGCGGATGCGCGGTGCGTCCCGCACCGGACAGCGGGAGCGGGTGGAGGAGTTGCTGGAACTGGTCGGGCTGCCGGATGCCGCGCGCCGGTCCGTCGCCGCGCTCTCCGGCGGTGAGCAGCAGCGGGTGGCGCTGGCCCGCGCCCTCGCGCCCCGCCCCCGCCTGCTGATGCTGGACGAGCCGCTCGGCCAGCTCGACCGCTCACTGCGCGAACGGCTCGTGGTGGAACTGCGCGAGCTGTTCGGCCGGCTGGGCACCACCGTGCTCGCCGTGACGCACGACCAGGGCGAGGCCTTCGCGCTCGCCGACCGGGTCGTCGTGATGCGGGACGGGCGGATCGCCCAGTCGGGGACGCCCCTCGAGGTGTGGCAGCGGCCGGCCGACGCGTTCGTGGCCCGCTTCCTCGGTTTCGACAACGTGGTGGAGGCGACCGTCGCCGGGCAGGTCGCCGGCACCCCGTGGGGCAAGGTACCGGTCCCCGAGGACGCCGCGCAGGGAACCCGCACGCTGCTCGTGCGGCCCGCCGGGGTCCGCCTGGTATCCGCCGACGCGGGCCTGCGCTGCACGGTCACCGCCCGCACCTTCCGCGGTACCCACGTCGCCGTCCACCTCCAGCCCGAGGACGCGCCGCGCCTGGAGGCGGCGTGCGCGCTGCGGGCGGCACCGGAGGTCGGGGAGGCGGTGGGGGTGGAGTTCGACGTGGCGGAAATCGTCGTGCTCCGATGATCGTCCACCTCGTAGGGTGACGGGCATGACGCGTCTCGCACACGACCGCTACTGCGATGAAGTCGCCCACCAGGCGGGCCGGTTCGGTTCCGTGCTGTCCTCCGGCGCCGACCTGTCCGCCACTGTGCCGACCTGCCCGGACTGGACGCTGGAGGACCTGGTGCGGCACGTCGGCCGCGCCCTGCGCTGGACGGAGCTGATCGTCCGCACCCGTGCGCAGGAGGACGTCCCGATCGACTGGGCGCCGGGGGCCGCGGGGCCCGACGCGCGCGGAGACGCGGCAGCCCTGGAGTCCTGGCTGGCCGAGTCCGCCGCGACGGTCGTGCGCGCGCTGCGGGAGGCCGGGCCGGACGGGCGGGCGTGGTCGTGGTCGGGGGAGCACACCGCGGGTTTCTGGGCCCGCCGGGTGACGCACGAACTCGTCGTCCACGGGGCGGACGCGGCACTCGCGGCGGGCCGCTCGCTCGAGCCCGTCGCGGCCGACGTGGCGGCGGACGCGATCGACGAATGGCTGGACATCGTGCGGTTCGTACAGCGGGTGGTGCCGGACGGTCCGGCGCAGGCGTTGCGGGCCCCGGGCCGGAGCATCCACCTGCACGCCACCGACACCGGTGCCGACCTCGACGCCGAATGGCTCATCGAGCTTCCCGAGGACGGTGTCACCTGGCGCCGTGGTCACGAGAAGGCGACCGTGGCGCTGCGGGGGCCCCTCACGGACGTGCTGCTGGCCTTCTACCGCCGGATCCCGGTGGACGCCCCCGGACTCCAGGTGCTCGGCGACCGCGAGCTGCTGGAACTCTGGCTGGAGAAGGCGACGTTCGCCTGATGTGACGCGACGGTGGCCCGCCCCCGGCCGGGGGCGGGCCACCGTCGCGTACCCGTGCGTGGGGCGTCAGCGGTTGCTGTTCGCCCCACGGCGGCGCAGGCCGAAGAAGACCGCGCCGCCACCGACGGCGACCAGGGCCGCCGCGACGCCGACGATCACGCCGGTGTTGGAGTTGGCGCCGGTCTCGGCGAGGTTGGACTCACCGGCCGCCGGGGACGGGGCGTTGCCCGGCACGGCCGCCGGTGCGGTGCTCTCGCTCTGCGCCGGTTCCGGGGCCGACGTGGACGGTTCCGGGGCCGGCGTCTCCGTCTCCCCGGCCGGGGTGGAGGAGCTCTCCGACGGGGTCGGGGCCGGCGTGTCCTCCGTCTTGCAGGGGGTCGAGGGGGTCACGAGGTTCGGCTTGATGTCCTCGTCGACGTACTGGTCGGCCCTGACATGGATGCGGTACTCGGCGTTCGGCTTCCAGTCCGCGGCGAACGTGATGGTGCTGCCTTCGCGCGAACCCTTGACCACCTGCTCACCGATCTTCTCGGCGTCCGAGCCGTTGTTCTGCAGGTAGACGGTGACGGTGGCCGGGATGCCGGCGGGGTCCACGTCGGTGACGGTGATGACACCCTTGCCGCCCTCGCACTCGGCGGCGGCGGAGAACTCGCTGATGTCGCAGGCGAGGGCGTTGCCGGCGGCACCGAGCGCCAGGGCCACCGAGGCGGAGGCGATGCCGAGGGCGCGAACGCTACGGCGTGAGGACGTGCGACTGATGAGGGACAGGACTGCCACGTTGGTCCTTTACGGGAGCGCTGATGCGGGGGGTGGAGTGGGTGCTGACGCGTGGTGACGTGGCGTCGGCACACCCACGAGCCTCACTGGTTTATAAGTGGTTCATAAGCAGTGTCAACGCATAGCCCCGTCAAGGGTGTTGGCTTTGCCGTCTCATTAACCGCCGAGACGTTTCGGCGCCCTGGAAGCCCTCTCGGTCCGCCGCCGGTGGCCACCGGGAAGCCGGCGCGGGCCGGTGCGCGTCCCGGGCGGGTGGGTGAGCCACCCGCCCCGGGCCGGGCCTGCCCGCGCGGGGGCTCGCCCCTGGACCGCCGCCGGGCCTGCGGGCGGATCAGCCCTGGACCGCCGCCGGGTCCATCCACACGACCTCGAAGGTGTGGCCGTCCAGGTCGTCGAAGGCGCGGCCGTACATGAAACCGAGGTCCTGGGTCTCGCCGGAGACCGAGCCGCCGGCCGCGACCGCCTTCTCCACCAGCTCGTCGACCTTCTCGCGGCTCTCGGCGCTCAGCGCGATCAGCACCTCGCTGGACTTCGTCGAGTCCACGATCTCCTTCTTCGTGAACTCGCGGTACTTCTGCGGAGTGTGCACCATCACGACGATGGTCTCGCTGAGCGGGATCGAAGCGGTGGTGTCGTCGCTGAACTGGGCGTTGATCTCGTAACCGAGCTCGGTGAAGAACTTCCTCGAGGCGTCGAGGTCGTTGGTGGCCAGGTTCACGAAGATCATCTGCTGGTACATGGGGGCCTCTCCCGTCGGTGTGCTGCTGTTGTCATGCCGTTCGAAGGGTTAGACGCCGAGGGCACCCGGAACTCATCGCCGGTCCGCAGAATTCCTGGAACTTTTTCCGGAGTCCGTACGGGGGTCCGTACGGGACGGGTACAGGGCCGGTACGGGGGTCAGCGGGCCAGGGGCAGCGATGCCAGCTCCGCGACGATCACGGTCAGCGGGCCGAAGAGGGCGAACAGGGCGGCGGCGCGTACGGCGGCGGCGGCGCGCAGCGTTACCGGGGGCGCGCCCAGCCGCAGCAGGGTGTCCGTGGTCTCGGCACGGGCGTGTTTGGCCTCGACGGCCGCGGTGAGGAGGGTGGCCACCGTGCAGCCGGCCACGAGGAGGACGCCGAAGACGCTCAGCGGGCCGAGGACCGGTCCACCGGTGTCGTACAGCGTGGCGGCGACGTAGGCCCCGGAGGCCACGGCGCAGACGACGCCGAGGGGGCGGCCGATGCGGTTCGACTCGTTCATGAGGACTCGGCCGGCGAGGAGACGCAGGGCGCCGGGCCGGGCGGCCTGCAGCAGGCGGCCGCACAGGTGGGTGAGGCCGGGGCCGGCCAGAGCGAGGCCCAGCGCGGTGAGGGCCCAGCCGACGAGGACGCCGGCGGAGGGGGCGGTGTCGGGGGTGGTGGCTGTGCCGCCGGCGTAGGTCTCGACGGCGAGGCCGAGGGTGAGCACGGCGATGCCCCAGGGGAGGGCGCCGGTGTTCTGGGGGCCGGCCGGGGTCGCGGGGCCGGGTGCGGCGTCGGCCGTGGCGGAGGGTGCGGCGTCGGTCGTGGGGCGGGCTGCGGCCTCGGTCGTGGGGCCGGGTGCGGCGTCCGGCGCCGGCCGGGGTGCGTCTGTCGTGGCGGGGGGAAGGGCGGCACCGGCCCGCGTCTGCAGGAGGCCGCCTCCCGGTGGGACGGGTACGGCCCCGGCGGGACGGCTGTCCGCGGGCCGGGCGGCTCCGCCTGCCGCCGGGGCCGCGGCCGAGCGGGCACCGAAGCGGCCGTACGCCCCGAAGGTTTCGCGGGCCGTGCCCCAGCCGTACGCGCCGAAGCGGCCGAAGCCGCGGGAGCCGGTGGTCGGGGCGGAGCGGGGATCGCGGGGGCGCAGCGTCACCGCGACCGCCGCCGACGCCGTGGCCGGTGCCAGGGTCAGCAGGGTCAGTGCCGCCGGGCCGGGGAGGCGGTGGCCGACGGCGAGGGCGTCGGCCGTGACGCCGCCGAAGGGCAGGCCGGCCAGGTCGCCGCGCAGGTGGAGGAAGACGAGCAGGGCCACCACCGAGCCGAGCGTGCCGGACAGGGCCGTGGTCGTCACCGAGACGGCCATCAGCCGGCCGGGGCCCAGGCCGATCGCCGACAGCCCCGGGCGGGGCCGGGTACCGGGATCGGTGCGGGCCACGGCGACGGCGAGGTACACCGTGGCGGCGAGGGGCGCCGCGCACCAGGCCAGGCGGAGGGCGGAGGCGCCGGGTGCGTCCGGGTGGGTCATCGCGTGGCCGAGGGCGCACAGCAGCAGGAAGCCCGTGCCCGCCGAGGCCACCGCGACCAGCAGGCGGCGCAGGTGGACGGCGAGGTGGGCGGAGCGGGTCAGGCGGAGAGCGAGCACGCCGCCCGGCCTTCCGTTCCGGAGGCCCCGGTGGCCCCGGTGGTCTCGGCGGCCACCGCGGTCTCGGCGACCGGGGGGAGGTGCAGGGTCCGCACCCGCCGTCCGTCCAGCAGCGCCACCGTGCGGTCCGCGAGGGCGGCGGTCCGCGCGTCGTGCGTGGCGAGGAGGACGGTGATGCCGTGCGAGCGGGCCGCGGTGGTGAGGGTCCGCAGGACGCGGGCGCGGTCGGCCCGGTGCAGGGGGGCCGTCGGCTCGTCGGCGAAGAGGACCGCGGGGGCGGCGGCGAGCGCGCGGGCGATGCAGACGCGCTGCCGCTCGGCCTGCTGGAGTTCGGCCGGGCGCCGGCGGGCGCTGTCGCCGACGTCGAGGCGTTCCAGCCATTCCAGGGCGGCGGTCTTGGCCCGGCGCCGGCCGGTGCCGCGCAGCATGAGGGGGAGGGCGGCGTTCTCCCAGGCGTTGAGTTCCGGGACGAGCACGGGGGCGGGGTCGATCCAGCAGAAGCGGTCGCGCCGCAGTCGCTCGCGGCGGAGCGGGCCCAGGGTGTGCACCGGCACGCCGTCGAACCACACCTCGCCGTCCTGCGGCCGGACCAGCCCGGACAGACACCGCAGCAGCGTGGTCTTGCCGCTGCCGCGCGGGCCGGTCACGGCGAGGATCTCGCCCTCGCGGACACCGAGCGACACGCCTTGCAGCGCGGGGGAGCCGTCGTGGTGCTGGAAGTGCAGGGCGCGGGCGCAGAGCACGTCGTGGTCCGGCGGGGCCTCCATGGGCGTACACCTCGGTTCTGATCAGAAGTACCGTGCTGACTGCCTCGTACGGGGGAACGAAGGTGAGGACTGGAGAGCACGGGCTTGGTCGCGCGGAGAGTCCGCTGTGGGCAGCGCGTCGCGAGAACCGAGCACGTGCCACCACCTCCATGGCGGTTGTGCCGACCCGGGCTGGTCTCGGCCCGGCCGGTGCTGATCGCGTAGGACTCGGCCGTTCGCCGGGGGACGGGGCGGTGTGAGCCGGGAGTCCCTGTCGTCCAGCGAGGGGGAGGAGTCCAAGGGCACGCTAGGCAGTCCCCGCGGGGAGGCCGGACAGCACGCGGCCCCGGGCCGCCGTGTCTCACTCGAACGGGCGGCACCGGGGCCGGTGATGATCAGCCAGAAGGATGATCGGAGCGGGTCTGGATCAGAGCTTCGTCCACGCCTCCGTCAGCGTGGCGCGCAGGATCTGCTCGATCTCGTCGAAGGTCTCCTGGTGGGAGATCAGCGGCGGGGCGAGCTGGATGACCGGGTCCCCGCGGTCGTCGGCACGGCAGTACAGACCGTTCTCGAAGAGCTTCTTGGAGAGGAAGCCGTACAGGACGCGCTCGGTCTCCTCCTCGTTGAAGGACTCCTTGGTGGCCTTGTCCTTGACCAGCTCGATGCCGTAGAAGAAGCCGTTGCCGCGGACGTCGCCGACGATCGGCAGGTCGTGCAGCTTCTCCAGGGTCGCGCGGAACGCGCCCTCGTTGTCGAGGACGTGCTGGTTGAGGCCCTCGCGCTCGAACAGGTCGAGGTTGGCGAGACCGACCGCGGCGGAGACCGGGTGACCGCCGAAGGTGTAGCCGTGCAGGAAGGTGTTGTCGCCCTTGTAGAACGGCTCGGCCAGGCGGTCGGAGATGATGCACGCGCCGATCGGGGAGTAGCCCGAGGTCATGCCCTTGGCGCAGGTGATCATGTCCGGGACGTAGCCGAACTTGTCGCAGGCGAACGTCGTGCCCAGGCGGCCGAAGGCGCAGATGACCTCGTCCGACACGAGCAGCACGTCGTACTGGTCGCAGATCTCGCGGACCCGCTGGAAGTAGCCGGGCGGCGGCGGGAAGCAGCCGCCGGCGTTCTGCACGGGCTCCAGGAAGACGGCCGCGACCGTGTCCGGACCCTCGAACAGGATCTGCTGCTCGATCTGGTCGGCGGCCCAGCGGCCGAAGGCCTCCGGGTCGTCGCCGAAGAGCGGGGCGCGGTAGATGTTGGTGTTCGGCACCTTGTGCGCGCCCGGGACGAGCGGCTCGAACGGCGCCTTCAGGGCGGGCAGGCCGGTGATGGACAGGGCGCCCTGCGGGGTGCCGTGGTAGGCGACCGCGCGCGATATGACCTTGTACTTGGTCGGCTTGCCGGTCAGCTTGAAGTACTGCTTGGCGAGCTTCCAGGCGGTCTCGACCGCCTCTCCGCCACCGGTGGTGAAGAAGACCTTGTTGAGGTCCCCGGGGGCCTCGTCCGCCAGGCGCTCGGCCAGCTCGACGGCCTTGGGGTGGGCGTAGGACCACACCGGGAAGAAGGCGAGCTCCTGCGCCTGCTTGGCCGCGGCCTCGGCCAGCTCCGTGCGGCCGTGTCCGGCCTGGACCACGAACAGGCCGGCGAGACCGTCGAGGTAGCGCTTGCCCTTGTCGTCGTAGATGTGGGTGCCCTCACCGCGGACGATGGTGGGGACGGGGGCGTTCTCGTACGACGACATGCGGGTGAAGTGCATCCACAGGTGGTCGTAGGCGGTCCTGCTGAGGTCCTTGGGGCTGTCGGTGCTCACGATTATCGGGTTCCCCACATATAGGTCTGCTTCTTGAGCTTGAGGTAGACGAAGCTCTCGGTGGAGCGCACTCCGGGGACGGCCCGGATGCGTTTGTTGATGACGTCCAGGAGGTGGTCGTCGTCCTCGCAGACGACCTCCACCATCAGGTCGAAGGAGCCCGCGGTCATCACCACGTACTCGCACTCGGACATGGCCGTCACCGCGTCGGCGACGGACTCCACGTCGCCCTCGACACGGACGCCGACCATCGCCTGCCGGCGGAAGCCCACGGTGAGCGGGTCCGTGACGGCGACGATCTGCATCACGCCCTGGTCGAGCAGCTTCTGGACGCGCTGGCGCACGGCCGCCTCCGACAGGCCCACGGCCTTGCCGATGGCGGCGTACGGCCGGCGGCCGTCCTCCTGGAGCTGCTCAATGATGGCGAGGGAGACGGCGTCCAACTGGGGACCGCCGTTCCGGGACTCGCGGGAGTCCTTCTGGTCTGCGCTTCGACTGGCCACGGCTTCACTGTGCACGACGTATCGACAGTTTCGCAAGGCCAGATCGATGAAATTCGTTGTCCCGGCCGCGAACTGCTGCGGATTTCGCATCCCAGCGGCGACCGGGGGTGTTGAAAACGTGGCGTCTGCGTCTAGGGTGGGTGTCTCAGTGTTTGGACACGAGCGACGCCAGCGAGGTCCGAACCGGAGAGACCCGAAGTAGACACCGAACTTGGAGGGCCGGCAGTGAGCACCGAGCTGCGTCGTCTGCGCAACTACATCGACGGTGAGTTCCGGGACGCCGCCGACGGACGGACCACGGAGGTGGTCAACCCCGCCACGGGCGAGGCCTACGCGACGGCCCCCCTGTCCGGGCAGGCGGACGTGGACGCCGCCATGGCCGCCGCCGCCGCGGCCTTCCCGGCCTGGCGCGACACCACCCCGGCCGAGCGGCAGAAGGCCCTGCTGAAGATCGCGGACGCGTTCGAGGAGCGCGCCGAGGAGCTCATCGCGGCCGAGGTGGAGAACACGGGCAAGCCCATCGGGCTGACCCGCTCCGAGGAGATCCCGCCGATGGTCGACCAGATCCGCTTCTTCGCGGGCGCGGCGCGGATGCTGGAGGGGCGGGCCGCCGGTGAGTACATGGAGGGCCTGACCTCCATGATCCGCCGCGAGCCGATCGGCGTCTGCGCGCAGGTCGCGCCGTGGAACTACCCGATGATGATGGCCGTGTGGAAGTTCGCCCCGGCGCTCGCCGCGGGCAACACGGTCGTCCTGAAGCCCTCGGACACCACCCCCGCGTCCACGGCCCTGATGGCCGACATCATCGGCTCGATCGTGCCCAAGGGGGTCTTCAACGTCGTCTGCGGCGACCGTGACACCGGCCGCCTGATGGTCGAGCACGAGACCCCGGCGATGGCCTCCATCACCGGCTCGGTGCGGGCCGGCATGTCGGTCGCCGAGTCGGCGTCGAAGGACCTCAAGCGGGTCCACCTGGAGCTGGGCGGCAAGGCTCCGGTCGTGGTCTTCGAGGACACCGACATCCCCAAGGCCGTCGCGGGCATCTCGGAGGCGGGCTACTTCAACGCCGGCCAGGACTGCACCGCCGCCACCCGCGTGCTGGTCCACGAGTCGGTTCACGACGAGTTCGTGAGCGCGCTCGCGAAGGCCGCGTCCGAGATCAGGACCGGTCAGCCGGACGACGAGGACGTCATGTACGGCCCGCTCAACAACCCGAACCAGCTCGAGCAGGTCACCGGGTTCATCGAGCGCCTCCCCGCCCACGCCAAGGTCGAGGCGGGCGGCCACCGGGTCGGCGACAAGGGCTACTTCTACGCCCCGACCGTCGTCTCCGGCCTCAAGCAGGACGACGAGATCATCCAGAACGAGGTCTTCGGCCCCGTCATCACCGTCCAGTCCTTCCGCGACGAGGACCAGGCGGTCGAGTGGGCCAACGGCGTCGATTACGCCCTGGCCTCCTCCGTGTGGACCAAGGACCACGGCCGCGCCATGCGGATGTCCAAGCGGCTGGACTTCGGCTGCGTGTGGATCAACACCCACATCCCGCTGGTCGCCGAGATGCCGCACGGCGGCTTCAAGAAGTCCGGCTACGGCAAGGACCTGTCGGGCTACGGCTTCGAGGACTACACCCGGATCAAGCACGTGATGACGTCGCTGGACGGCTGACGCCCCGGCTCGTGCGCGGCCCCGGACGGGAACTCCCGGCCGGGGCCGCGCGGCGTGCACCGTGCACTCGCCCCGGCAGACAGGGTGTCGGGCCTGGACGGGTCCTCTCGACGCAGCGTCGACTGTGCCCGTCGACCGCGACCTGATCGTCATCAGCGACTGGAGGTGCGGGCGGTTCGTCCGGCTCGGCTGGGTCCAGGAGACGGACCGCTCCCGCCGGCCGAACGTCACCGGGTACCTGGACCCGCTGCTGCGTGCGCCCGCCTTCGACCCGGGCCGGAAGTTCGGGGGAGTTCGCGGTGGCGGTCGGGGCGCACCGCGGTGGCGCGGCGGCTGACGGGGGCTACTTCAGCGCGGCCGCGGTGATCCGGTCGAGGACCGGGTTCCGCTCCGCGCTCTTGGCGTCCGTGGCGTTGACCGAGTAGACGAGGGTGCGGCTCAGGTCGCGGGTGCCGCCGATGAGGGCGCTGTATCCGTAGCGGGACCCCGACTTGCCCCAGAAGATCTCGCCGTCGACTTCCGTGTACTCCAGTCCCGCGCTGCGCTGCGCGCCCGGAACGCCCGGCGGTGTCGTGAACATCTCCTCCAGCTCCGGCCGCGGCACGATCCTCCCCCGGAACAGCTTCGTGAGCAGCTTCTCCAGGTCGGCGGTGGTGGAGATCATGTCGCCGGCCGCCCAGCGGTCCGCCTGGTTCCACTCGGTCACGTCGAGGAGCTTCGTCGTGCCGTCCGGCTGCTTCACCGCCTGGTAGCCGCGGTTGTGCGGGCCGCGGATGCGGGGGTCGGTGCCGGGGAAGTACGTGTGGTGCATGCCGGCCGGGCGCAGGACCAGGCGCGTGGCGACGGAGGCGTACGAGTGCCCCGTGACCCTCTCGATCAGCAGGCCGAGGATCGTGTAGTTGATGTTCCGGTACTGCTGCCGCCTCCCCGGAGTGAAGTCCTCCGGTCCCTTGGCGATCGCCGACGCCGCGACCTGCCGCGGGGTGAGGGTCTCGAAGCGGTGTGCGTACACCTCCGCGAAGTCGTCGCCGAGACCGTCGCCCGGCTTGATGCCGCTGGTGTGGTTCAGCAGGTGGCGCACGCTGATCGGCTGCTCGAACTCCGGCGTGAACAGGTCGGGGAGGTAGCCCTGCACCGGCGCGTCCAGGTCGATCTCGTCCTGGGCCGCGAGCCGCAGGACGGTGGCTGCGGTGACGACCTTCGTGACCGAACCGGCCCGGAAGCGGGCGTCGGGGTGTGCCGGCCGGTCTCCGGCCAGGTCACGCACGCCCGCGCTGCCGTGCCAGTCGCCGTCCGGGTCGCCGACGCGCACGAGGGCGGCCGTGGCGTGCCGGCCCGGGACGACGGAGAGCGCGTCGCGCAGTGCCTTCTCGTCCGGCCCGTCCGTCCGGCCCGGCCCGTCCGTTCTGTGCCCGGTGGGGGCGGATGCGGACGCGGAAGCGGTGCCGGAGGACGGTGCGGCGGACGTGGGGACCGCCAGCGGGCCGGCGGAGAGGGCGAGAACGAGGGAAGCGGCGAGGACGGAGGAGGCTCGGGCACGCATCGACTGCTCCAGGGGATCCGGACGGGGAAGGACGGTGATCATCCTCGTCGTGCCGCGAGCCCCCGCGGATCCCCTGCGAGGAGGGCACCCACCCCGGGGCCCAGCTCGGGGAAGTCCCTTACAGCTGCCGGGACTTGTGCGGGATCGCCCTTACGGGCGGTGGCCCGAGCCGCCCGTCGCGCAGCGCGCACAGTGTGTCGATGCGGTTGGTGGTGATCGAGTCGACGCCCAGCGCGATCAGCCGGCGCATGGAGCGCCGGGTGTCCGGGGTCCACACCGACAGCAGGCAGCCGTCGCCGTGGACCCGCTCGGCCAAGGCCTTGTTCACCAGGCCGAACCGGTAGTTGAGCCACTTCGGCCGCACCGCCGCCAGCAGCGCGGGCCGCGGGGGCGCCCCCGTCGTCCAGGTCATGGCTATCTCGGCGGCGGGATCGGCGGCGCGCACGGCGAGCATGGCCGCGGCGCCGGCCGTGTAGTACACGCGGTCCTGGGCCCCGCACTCGCGGACCACGTCCACGATGCGCCGGACCGCCCGCTCGCCCGGTCCGCCCGGCAGGTCGAGCATCAGCCGGCTGCCGTCGGTCGCGGCCAGCGCCTGCGCGAGGGTCGGCACCCGGCCGCCCGTCAGCCCGCGCACCTCCTGCGCCGACAGGGAGCGCAGCGGCCGGTCGTGCCGCCACAGCCGCTTCAGCGTCTCGTCGTGCAGCAGCACGGGCACACCGTCCCGGGTGAGGCGTACGTCGGTCTCGACCGCGTCCGCGCCGCGGCCGAGGGCGGAGCGCAGCGACTCGATCGTGTTCTCTCGGTACCGGTACGGGTCGCCGCGGTGGGCCACGGCGGTCACGTCGCGTGAGGCGTCCATGAGGGCGTCCCGTCTCAGGAGGAGAGCCAGGCGGCGGTGTACGTGTCGATCTCGTCCCTGATCCGCGCCTTGCCGGGCACGTCGAGGAACGACGCCTCGACCGCGTTCTTCGCCAGGTCGGCGAGTCCCCGCTCGTCGAGGTCGAGGAGCCGGGCGGCGACCGCGTACTCGTTGTTGAGGTCGGTGCCGAACATCGGCGGGTCGTCGGAGTTGACGGTCACCAGGACGCCGGCGCGCGCGAACTCCCTGATGGGGTGCTCGTCCAGGGTGCGTACCGCCCGGGTGGCGATGTTCGAGGTGGGGCACACCTCCAGCGGGATGCGCCGCTCGGCGAGGTGCGCCAGCAGCTTCGGGTCCTGGGCGGAGCTGGTGCCGTGCCCGATGCGCTCGGCGCGCAGGTCGGTGAGGGCGTCCCACACCGTCTGCGGGCCGGTGGTCTCGCCGGCGTGCGGCACCGAGTGCAGTCCGGCGGCGATCGCCCGGTCGAAGTACGGCTTGAACTGCGGCCGCGCCACCCCGATCTCGGGTCCGCCGAGTCCGAAGGAGACCAGGCCCTCGGGGCGCAGCCGGTCGTCGGTGGCGAGCCGCGTCGTCTCCTCGGCGGACTCCAGGCCGGCTTCGCCGGGGATGTCGAAGCACCAGCGCAGTACGGTCCCGAACTCGGCCTCGGCCGCCTTGCGGGCGTCCTCGATCGCGTCCATGAAGGCACCCTCGTCGATGCCGCGCCGGGTGGAGGAGAACGGTGTGATGGTCAGCTCGGCGTACCGCACCTGCTGCCGGGCCATGTCCCGGGCCACCTCGTACGTCAGCAGCCGGACGTCCTCCGGGGTGCGGATCAGGTCGACGACGGACAGGTACACGTCGATGAAGTGCGCGAAGTCCGTGAACTGGAAGTAGTCGGCCAGGGCCTCGGGGTCGGTGGGGACCTTGGAGTCGGGGTGGCGCGCGGCCAGTTCCGAGACGATGCGCGGGGAGGCGGAGCCGACGTGGTGGACGTGCAGTTCGGCCTTGGGCAGACCGGCGATGAAGGTGTGCAGATCGCGCGGGACGTCGGGGTCGACGAGGTGCTCGGTCATGGGTTCCTCCCCGGAACGGGCGCCCCGGGCCGGCGCGGGCCGGCGGGACGCGGGTGATCGGCTGATCGGTGGATCGGGGATCATCGTAGGCCGGTCTCACGCGAGAGGGCCCGGGACCGTAGCATGACGGGCACGATCGACTCAGGGGGACAACAGCATGTCGGACGCAGCGCAGCCGGGTGAGGGCCCCGCCGGTGCTCACGATCCATGGGCGGCCCCCGAGGACAGGCCGTCGCCGGCCAAGGGCCACGCCGCCCCGGGGCAGCCGCAGGAGCCGCTCCGGCCACCCGCCGGAGCCGGGCCGTTCGGGCCGCCGCAACCGCCGTCCGTGCACGACCAGGCGACGGTCGCGGGGATGCCGGCCGCCGGCATGCCGATGCCTCCCGCCGGGTTCGCCGCTCCCGCGGACAGGGTGCCGCCTCCGCCGATCGCGCCCGGCGGTCCGGGTGTCCCGGGCGGGTACGGCTATCCCGGTTACCCCCAGGGGTACGGCTGGCCCGGCGCTCCGATGCCTCCGCAGAACGGCATGGGCACCGCGGCGATGGTGCTGGGCATCCTCGCCTGCAGCCTGTTCTGCCTGTACGGCGTGGTCTCCCTGGTGCTCGGTGTCCTCGCCGTGGTCTTCGGGGTCAAGGGACGCCGGAAGGCCGAGCGCGGTGAGGCCGACAACCACGGTCAGGCGCAGGCCGGTTTCGTCATGGGCATCGTCGGTATCGTCCTCGGGATCGTCGTGATCACTCTGATCGCCGTCGGGATCACCGCCGCGATCAACGACGAGTCGGAGTACGACGACCCCTACTACGGCGCCGGCCGCCCGGTGGCGACAGCTGCGCCGGCCCACGACTCGGCCGCACCGCGGCAACCGTGACGCCGCCGCCGCTGCCGCTGCCACCGGCCGGGTAGCCGGACTCCGCGAGCGTCATCAGTGTCGGCCGGCCTCCGCGGGCTCCGAGCGCCCTCTGCCCTCCAGGGCTCCGAGCGCCTGTGAACCCTCGAAGCCCCATGAGCGCCCGCTGAGCCGACGAGGCTCAGCGGGCCGGAGCGCCGGACGGAGGGGGCGGCCCCGGCATCGCCCTCGGGTCGCTCTCCCGCAGCAGCCCCCGTGCCGCCATCAGCGCGAACCCCAGCAGATTCGGCCCCCGCCACCGCTCCGGGTCCGTCGCCGCCTCGTCGTCCGCGGCCAGGCCGATGCCCCACACCCGGTCCACGGGACTCGCCTCCACCAGCACCCTCTCGCCCGTGCCCAGCAGAAACGCGCGCAGCGCCGGGTCCGAGGCGAACTTGTGGACGCTGCCCTCGACGACGATCCGGAACCGCTCCCGCTCCCACACCGCCTCGTCGAAGCCGCGCACCAGCCGCCCCGCCTTCTTGGCCTCGGCGGGATGAGCAGCCGTCAGCACCCGCCGCTCCGCCTCCGCGTCCTCGAAGAGCCGGGCCTTGGCCGCCATCATCCAGTGCTCCGCGGTCGCGTACTCCACCCCGGCCACGGTGAACGGCGACGGCCACCACTGGCTCAGACAGCTCGGCCCGATCCGGCCGTCCGGAAGCGGCCGGTGCCCCCAGAAGCACAGGTACTTGACCCTCGCGCCCGCACGGACCCGCTCGCGCAGCGCTTCCCTGCCGCCGACCGGCTCCGCCGCCCCCGTGAACCCCCCCGCCGCCCCCGTGTTCCTCTCCATGCACGCGAGTCTGGCACGCGCCACTGACACTCCGTCCGTCCTTTTCCGTGGTGACTCGACACCTGGTCGACAGATTCCGTCGCGTAACCAAATGGCAACAACGGAATCACTTGTTGGAGGTCTGGTGCTCTGTCAGGATCGGCACTCACATCGAGCCTGAGCCACGCCGGCCCCCGTCACGGGGAGACCGAGGAGAGCCGACATGCACAATCCGGACCACGCCACCGCGGACCGATTCCCGGCCCAGGACCGCTTCTCGGAGGGGGCCCAGTACATCGCGGGCCGCCTGACGAAGGGCACTTCCGGACGCGCGCACACGGTCGTCGACCCGGCGACCGGCGGGGACGTCCTCACCTACGAGCTCGCCGGTCCCGACGACGTCGACGCGGCCGTCGCCGCCGCGCGGGAGGCGTTCCCCGGCTGGGCCGGCGCCACCCCGGGGGAGCGTTCCGACGCCCTGCACCGGTTCGCCGAGGTGCTCGCCGAGCGCGCCGAGGACTTCGCCCGCGCGGAGTCCCTGCAGTGCGGGAAGCCGCTGAAGCTGACCCGCGAGTTCGACGTGCCGGGCACGGTCGACAACGCGTCCTTCTTCGCGGGCGCCGCCCGGCAGCTGCAGGGGCAGTCGGCGGGGGAGTACTCCGGCGACCACACCTCGTACGTCCGCCGCGAGCCGATCGGCGTCGTCGGGTCGATCGCGCCCTGGAACTACCCCCTCCAGATGGCCGCCTGGAAGATCCTGCCGGCGATCGCCGCGGGCAACACCATCGTGCTGAAGCCCGCCGAGATCACCCCGCTGACCTCCCTGATGTTCGCCCAGGCCGCCACCGCGGCCGGCATCCCCGACGGCGTCATCAACATCGTCACCGGCACGGGGAGGGAGGCCGGCGAGCACCTCGTCGGCCACCCGGACGTCGCCATGACCTCCTTCACCGGCTCCACCGCCGTCGGCAAGCGCGTCGCCGAGGTCGCCACCGCCACCGTCAAGCGCCTGCACCTGGAGCTGGGCGGCAAGGCGCCCTTCCTCGTCTTCGACGACGCCGACCTCGACGCCGCCGTCAACGGCGCGGTCGCGGGCGCGCTCATCAACACCGGCCAGGACTGCACGGCCGCCACGCGCGCGTACGTGCAGCGGCCCCTGTACGAGGCGTTCGTCGAGAGGACCGCCGCCCTCATGGGCACCGTCCGCCTCGGCGACCCCTTCGCCCCGGGCACCGACCTCGGACCGCTGGTCAGTCACGTCCAGCGCGACCGCGTCGCCGGCTTCGTCGACCGGGCCCGCTCCTACGCGCGCGTGGTGTGCGGCGGCGAGGCACCGCGGGGCGATCTGGAGGCCGGCGCCTACTACCGGCCCACCCTCATCGCGGACGCCGCCCAGGACAGCGAGGCCGTCCAGTCCGAGATCTTCGGGCCGGTCCTGGTCGTCCTGCCCTTCGACACCGACGACGACGGCATCCGGCTGGCCAACGACACGCCGTACGGACTCGCCGCCTCCGCCTGGAGCCGGGACGTGTACCGGGCGAACCGCGCCACCCGCGCGATCAAGGCGGGCTGCGTGTGGATCAACGACCACATCCCGATCATCAGCGAGATGCCGCACGGCGGGTACCGGGCGTCCGGCTTCGGCAAGGACATGTCCGCCTACTCCTTCGAGGAGTACACACAGGTCAAGCACGTCATGTTCGACAACACCGCGGCGGTCCGCAAGGACTGGCACCGCACCGTCTTCGGGGACCGATAGCCATCACCCTCAGGCCGCCGACCACGGCCGACCCACCCGAAAGGGCAACCACGCGCATGGAGCAGTACGAGCCCGACCGCCTGTCCCCGGCCCGAGCGGCCGCCGTGCGGCGCAGTCTCACCAGCGGCAGGGCCGCGCTCACCCGCCGCTCACTGCTGCGCGCCTCGGCGGGCGGCGCGCTCGCGGTCGGCGGACTCGGGACGCTGAGCGCCTGCGGCATCCCGGCGGCCGGCAGGACCGAGGGCGGCGTCTCCGCCGAGGACCGGTCGGCGAAGGAGCGGAGAGTCGCCTTCTCCAACTGGACCGAGTACATGGACGTCGACGAGAGCGGCCGGCGGCACCCGACGCTGGAGGCGTTCACCGAACGCACCGGCATCAAGGTCACGTACACCGAGGACATCAACGACAACAGCGAGTTCTTCGGCAAGATCCAGCCGCAGCTCGCCGCGGGCCAGGAGACCGGCCGCGACATCATCGTGCTCACCGACTGGCTGGCCGCCCGGATGATCCGGCTCGGCTGGGTCCAGAAACTGGACCCGGCCAACCTGCCGCACGCCTTCACCAACCTGTCGCCCCAGTTCCGCAACCCCGACTGGGACCCGGGCCGCGCCTACTCCTACCCCTGGCAGGGCATCTCGACCGTCATCGCCTGCAACAGGAAGGCGCTGGACGGCACCGAGGTCAGGACGGTCTCCGACCTGCTCGACAACCCGAAGCTCAAGGGCCGCGTCGGGTTCCTCACCGAGATGCGCGACACCGTCGGCATGGTGCTGCTCGACATGGGCAAGGACCCGGCCCGCTTCTCCGACGACGACTACGACGCGGCGATCGCCCGGCTCCAGAAGGGCGTCGACAGCGGCCAGATACGCCGCTTCACCGGCAACGACTACACCGCCGACATCAGCAAGGGCGACTTCGCGGCCTGTCTGGCCTGGGCCGGGGACGTCGTCCAGCTCAAGGCGGACAACCCGGACGTCGACTTCGTCATCCCGGACAGCGGATACATCACGTCCAGCGACAACATGCTGGTCCCCAACAAGGCACGGCACAAGACGAACGCCGAGCGGCTCATCGACTACTACTACGAGCCGGGCCCGGCCGCCGAACTCGCCGCCTACATCAACTTCGTCTGTCCCGTCGACGGTGTGAAGGACGAGCTTGCGAAGATCGACGCGGACGCGGCGAACAACCCGCTGATCATTCCCGACAAGGCCATGCAGGCCCTCTCCCGTGCCTTCCGCTCCCTGAGTCCGAAGGAAGAGACGGCCTACGAAGAGAAGTTCGCGAAGCTCACTGGGGCGTGACGACGATGACGACGACGAATACGACGAAGACCCAGCCGGACGCGACGGGCCGCGGCGGCGACGTCCGCCTCGCCGGCATCAGCAAGACCTACGGCTCCTTCACCGCCGTGCACCCGCTCGACCTGACCGTGCCCCAGAGCTCCTTCTTCGCCCTGCTCGGCGCCTCCGGCTGCGGCAAGACGACGACCCTGCGCATGATCGCCGGACTGGAGGAGCCGAGCAGCGGCACCGTCCACCTCGGCGACCAGGACGTGACCGCCCTCCCGCCGTACAAAAGGCCGGTCAACACGGTCTTCCAGTCCTACGCCCTCTTCCCGCACCTCGACATCTTCGAGAACGTCGCCTTCGGCCTGCGCCGGCGCGGCATCAAGAGCGTGAAGAAGCAGGTCGGGGAGATGCTCGACCTCGTCCAGCTCGGCGAGCAGGCCCGCAAGAAGCCGCACCAGCTCTCCGGCGGCCAGCAGCAGCGCGTCGCGGTCGCCCGCGCCCTGATCAACCACCCCAGGGTGCTCCTCCTCGACGAACCCCTCGGCGCCCTCGACCTCAAGCTGCGCCGCCAGATGCAGCTGGAGCTCAAGCGCATCCAGACCGAGGTCGGCATCACCTTCGTGCACGTCACGCACGACCAGGAGGAGGCCATGACGATGGCCGACCAGGTCGCCGTGATGAACGCCGGCCGGGTCGAGCAGCTGGGCGCCCCCGCCGACCTGTACGAGAACCCGCGGACCACCTTCGTCGCCAACTTCCTCGGCACCTCCAACCTCGTCGAGGCCGAGGTCGACACCCGCAGCGGCGGCAGTGACGACGTAGTGGTGAAGGCGGCCGGCGACAAGCTGGTCCTGCCCGGCGCCCGGTGTTCCGCGCCGGTCCGGGCGGGCGGCAGGATCCTGGTGGGCGTACGCCCGGAGAAGATCAGCATCACCCACGCGGACGACGCCGCCTCCGTCCCCGAGGGCCGCAACCGTCTCACCGGCAGGATCAGCAGCACCAGTTTCATCGGCGTCTCCACGCAGTACGTGGTCGACTGCGCGGCCTGTCCCGAGTTCGAGGTCTACGCCCAGAACATCGACCGCGACGCCCGGCTCGCGCCCGGCGCCGATGTCGTCCTGCACTGGAACCCGGCGCACACCTTCGGCCTGGACGCCGCCCAGGACATCGACGCGGGCGTCGCCGAGGGCGAGGCCGCCTGATGTCCACCCTCACCGAGGCGCCACCGCCACTGTCCCCGACCGCGCCGGAGAAGAAGGCCCCGCGCACCGGACGGGGCCGCTGGACGCCGTACTGGCTGCTGCTGCCCGGCATCCTGTGGCTGGTCGTCTTCTTCGCCGCGCCGATGATCTACCAGGCCTCCACGTCCGTGCAGACGGGCTCGCTGGAGGAGGGCTACAAGGTCACCTGGCACTTCGTCACCTACTGGGACGCGGTGTCCGAGTACTGGCCGCAGTTCCTGCGCTCGGTCGCCTACGCGGCCTCCGCGACCGTGCTGTGCCTGCTGCTCGGCTATCCGCTCGCCTACCTGATCGCGTTCCGCGCGGGCCGCTGGCGCAACCTGATCATGATCCTGGTGATCGCGCCGTTCTTCACCAGCTTCCTGATCCGCACCCTGGCCTGGAAGACGATCCTCGCGGACGGCGGCCCGGTGGTCGGCGTCCTGAACACGCTGCACGTCCTGGACGTCACCGGCTGGCTCGGCTGGACGGCCGGCGACCGCGTGCTGGCCACGCCGCTCGCGGTGGTCTGCGGTCTGACGTACAACTTCCTCCCCTTCATGATCCTGCCGCTGTACACGTCACTGGAGCGCATCGACGGCCGGCTGCACGAGGCGGCCGGCGACCTGTACGCGAAGCCGTCCACCGTCTTCCGCAGGGTCACCTTCCCGCTGTCGATGCCGGGCGTCGTCTCCGGGACGCTGCTGACCTTCATCCCCGCCACCGGCGACTACGTCAACGCCTCCCTGCTGGGCTCGGCCGACACCGGCATGATCGGCAACGTCATCCAGTCCCAGTTCCTGAGAGTGCTGGACTATCCGACGGCGGCGGCCCTCTCCTTCCTCCTGATGGCCGCGATTCTCGCCATGGTCACCTTCTACATCCGCAAGTCCGGCACGGAGGATCTGGTTTAAATGGCCTTCGTCAACTGGTTCAAGCGCAATCTGGTCGTCATCGCCGGACTGCTGACGCTCGCCTATCTCCTGCTGCCCAACGTCGTCGTCACGGTGTTCTCGTTCAACAAACCGAACGGGCGCTTCAACTACGAATGGCAGCGGTTCTCCACGGACGCCTGGAAGGACCCGTGCGGCGTCGCCGGACTGTGCGGCTCCCTGTCGCTCAGCCTCCAGATCGCCTTCTGGGCGACGCTCGGCGCCACCGCGCTCGGCACGGCGATCGCCTTCGCACTGGTCCGCTACCGCTTCCGCGCCCGCGGCGCGGTCAACTCGCTGATCTTCCTGCCGATGGCGATGCCCGAGGTCGTGATGGCCGCCTCGCTGCTCACCCTGTTCCTCAACATGGGCGCCCAGCTCGGCTTCTGGACGGTCCTGATCGCCCACATCATGTTCTGCCTCAGCTTCGTCGTGACCGCCGTGAAGGCGCGCGTGATGTCGATGGACCCCCGGCTGGAGCAGGCCGCGCAGGACCTGTACGCCGGCCCCTTCCAGACCTTCGTCCGCGTCACACTGCCCATCGCGGCCCCCGGGATCGCCGCCGGCGCGCTGCTCGCCTTCGCGCTCTCCTTCGACGATTTCATCATCACCAATTTCAACGCGGGTTCCACCGTCACCTTCCCCATGTTCGTCTGGGGATCGGCCCAGCGTGGCACGCCCGTCCAGATCAACGTCGTCGGTACGGCCATGTTCGTGACCGCCGTGCTGTTCGTCCTGGCCTCCATGGCCATCGGCAACCGCCGAAACCGCCGCAAGGCGTAGTGCGTTCCGTACCGCATTCGTAGGGAGTTGAAATCATGGCCCCGAGCGCCATGAGTCGCGGCAACGACTGGACGAAATCCCTCTCCGACGCCCAGCCGGTCCCGTACTGGCTGGACGACCCCGGCCGCCCCCGCCCGCAGCCCGCCCTCACCGGGGCCGAGACCTGCGACCTGCTGGTCGTCGGCGGCGGCTACAGCGGACTGTGGACCGCGCTGGTCGCCAAGGAGCGCGACCCCGGCCGGGACGTGGTGCTGCTGGAGGGCCGGCAGGTGGGCTGGGCCGCGTCCGGCCGCAACGGCGGTTTCTGCGCCGCCTCCCTCACCCACGGCCTGGCCAACGGCCTGGCCCGCTGGCCCGACGAGATCCACCGGCTGGAGGAACTGGGCGCCCGCAACCTCGACGCGATCGAGGCGGCGGTCGCCCGCCACCGCCTCGACTGCGACTTCGAGCGCACCGGCGAGATCGACGTCGCCACCGAGCCCTACCAGGCCCGCGAGCTCAAGGGCTGGTACGAGGAGATCCGCGCCAGGGGCCTCGCCGACGGCGTCGAGTACCTGGACGCCGAGGCCGTACGGGAACAGGTCGACTCCCCGACCTTCCGCGCGGGCCTGTACGACCGCCGGGGCGTGGCCATGGTCAACCCCGCCAAGCTCGCCTGGGGCCTCGAGCGAGCCTGCCTCGAACTCGGCGTCCGCGTGTACGAGCACACCCCGGCGCTCACCCTGCGGCCGTACGGCGCCGGCATGGCCGTACGCACCCCGTACGGCGGGGTCCGCGCCCGTACGGTCGCGCTCGGCACCAACATCTTCCCGAACCTGGTCCGCAGGGTGCGCTCCTACACCGTCCCGGTCTACGACTACGCCCTGATGACCGAGCCTCTCACCGACGCGCAACTGGCCTCGGTCGGCTGGAGGAACCGGCAGGGCCTCGGGGACAGCGCCAACCAGTTCCACTACTTCCGGCTCTCCGCCGACAACCGCGTCCTGTGGGGCGGCTACGACGCGATCTACCCGTACGGCGGCCGGGTGCGCGCCGAGTACGACGACCGCCCGGAGACCTACGCCAAGCTCGCCGGACACTTCTTCACCTGCTTCCCGCAGCTGGAGGGCGTCCGGTTCACCCACGCCTGGGGCGGCGCGATCGACACCTGCTCCCGCTTCTCGGCGTTCTTCGGCACCGCCCACCAGGGAAAGGTCGCCTACGCGGCCGGTTACACCGGACTCGGCGTGGGCGCGACCCGGTTCGGCGCCGAGGTGATGCTCGACCTGCTGTCGGGCGAGCGCACCGAGCGCACCGAACTGGAGATGGTCCGCAGGAAGCCGCTGCCGTTCCCGCCCGAACCCCTCGCCTGGACCGGCATCGCGCTCACCAAGTGGTCGCTGGCCCGCGCGGACGCGCACGGCGGCCGTCGCAACCTGTGGCTGCGGACGATGGACAGGCTGGGGCTCGGCTTCGACAGCTGAACCGCGTCCGGGACGCGGGCGTGGCTGCCCGGTCACGGCAGCCGGCCCGTCCGCGCGGTCCGACGGGGCGGTCGGCCGACGAGGACCGGTACGGGAACGCGGAGTTCACGGACCGGGGTGCGGCGGTCCAGGAGGACGTCGGCGCGTACTCCGGCCGACCGGCGGTGAGTTCCGGCGGGCGACCGGTGCGACGCCGGCCAGCAGCACCGCCCCCAGGCACCAACTGGCCACCACGTCCAGCGGCCAGTGGTAGCCCCGGCGCACCAGCCCGTAGGAGGCACCGAGGACCAGGACCACGCAGAGCACGACGAGCACACGGCGGACGGCGGGCGAGCGCAGCGGCCCCAGGAGCAGCAGCGCCGCCGCGCCGTACGCGACGACCGCGGTGGCGGTGTGGCCGGAGGGGTAGTAGCCGACGGCCGGAGGCACGGCAGGGGTGCCGGGGCGGCCGGTCCACGCCTTGAGCGGGGCGACCAGCGCCGGCACCAGGACCATCGCCAGGGCCCCGGCGAGGGGCGGCAGCCACCAGCGGTCCACACCACGGGCGCGCCCGTGCCACGCGACGTAGGCCAGGGCGAGGGCGAGGACGGGCACCGCCACCTGCACGTTGCCGAGGTCGGCCAGCAGTTCGGAGAACCGGTCCGGGTGGACGAGCGCCCTGCTCAGCCGCTCGTCCACTCCGGTCAGCGGGCCGTCGGCGACGACCTGCCAGGTGATCAGCGCGAAGAGGAGGACGGGCAGCCCGACCAGGGCGGACCGGGTGCGAGGGCGTGGGGGGACCGGCATGGCGCCCAGCTTCGCAGGCCCGCCCGGCGCGACACACCGAAGGGCCGGCACAAGGGGGGGAGTGTGCCGGCCCTTCGGTGAACCACCGTCCCGGGTGCCGAAACGGTCGTCCTGACCGGAACGCCGCGCGCCCCGGGGGGTTTGGGGCGGGCGACCGTCCGATCGGTGAGGAGACCCGGAACCCTCGGGTTCCGGTGGTGTGCGCGAGGCACGACCAGGTCGAAGCTGGGGAGGCCCCGGCCTGAGATGCCGCCCACAGTCCCCTGTGGGCGGGTGTATCTCTCATCTGCGTAGAACCTACGACAGGGGGATGCGCTCAGGACAGGGCCATCGGGGTCCTGCCATCCACCTCGCACACGTTCTTCACACGCTCTGCGGTTCGCCGCGCCAGGCGTGCGAAACGCAGCTCAGATGCGCGTTCGAGCGCTCGCGCACATGCTCGGCCGGGTGCCTCTTGAGGTGCTCGTGCGGGTACCCCGAGCACCTCTGCACGTGTCCGGTCAGATGCGGGCGAAGCCCTGCTCGATGATGTCGAGGCCCTCGTTCAGCAGGTCCTCGCCGATCACCAGCGGCGGCAGGAAGCGCAGCACGTTGCCGTAGGTGCCACAGGTCAGGACCAGCAGACCCTCGGCGTGGCAGGCCTTGGCCAGCGCGGCGGTCGCCTCGGGGTTCGGCTCCTTGGTTTCGCGGTCCTTGACCAGCTCGATCGCGATCATCGCGCCGCGGCCCCGGATGTCGCCGATGACGTCGAACTTCTCGGCCATGGCGGTGAGGCGGGACTTCATGACCGCCTCGATGTTCTTCGCCCTGGCGTTGAGGTCCAGCTCCTTCATCGTCTCGATGGCGCCGAGCGCACCGGCGCAGGCCACCGGGTTGCCGCCGTAGGTGCCGCCGAGGCCGCCGGCGTGCGCGGCGTCCATGATCTCGGCGCGGCCGGTGACCGCGGCGAGCGGCAGTCCGCCCGCGATGCCCTTCGCCGTGGTGATCAGGTCCGGGACGATGCCCTCGTCCTCGCAGGCGAACCACTGGCCGGTGCGGCAGAAGCCGGACTGGATCTCGTCGGCGACGAAGACGATGCCGTGGTCCTTCGCGAACGCGCTGATCGCGGGCAGGAAGCCCTTGGCCGGCTCGATGAAGCCGCCCTCGCCGAGCACCGGCTCGATGATGATCGCGGCCACGTTCTCCGCGCCGACCTGCTTGGTGATCTGGTCGATCGCCTGCGCGGCGGCCTCCGGGCCGGCGTGCTCGGCACCGGTCGGCCAGCGGTAGCCGTAGGCGACCGGGACGCGGTACACCTCGGGCGCGAAGGGGCCGAAGCCGTGCTTGTACGGCATGTTCTTCGCGGTCAGCGCCATCGTGAGGTTGGTCCGGCCGTGGTAGCCGTGGTCGAAGACGACGACCGCCTGCCGCTTGGTGTACGCGCGGGCGATCTTCACGGCGTTCTCGACCGCCTCGGCGCCGCTGTTGAACAGCGCCGACTTCTTGGCGTGGTCGCCCGGGGTCAGCTCGGCCAGCGCCTCGGCGACGGCGACGTAGCCCTCGTACGGCGTCACCATGAAACAGGTGTGGGTGAAGTCGGCCAGCTGCGCGGACGCCCGGCGTACGACGGCCTCGGCGGAGGCGCCGACGGAGGTCACCGCGATGCCGGAACCGAAGTCGATCAGGCGGTTGCCGTCGACGTCCTCGATGACGCCGCCGGCGGCGCGCGTGACGAAGACCGGCAGCGTGGAGCCCACACCCTGCGCGACCACGGCCGTGCGGCGGGCCTGCAGCTCCTGCGACTTCGGGCCGGGGATGGCGGTGACGACGCGGCGCTCCTGCGGAAGGGCGGTCATGGGGGCTCCTGGGGTCTTGCGGATCTTACGGACGCTTGCCTTCTTTTCTCGCAGGCTAGGACCGGGACCGGGGAGCGGGCATGCTCCATGTGGGCGTTGTCCGCGCAGCCCGTTGTCCGCGATGGACAGGTGAGGGGCGGGGCGACACGTGGACACGTCGACACGGGCCCGGCCGCGTAAGCGGTGGACTCCCCCTGGGAGGGCGTTAGATTGGCTCGCTGATGGTGGATGGAACGGCTGGTCAGGGGGCAAGGTCGATGGACAGCGACGGGAACCGGGACGCGCGGGGTACGCATGCGAGTCCTGTACCGCGTCCGGCGGGGCCGCCACAGGTACCCGCCGTGCCGCCGCGGCCCAGCCGGGCACCGGGCGCGCCACCGGTGCCGGGACAGCCACCCCGCTCCCCGTCGACCGTCGCCGCCTGGCTCGACGAGGCGCGGCCGGCCGCCCGGACCGGGATCTGGCGGTACGGCTACCGCCCGCCCAAGGAGACCTCGGAGAAGATCGCCCCGGTGACGGTCGCCGGCATGCTGGTCCCGCTCGCCCTGGCGATCCTGGTGTGGTCGCTGTGGCAGCGCGGCGTCACGTCGTACCAGTACGTCCTCCTGCGGCTGTTCACGCCGGACGACTGGTGGTGGGGCGGCACGGTGATGTCGCCCAAGGTGTTCGAGGGGCGGGAGGTGGCGGCCCCGGGGGCGGAGGCCCTGGTGGTCTACGAGGGCCTCGCCTTCGCCCTGCTCGTACTCGCCGTGGCCGTGCTCGGCAGCTGGCGTGCCGTCGTCCGCCACTACGTGGCCCGCAGGCCCCAGCCCGCCCGCGCCCTGATCGCGGCCCTCCTCGCGCTCCTCGTCCTCAGCTTCGTCTTTCCCGACGCCTTCCCGGTCGTCGGGTGGGACCCGGTACCGGTCGTCGATCCGCTGCTCTCGCTGACCGTGCTGATCTTCGACGGCTACGGTCTGATGGCGTCCCGCCTCTACACCGACACCTTGTACGCGGTCGTCACACTGCTCGTGGTGTGGCCGTTCGCCCGCCTCGGCGGCTGGCTGCCGTACGCGCGCAAGCTGCTCGCCGCCCGCCGTGCGGACGTCCCCCCCGGCGTTCCGGCACCCGTACGTCCCCGCTCCCAATGGCCCGCCCTGCGCGACATCGGCCGGCACGAGGCCGCCGAGGTGCTCACCGCCGAGGTCGCCGGCGGCCGCATGAACGACGTCGACTGCGCCCGCGTCGAGCACGCCCTCGACGCCGCTCGGCGCGGCGCCGCACTGGACGCCTTCCACGACACCGTCCTGCGCCAGGGCGGTGCGGCCTGGACCCACCCCTCCGGCGCCCGGGACCTGCCGCGCCGGGCCGCTCTCCACGACCTGCTCGCCGGGCAGGTGCGCATCGGCCGCTGGGCGGCGGCCGAACGCGCCCCGCTGCCGTACCACGACGCCGGGGTGGCCCTCGGCCCGGACGTGCTCGGCACCTCGCTGCTCGCCGTCGGCCCCTCCGGGTCCGGCAAGACCCGCACCCTCGTCGAGCCGGTGACCGAGGCACTCGCGCTGCAGGCACTCGCCGGGAGCTGTGCCGTGGTCGCCGTGTCCGCCCCGGGAAGCCGGATCGGCGCGGACGGCGCCTTCGACGTGATCGTACGGATCGGTGACCCGTCCTCGGTGCACGACCTCGACCCGTACGCCGAGACCGACGATCCGGACCAGGCGGCCGCGATCCTCGCCGAGGCCCTGGTGGGCGACCTCGACACGGTCGGCGCGCAGCGCGCAGCCACCGCCCTGGCGCAGCTGCTCGGCCCGTTCCGGACGGTGCACGGCCGCTTCCCCTCCCTGCCGGAGCTGTACGCGCTGCTGGAGGACGAGGAGGGGGCGCTGACCCGGCTGGGGGAGGAGCTCGCCGCGCGGGGGAACGACATCATGCGCCGCGACGTCGATGCGCGTATCCGCCAGACGGGCACACCGGGCGACGCGGGCCGGGCCCTGGCCGACCGTCTGGCACTGCTGAACCGGCCGCTGTTCGCCGGCTTCCTCGGCGGCGGCGGCCCGGACCGGTCGTTCTCTCTGCGCGCGGTCGCCCACCACCCCCTGCGGGTGCGGATCGATCTTCCGGAGCACGGTCACGACGAGGCCTGCCGACTGATCACCCGGCTGGTCCTCGCGCAGTTCCACGCCATCGTCCGGGAGGGCCGGCGCGAGCACTTCGCCTGCCTGGTCCTGGACGACGCGACGGGCGCGGTCACCCCGGAATCGGTGCGCCGCATCCAGCGACTGCGTTCGCAGAACGCGGGCGTGCTGCTCGCCCTGCGCACCATCGGGGACGTCCCCGAGGCGCTGCACGGCCCGCTCTACGGGGCGGTGGGCTGCCGCATGGCCTTCTGCGGCGTCTCCACCTGGGACGGCAGCCGGTTCGCGCAGACCTGGGGCACCGAGTGGGTGGAGACGACGGAGGTCGCCAAGCACACGGTCTTCGCCGACCAGCCGATGACCCGGTTCTTCCACGCCTTGCGCAAGCTGGTGACGGGCAAGGCGGTGACGACGGACGCGGTGACCGTGCGGCAGGTCGAACGCGAGCGCTGGTCGGCGTCCGAGCTGGCGCACGCCGTGCCCGCCGGACACGCGGTGCTGTCGCTGACGACCGTCGAGGGGGAGCACGCGCCGCCGCTGCTGGTGGACCTGCGCGGGTGACCTGTCCGGGGCGCGTGCCCGGGGACCGTACAGTGAGGCAGAATCGACACAGGTCGTTCATACGCCGCGGCCAAAAGATCACCGATGCCTCACACCTCCGACCTCGCACCTCGTACCTCGCGCCGCTGACGCAGATCCGAAGGCCCAGGCACCCATGCCCCCCACGCTCGCCTCCCTCGTCCACCACTCCGCGCTCAAGCTGACCGTGCGCGCGGGCGAGGACGGCCTCGACGTGCCGGTGCGCTGGGCGCACGTCAGTGAGCTCGCCGACCCCGTGCCCTACATGGAGGGCGGGGAACTGCTGCTGATCACCGCCCTCAAGCTGGACGCCGAGGACCCCGAGGCGATGCGGCGGTACGTGAAGCGGCTGGCGGACGCCGGCGTGGTGGGGCTCGGGTTCGCCGTCGGGGTCAATTACGTCGACGTCCCCGAGGCGCTGGTCGAAGCCGCGCGGCAGGAAGGACTGCCACTGCTCGAGGTGCCGCGCCGCACCCCCTTCCTCGCCATCAGCAAGGCCGTGTCCGCCGCGATCGCCGCCGACCAGTACCGCGCGGTCACCGCGGGGTTCGCCGCCCAGCGCGAGCTGACCAGGCAGGCGCTGACCGACGGCCCGGAGGGCTTGCTGGCCGCGCTGGCCTCGCAGGTCGACGGCTGGGCGGCGCTGTACGACGCCTCGGGCGCGGTCGTCGCCGCCGCACCGGAGTGGGCGGGCCGCAGGGCCGCGCGGCTCACGGCGGACGTACAGCGGCTGCGTGAACGCCCCGCACCGGCCTCCTCCGTCGTCGGCGGAGCCGCGACCGCGGAACATCCCGAGAGCGCCGACCGCGTCGAACTCCACTCCCTCGGCACCTCCCGCAGGCCCCGCTCCGCACTCGCCGTCGGCACGGCCGCCGCCCTCGGTACCGCCGAGCGGTACGCCGTGCACTCCGCGATCGCCCTGCTGACGCTCACCACGGAACGCTCGCGTTCCCTGCACGAGGCCGAGCAGCGCATAGACGCGGCGGTCCTGCGCATGCTGCTGGCCGGCGAGCCCGACCACGCGCGCACGGTCGCCGGAGACCTGTACGGCGGCCTGCTGGACGCGCCCTTCCGGATGGTCGTCGCCGAGGCGGCCTCGGCGTCCGCCGCGCGCACGCACGCGGGCCCGCACGCGCGCGGGCCCGCCACCCGGCCCAGGCCCTCCGCCGCCGCGCTGGCCGCCGCCGACACCGACGGCGACCCGCTCGGCGCGCTCGCCGAGGTCGTGGAGTCGGCCGCCGCCCGTTCCGGAGAGTCGGTGCTGGTCGTACCGGAGGGAGAGCGACTGGTGGTGCTGGCCACGGACGGCGGCGCGGCCGTCGCCGCCTGCGTCGAGTACGCCTCGGCGCTGGAGACCGCCCACCCGGAGCCGATGCCGGGCGGCGACGAGGAGGGCCTGGTCGTCGGCCTGTCGGCACCGTCCGGGCCCATCGCCGCGTCCGCCGCCTACAAGCAGGCCGAACAGGCCCTGTCGGTGGCCCGCCGCCGCGGACGCGTCTGCGTGGAGCACGAGCACCTGGCGGCCGGGTCGGTCCTTCCGCTCCTCGCCGACGACGCGGTGCGCGCCTTCGCCGACGGCCTGCTGCGGGCGCTGCGCGACCACGACGCCACCGGCCGGGGCGACCTGGTGGCCTCCCTGCGCGCCTGGCTCTCCCGCCACGGACAGTGGGACGCGGCAGCGGCCGACCTCGGCGTCCACCGGCACACGCTGCGCTACCGGATGCGGCGGGTGGAGGAGATCCTGGGCCGTTCACTGGACGACCCGGACGTACGGATGGAGCTGTGGCTGGCCCTGAAGGCGACGTCGTCGGACTGACAGCCCGTTGGCGGAAGGGGCGGCGCGGCGGCCCGCGGGGCGGCGGCGCGGTGGGGAGAGAACCCTTCGACCAGTGTCCGCACATGGCCACAACGTCGAACCCCCCGTCCTCACCACTACGCCCCGGACAAGCGTCCCTCACCGCCCCCCGCCCTACCGTGGACCCGCAAGCCACGGAAACGTGCACACCCCCAACGCGGAAGGGCCGGAACTCCATGACTTCCACCCACGCCTTCTGGCTCGCCGGCCGCCAGGCCACCGGCGAGGCCACCTTCGACGTCACGTCCCCCTGGGACGGCAGCCTGGCCGGCACGGTGAGCGTGCCGACCGACGCCCAGGTCGAGGAGGCCGTGGCCGCCGCGTACGCCGTACGGGACGAGTTCGCCGCCACCCCCGCCCACGTCCGCGCCGCCGCGCTGGACCACGTCAGCCGGCGCCTGGCCGAGCGCACCGAGGAGATCGCCCGCCTGATCTCGGCCGAGAACGGCAAGCCGGTCAAGTGGGCCCGCGGCGAGGTCGGCCGCGCGGTGTCCGTCTTCCGCTTCGCCGCCGAGGAGGCCCGTCGCTTCAACGGCGGCGAGGCCCAGCGCCTCGACACCGACGCCGGCGGCCAGGGCCGCCTCGCTTTTACGCGCCGCTTCCCGAAGGGCGTCGTCCTCGGCATCGCGCCGTTCAACTTCCCGCTGAACCTGTGCGCCCACAAGATCGCCCCCGCGATCGCCGCCGGCGCGCCCATCATCCTCAAGCCCGCGCCCGCCACCCCCCTCTCCGGCCTGGTCCTCGGCGAGCTGCTCGCCGAGACCGACCTGCCCGCCGGTTCGTGGAGCATCCTGCCGGTCCCGAACGACCGCATGCCCGCCCTCGTCCAGGACGAGCGCCTGCCGGTCATCTCCTTCACCGGCTCCGAGACGGTCGGCTACGCGATCATGGACTCGGTCCCGCGCAAGCACTGCACCCTGGAACTGGGCGGCAACGGCGCGGCCGTCGTCCTCGGCGACTGGGCGAGCGACGAGGACCTGGACCGGGCCGCGACCCGCATCGCGACCTTCTCCAACTACCAGGGCGGCCAGTCCTGCATCTCCGTGCAGCGCGTGATCGCCGACGCCGCCGTCTACGACCGTCTGCTGCCCCGTATCGTCGCCGCCGTCGAGGCCCAGGTCACCGGCGACCCCAACGACGACGCGACGGACGTCGGCCCGCTGGTCAGCGAGGCCGCCGCCGAGCGCGTAGAGGCGTGGGTGCGGGAGGCCGTGGAGGCCGGCGCCACCCTCCACACCGGCGGCAAGCGCGACGGCGCCTCGTACGCGCCGACCGTCCTCACCGACCTCCCGGACGGCACCACCCTCGCCCGCGAGGAGGTCTTCGGCCCCGTCCTCAGCGTGCAGAAGGTGAACGGCGAGGCCGAGGCGTTCGCCGCCGTCAACGACTCCAAGTACGGCCTCCAGGCGGGCGTGTTCACCCACGACCTCCAGGCCGCCTTCCGCGCCCACCGCGCCCTGGAGGTCGGCGGCGTCGTCATCGGCGACGTCCCCTCCTACCGCGCCGACCAGATGCCGTACGGCGGCGCCAAGCAGTCCGGCGTGGGCCGCGAGGGCGTGAAGTCCGCGATGGACGACTACACGTACGAGCGGGTGCTGGTCCTGACGGGCCTCGCGCTCTGAGACAGCCCGAGAAGGCCGACGGCCCGAGCCCACTGTGCGGGGGCTCGGGCCGTCGGCGCGTAGGCGCACGCCGATCTGCCGCCACGTCCCGGATCTGACGGAGAGCCGACCGGTCGCGGGAACTCGGCGGGGACACGGAGGGTTACTCCCCTGCGGCAGGTCGGCGGAGCTTGCGGCAGGTCGGCGGAGCCGGGCAGTCCGGCAACGATGTGCGTAACGCCGCTCATCAGCAGGTGGCGGGCGGCCCCGACGACGGCGGGGGCCACGGTGTGCGGGAAGACGGTGGCCGGCAGCCGTCCGAGGTCCCGCTCGGCCTGCGGACAGGCGGCTGTCGCCTCCCGACCGGCTCTTCGCCGAGCTGGAGCTGCGCGACCGGGCCCAAACCGTGCTCGTGGCCTATGAGACGGGCCTGGTCCGGGCCGGTGGCGAGTCGGGGGCCCGGCGCCGGTGGGTACCGGTGCCGGGCCCCTTCATCGTGCCGGCTTCCTCCGGACCCTCAACCGGAGAAGCCGACGTGCGCGAGCCGCAGAGTGCCGCGCAGCCTGACGCGGAGATCGTGAACGCCCTCGGCGGTCAGCCGGGCACCCAGCTCCACGTAGTCGTACGGTCCCGAGGTGGGCGTCGTCGAAGACAGCACCGCCGATGCCGGGCCGCCGTCGAGGGCGATCTCCACGGTGCCCTCGCCGCCCGCCACCGTCACGGTCACGCCGGTGACGCCGGAACCGAAGTCGCAGTCGCGGAACAGCAGTTCGCCGGTCCGGTCCGCCACCGGCGTCACCGCTTCGCCCGCCGCCTTCGTCCGGTCGACGATCTCCGTGCCGCTCTGCTCGTCGAAGCCGGCCGCGTCGAGGCCGCGTTCGCGGACCGGGCGCGGCGCGGCGGGTTCGCCCTCCAGGGACACGGTCTGCGACAGGCGCACGTCCTCGCTGGACGCGCCCACCAGCAGGGCGTACGGGCCCGGCTCGAGCCGCCACCGGTCCTGCGCGACGTCCCAGAACGCGAACGCGGACAGCGGGACGTCGAAGGAGACCTCCGCCGTGGCGCCCGGGGCGAGGGCGAGCCGGCGGTGGGCCAGCAGTTCGCGGCGCGGACGCGGGAGGGACGGGTCCTCGGCGCGGACGTAGAGCTGGGCCACCTCGCCGGCGGCGACGGCCCCCGTGTTGGTGACCGTGAAGGACACGGACACCTTCCCGTGCGCGACCCGCGTCGCCAGGTCCGCGTACGAGAAGGACGCGTACGACAGGCCGTGCCCGAAGGGGAACAGCGGCGTCCCCTCGAAGTACAGGTAGGTCTGGCGGCCGCCGATCACGTCGTAGTCGAGCAGGTCGGGCAGGTCGGAGTCGTCGGCGTACCAGGTCTGCGGGAGCCGCCCGGCGGGGGAGACGTCACCGGCGAGGACCCGGGCCAGCGCGGTGCCGCCCGCCTGGCCGCCGTGCGCGGTCCACAGCACCGCCGGGAGCGCCTCCGCGTCGACGGCGTACGGGTAGGCGGACACCAGCGCCAGCACGGTGCTCGGGTTCGCGGCGCGGGCCGCGCGCAGCAGGCGTTCCTGGTGGGCGGGCAGCCGCAGCGTCGTACGGTCCTCGGTCTCCCGGCCGTTGATGTGCGGGTCGTTGCCCGCGACCACCACGACTACGTCCGCCTCGGCCGCCACCCGCGTGACCGCGTCCTCGCCGCGCTCGGCGACGACCAGCTCGAAGACCTCCGGGGCCGTGCCGTCCGAGGAGGCGTCCGGGGAGGCGTCGGAGGAGGTGTCGGAGGAGGCGTCCGGAGCGGCAACCTTCACGCCGTCGGCGGCGACCTGGACGTGACGACCCGTCCCCAGGTGCCGGAGGAGGTGCCCGTTCCCGTGCGGTTCCAGGCGGAACGTCTCCTGCACGATCCAGCCGCCGGGCTGGTCGGCGGAGGCCCGGAGGTAGCCGTCCTCGGCGACCGAGAGGTAGCGGCCGTCGGGCGCGCGCAGGGTGAGGACGCCCTCGCCCCAGTCGACGAGCGCGAGTTCGCTGCCGGTGGCGTCGGTGGTGAGGGGCGGCAGGTCGGTGCGGCCGGCCAGCAGGGCCGGGTCGAGGGCGCCCTCGGTGCCGCGGGCCTCGCCGGGGGAGTCGTCGGACGGGGGCACGTACAGGAACGCACCGGCGGCCGTCTTCAGCCGGACCCGGTCCACGCCCTCCCCGAAGCTCACGCGTTCGGCGCCGAACCGCTCGTACAGGCCCTCCAGCGGAGTGGCACGGTGGATGAGGGTGCCGCTGTACCAGTCGAGCTTGCACTCGTCGGCGAGCAGACCGACGACGGCGACCCGGGTGCCGTCGGCCAGGGGCAGCACGCCGTCGTTCTTGAGCAGGACGACCGCCTGCTCGGCCGCCTCCAGCGCGAGCGCCCGGTGCTCCGGTGTGTCGAAGGCGGCCGAGTCCGCGTGCGGGTCGTGCTCCGGGTCGAACTCGCCGAGCCGGAAGCGGACCGACAGCTGCCGGCGCACGGCCGCGTCCACCTCGGCCTCGGTCAGCAGGCCCTGGTCGAGGGCGCCCCGGACCCGGGCGACGATCTTCGAGGAGTCCGTGCCGTGGTCGGTGAAGCTGTCCACCCCGGCCCGCAGCGCGGCGGCGGTCGCCTCCTCATGGGTGTCGAAGTAGTGCTCGGAGTCGACCAGGTTGGAGGGGGCGCCCGCGTCCGAGCAGACCAGGAGGTCGTCCTGGGTCCAGGTGCGCAGATGGCTCCGCAGGTACGGGGAGACGTGGTTGGGGCGTCCGTTGACCAGGTTGTACGCCGGCATCACCCCGGCCACCGCGCCCGCCTCGACCGTCTCGCGGAACGCCCGCAGGTCGTACTCGTTCAGGACGCGCGGGCGGACGGACGACGAGCACGTGTCCCGGTCGGTCTCGTTGTTGTGCGCGAGCCAGTGCTTGAGGACGGGCGCGGTGCGCCAGTACGTCGGATGTTCGCCGCGCAGGCCGCGGGTGTAGGCGGTGGCGATGGCCGAGGTGAGCCTCGGGTCCTCGGAGTAGCCCTCCTCGTTGCGTCCCCACAGCGGGTGGCGCAGCAGGTTCACGGTCGGGGACCAGACGTTGAGGCCGACGCGGTCGTCGCGCGCCCGCATGGCCCGGGCTTCCCTGGACACCGCCTCGCCGACGCGGCGCACCAGGTCGTCGTTCCAGGTGGCGCCGAGGCCGACGGCCTGCGGGAACACGGTCGCCGGGCCCATCCAGGCCACGCCGTGCAGGGCCTCCTGGCCGGTGCGGAAGGCGGCGATGCCGAGCCGTTCGACGGCGGGCGCGAACTGGTGCAGGAACGCGGTCTTCTCGTCGAGCGTGAGCCGCGACATCAGGTCGTCGACGCGCTTCGCGAACGGCAGGTGCGGATCACGGAAAGGCGGCGTGGGCGGCGTGGGTGCGGTCACGTGGAGTTCCCCTTGCGATGGAGCGGCGAGACGCTTTCGAAGCGCTTCGATGCTCATTGGCCCCGGGGGTGGGTGTCAAGACACTTCCGCACATCACCTCCGACTTGTCATCGCAATCCAAGTGTCACATGACCCGGTTCGGCCACCATCGCCCTCCCGATACCTCGGAGGAATTCTGCAATCGACTCTTGTGCACCCCCAGGCGTTCACTTAACCTCGCAGCAACATCGAAGCGCTTCGACTAAGAGGCTCTGGCTCGACAGTGCACCCGGGGTGCGACGGGAGCCGGGCGTTCCTCCGACGACCGCTTCAGCTCAGCCAGTTCCACTCAAGACACCGCAGCCGACGGCCACCGCCGGGTGTCCTGGTGCGCCACGAAGGGTTGACGCAATGACGCCGAACGCCGCCTCCGGTCCCAGCCGGAGAAAGTTCCTCGCCTCCACGGCGGTAGCCACCGCAGCGGTGGCGGGAGGGATGCCGCTGCTCTCCGCCTGCGGCGGTGGGTCGGACGGAGGTTCGCGGGACGGCACCACGTCGGGCAAGGACGCCGAGAAGCTGCTGCCGGCGTACGTGGCCAGCAACGTGGTCACCCCCGACATCCCCAGCAAGAACGGCTCCGCGGTCGGCTTCACCAGCAAGCTCGACCTCGCGGGCCTGAAGACCTCGGTGCCGAAGAAGCTCGGCAAGGGCGGCAAGGTCACCGTCATGTCGCCGTTCTGGGGGTCCCCGCCGAAGGACGGCAACGCCTACTACAAGGCGATGAACGACCTCATCGGCGTCGACGTGGTCTGGCAGAACCAGGACGGCAACACCTACGACCAGAAGCTCGGCGCGGTCCTCGCCTCCAGCGAGGTGCCCGACGTGGTGGTCGTGCCCGGCTGGAACATGACCGGCAGAATCCCCAGCGCCATCATCAGCAAGTTCGCCGACCTCGGCCCCTACCTCTCCGGCGACGCGGTCAAGGACTTCCCCAACCTCGCGGCCATCCCCACCGACGCCTGGCAGCGCTCCATCTTCGGCGGCAAGCTGCGCGGCCTGCCGATGCCGTCCTCGTACGTGTCCGGCATCGTGCCGCTGTACCGCCAGGACATCTTCGAGAAGGAGGGCTACGAAGTCCCCCGGTCCTGCGACGAGTTCATGGCGCTGGCCAAGGAGGCCACCAACGCGAAGGCCAAGCGCTGGGCCTGCCTGGACATGAAGTGGACCGCCTTCAACGCCTTCGGTGTGCTCTCCGGCAACGAGAAGTCGCTCGGCTGGAACCAGGTCGACGGGAAGCTGATCTACCGCGCCGAGACCGACGAGTACCTCGAGGCGCTGGAGTGGACGCGCAAGCTGTTCGCCGCCGGGGTCGTGCACCCCGACGCCAAGCTGGGCAAGAGCAACGCCGCCGACCCCGGGCCCAAGTTCGCCGCCGGCGAGTTCCTCGTCTACAACCAGGACATCTCCCAGTGGTGGAGCCGCACCGCGGAACAGGCCACCCAGAACCCCGGGTTCAAGATCTGGGGCATGGACTTCTTCGGGCACGACGGCGGTGAGCCCACGCTGTGGGCGCAGAACCCCGCGAGCATCTTCGCCTTCGTCAACAAGAACGCCTCCGAGTCCGTGATCCGCGACGTGCTGGCCGTCGCCAACGTCACCGCCGCGCCGTACGGCACCAAGGAGTACATGGCCACCAACTACGGCGTGGAAGGCACCCACTACGCGGTCAAGGACGGCGTGCCCACCAAGACCGACCAGGGCAACATCGACGTGATGAACGCCTACGTGATGATCGCGAGCCCGGCCGCGACCATCGCCCACCCCGACTTCCCCGAGGTCGCCAAGGGGCAGGTCGAGTGGCAGCAGCGGATGGGGGCCTTCACCAAGAAGCCCACCTTCTACGGCATGCAGGTCACCGAGCCCAACCGCTACACCAACCTGTCCAACGACTTCGAGCAGCTGGAGGACGACATCGTCCGCGGCCGCAAGAAGATCGGCGACATGCAGCAGGCCGTCTCCGACTGGCGCAGCCAGGGCGGCGACAAACTGCGCGACTGGTACAAGAAGCTGCTCGACGAGAACGGCACGGCGGCGAGCTGACCGGTACCGAGGCAAGGAGAACGGCCGTGTCCCACAACACGGTGCCCCGGACCAGAGCCGAGGCCGATGCGACGAAGAAGACCCCGGTGGCGTCCGACGACGCCGCCGGCCCTCGTGAGGCGAAGCCGCCCTCGGGGAAGCTGAGCCTCAAGCTGAGGTTCCGGCGTGACCGTGTCCTGGTGCTGATGACACTGCCGGCCATCCTGCTGGTACTGCTCTTCAACTACGTACCGATCCTCGGCAACGTCGTCGCCTTCCAGGAGTACGACCCCTACATCAGCGAGAACGGGATCGTCTCCATCCTGCACAGCCCGTGGGTGGGTCTGGAGAACTTCCAGCGCATCTTCGAGGACTCGGCCTTCTGGAACGCCGTACAGAACACCCTGGTGCTGTTCGTCCTCCAGCTGGTGCTGTACTTCCCGATCCCCATCCTGCTCGCGCTGCTCATCAACAGCGTGGTCCGGCCCCGGGTGCGGGCGATCGCGCAGGCCATCCTCTACCTGCCGCACTTCTTCTCGTGGGTGCTGGTCATCGCCGTCTTCCAGCAGCTGCTCGGCGGGGCGGGACTCCTCTCCCAGCTGCTGCGCGACCACGGGTACGACGGGCTCAGCCTCATGACCGACCCGGAGACCTTCAAGTTCCTGGTCACCGCACAGAGCGTGTGGAAGGACGCCGGCTGGGGGATCATCGTCTTCCTCGCCGCGCTCGCCTCGGTCAGCCCCGACCTGTACGAGGCCGCCGCGATGGACGGCGCGAACCGCTGGCGCCGCATGTGGCACGTCACACTGCCCGCGCTGCGCCCGGTGATCGCCCTGCTGCTGGTGCTGCGCGTGGGCGACGCCCTGACGGTCGGCTTCGAACAGATCCTGCTGCAACGCGACGCCGTCGGACCAGGAGCCGCGGAGGTCCTCGACACCTTTGTGTGGTGGAACGGCGTACGCAACCAGGACTTCGGCTACGCGGCCGCCGCCGGTCTCGTCAAGGGCGTCATCAGTCTCGGCCTGGTCCTCATCGCGAACAAGGTGGCCCACCTCATGGGCGAGCAGGGGGTGTACAAGAAGTGACCGCAGTCATCGGCAAACCCGCGCGCACGCCCAGCCGGTGGGCGGCCCCGCCGCGTCCGGTGTGGGAGGAGAAGCCCCGCGGGGCCGGACTCCTCGGCAAGGGGCTGGTCCTGCTCCTGGCCTGCCTGGCGATCCTGTTCCCGCTGTGGATCGTCGTCGTCACCAGCCTCTCCTCGCGCAAGGCCATCGACGAGGCCGGCGGGCTGGTGATGATCCCGACGGACATCACCTTCGTCGCCTACACGGAACTGCTCAGCGGCGGCCAGGTCACCCGCGCCGCGCTCGTCAGCATCGGCATCACCCTGGTCGGCACCGTCTTCTCCATGGCGGTGTCGGTGCTGTGCGCCTACGGGCTGTCGCGCAGCGGCTCCCTCGGCCACCGCTGGATCCTCATGGTGCTGCTGGCCACGATGTTCTTCAGCGCGGGCCTCATCCCCACCTACCTGCTGGTGCAGTCCCTGGGGCTGACGGACACCTACCTCGCGCTGATCCTGCCCAGCGCGATCAGCGTCTTCAACATCCTGGTGCTGCGCGGCTTCTTCATGGGCATCTCCCAGGAGCTGATCGACAGCGCCCGCATCGACGGCGCCGGCGACCTGCGCATCCTGTGGCAGATCGTCCTGCCGCTGTCCCGCGCGGTCGTCGCGGTGATCACGCTGTTCTACGCCGTCGGCTACTGGAGCGCCTGGTTCAACGCCTCCCTGTACCTGAACGACCAGGACATGCTGCCCCTGCAGAACGTGATGATCCAGCTCGTGCAGAAGCAGGAGGCCCCGGTCGGCCTCGGCCAGGCGATCAAGACCGGCGAACTCTCCGGCCTGGCCGTGCAGATGGCCGTCATGGTCATGGCCCTGCTGCCGGTGGCCGTGCTGTCGCCGTTCGTCCAGCGTCACTTCAAGAAGGGGATGCTGACCGGCGCCGTGAAGGGCTGACGCCCGCGCCCGTTCCCAGCCCCGTCGTGGCCGGCCGCTCCTGACCCGCGTCCGGCCACGACGGCCCCGGTCCGCCCTGCCCACCTCCGCCCCCGAGCCGCACAGAACGAGGTATGTCATGCATGCGTCCGTGTCACGCAGCCCGAGCCGGCGTGCCGTTCTCGCCGGGACCGCGGCCGTCGCCGCGCTCACGGCAGTCCCGCTCGCACCCGGACGCGCGCACGCCGCCGAGGACATGGCGGACGCCCCCGCCTACCGCTGGCGCAACGTCGTCATCGGCGGCACCGGGTTCATCACCGGCGTCCTGTTCCACCCCCGCGTCCGCGGGCTCGCCTACGCCCGCACCGACATCGGCGGCGCCTACCGCTGGGACGACCGCACCGACCGGTGGATCCCGCTCCTGGACCACCTCGGCTGGGACGACTGGAACCTCCTCGGCGTCGAGGCGATGGCCGTCGACCCCGCCCACCCGGACCGGCTCTACCTGGCCTGCGGCACCTACTCCCAGGCGTGGTCGGGCAACGGCGCGGTCCTGCGCTCCGAGAACCGGGGCAGGACCTGGCGGCGCACCGACCTCACCGTGAAGCTCGGTGCCAACGAGGACGGCCGGGGCACCGGCGAGCGGCTCCTGGTCGATCCGCGCGACAGCGACACCCTGTGGCTGGGCACCCGGCACGACGGCCTCTGGAAGTCGGTGGACCGGGGCGCCACCTGGGCTCCCGCCACCGGCTTCCCGGCCGCCCCGAACGCCACCGGCCAGGGCGTCACCCTCCTCGTGGCCGCGGGCCGCACCGTCTACGCCGGCTGGGGCGACGCCGGCGGCACCGCACCGAACCTCTTCCGCACGTCCGACGGCACCACCTGGGAGCCCGTCCCCGGCCGGCCCTCCGGCACCGCGGCCACGGTCCCGGTCCGTGCCGCGTACGACCGGCACACCCGCGAGCTGTACGTGACGTACGCCGACGCACCGGGCCCGAACGGCCAGTCCACCGGCAGCGTGCACAAGCTGCGCACGGTCAACGGCCGTTGGACCGAGGTCACGCCCGTCCGGCCCGGCGGCACCACCGATGACGGCGCCGCCGACACCTTCGGCTACGGCGGCGTCGCCGTCGACGCCCGCCGCCCCGGCACCGCCGTCGTCTCCACCAACAACCGCTGGGCGGCCGTCGACACCCTGTACCGGACCACCGACGGCGGCCGCACCTGGACGTCCCTGAAGGACTCGGCCGTCCTCGACGTCTCCGAGACCCCGTACCTGAAGTGGGGCGAGGAGCAGCCCAAGTTCGGCTGGTGGATCCAGGCCGTCGCCCTCGACCCGTACGACTCGAAGCACCTCGTGTACGGCACCGGCGCCACCCTCTACGGCACCCGCGACCTGCGACGCTGGGCCCCGCAGATCCGCGGCCTGGAGGAGACGTCCGTGACCCAGCTGATCTCGCCCCCGACCGGGCGGGCGCACCTGCTCAGCGGGTCGAGGGACATCGGCGTCATGTACCACGAACGGCTCACGGCGTCCCCGGCGCACGGCATGGCGACGAACCCCGTGTCCGGGTCGGCGACCGGACTCGCACAGGCGGCACGCAGACCGGCGTACGTCGTCCGGGCGGGCTGGAGCGATCACGGCAACGGCGCGTACTCCCACGACGGCGGACGGACCTGGGAACCCTTCGCGACCCAGCCCGACCTCGCCAAGAACGCACCCGGGCCGATCGCCGCCAACGCCGACGGCAGCGTGCTGCTGTGGTCCTTCCTGCACTGGGACGGCACCAGGTACCCCGCCCACCGCTCCGCGGACAACGGCACGACCTGGTCCGAGATCCCCTCCTTCCCGAAGGGCGCCACGCCGGTCGCCGACCCGGCCGACCCGACGCTCTTCTACGCGTACGACACCGACACGGGCACGCTGCTCGCCAGCACCGACAGCGGCCGTACCTTCACCGCCCGCGCGACCGGACTGCCCGCCGGCGACAGCCAGTACAAGCTGGCCGCGGCACCCGGCCGCACCGGCGACCTGTGGCTGAGCACCAAGGACAACGGCCTGCACCGCTCCACCGACGGCGGCCTCACCTTCACCAAGGTCGACAGCTGCCGGTCCTCCCACACCCTCGGCTTCGGAAAGGCCGCCGACGGCGCCGGCTACCCGGCGATCTACCAGGTCGGCTCCACCGGGGCCATCACCGCCGTCTACCGCTCCGACGACGAGGCGAAGAGCTGGACGCGGATCAACGACGACCAGAACCAGTGGGGGTGGACCGGCGAGACGATCACCGGCGACCCCCGCGTGTACGGCCGCGTCTACCTCGCCACCAACGGACGCGGCATCCAGTACGGGGAGCCCCGCTGATGCCCAGCCTGTCGGACACCACCCGCCACCGCATCCTCTACGGCGGCGACTACAACCCCGAGCAGTGGCCCGAGGAGACCTGGCACGAGGACGTCCGCCTGATGAAGGACGCCGGCGTCAACTCCGTCACCCTCGGCGTCTTCTCCTGGTCGAAACTCGAACCCCGCCCCGGAGTGCACGACTTCGGCTGGCTGGACCGCCTGATGGACCTGATGCACGCGAACGGCATCGGCGTCGTCCTGGCCACCCCCACCGCGTCGCCCCCGCCGTGGCTGGGCCGGCTCCACCCGGACACCCTGCCCGCCGACGAGGACGGCCGTACCGAGTGGTGGGGCGGACGCCAGCACTTCTCGCACTCCAGCGCCACCTACCGCCGCCACGCCGCCGCCATCACCGAGGCCCTGGCCGCCCGCTACGCCGGCCACCCCGCCCTCACCCTGTGGCACATCAACAACGAGTACTGCACCTACGACCACGGCGACGAGGCCGCCACCCGCTTCCGCCGCTGGCTCCAGGACCGGTACGGCACCCTCGACGCCCTCAACGCCGCCTGGGGCACCGCCTTCTGGAGCCAGGGCTACGGCGACTGGGCCGAGATCCTGCCGGCCCGCCGCACCCACTACCTGAAGAACCCGGCCCAGGTCCTCGACTTCCGGCGCTTCACCTCCGACATGCTCCTGGAGTGCTACGCCGCCGAACGCGACATCGTCCGCCGCCACACCCCCCACATACCGGTGACCACCAACTTCATGCCGCTGTGGTCCGGGCAGGACGCCTGGCGCTGGGCCGAGGAGGAGGACGTCGTCTCCGTCGACCTCTACCCCGACCCGCGCGATCCCTTCGGCGCGCAGGAGGGCGCCCTGGTCCAGGACATGACCCGCTCCCAGGCGCGCGGCCCCTGGATGCTCATGGAGCAGGCGGCCGGCCCCGTCAACTGGCGCGGCGCGAACCACCCCAAGCCGCGCGGCCTCAACCGCCTGTGGTCACTGCAGGCCGTGGCCCGCGGCGCGGACGCCGTCTGCTACTTCCAGTGGCGCCAGTCGAGGCAGGGCGCCGAGAAGTTCCACTCCGGGATGGTCTCCCACGCGGGGGCGCAGGGACGTACGTACCAGGAGGTCAAGCAGCTCGGCGCCGACCTCGCCACGCTCGGTCCGCACGCGGCGGACGGCACGGTCACCGCCGACATCGCCGTCCTGCACGACTGGCACTCCTGGTGGGCCGGCGACCAGGACGGCCGCCCCTCCACCCGCTTCGACTACCCCGACGTCCTGCGCGCCTGGCACCGCGCGCTGTGGGAGGCCCACCTCACCACCGACTTCGCCCACCCGGAGCACGACCTGACCCCGTACCGGGCGGTCTTCGTACCCCAGCTGTACGCGCTCACGGACGCGGCGATCGACAACCTCCTCGCCTACGTCCGCGGTGGCGGCACCCTCGTCTGCGGCTTCCGGACCGGCGTCGCCGACGAGGACGACCGGGTCAGGGCCGGCGGCATGGACGCCCGGCTGCGCGAGCTGTTCGGCATCCGCGTCCTGCACGAGTGGTGGCCCCTGGAGGCGGACGGTACCGCCGCCTGCGACGGCTTCCGCGGCACCCTCTGGTCGGAGGAGATCGAGCCCGACGGCACCGCCACGGAGGCCGTCCTGTACAAGGGCGGCGAGCTGGACGGGCTGCCGGCCGTCCTGCGCAAGGACCGGGCCTGGTACCTCTCCACCCTCCCCGAGCCGGACGCGCTGCGCGGCCTGCTCGCCCGCGCCGCCGCCGAGGCGGGCGTCCGCCCCGTGCTCGACGGGCTCCCGGCCGACGTCGAGGCCGTACGCCGCGGTGACCTGCTCTTCCTCCTCCACCACGGCCGCGAACCGGTCACCGTCGACGTCCCGGGCACCCACCGCGACCTGCTGACCGACGCGACCGTCACCGACCGGGTCACCCTCGGCCGCTACGGCGTGGCGGTCCTCACGGAGCCGGCCCGATGACCGACACGCCCATCAAAGACGCACCCCCATCCGGCGCACCCACGCCCGGCGCACCCACGCCCGGCGGGACCGTGCCCGGCGGGCCCGTGCACGGCACCTGGGAGCCCGGGCCCGCCGCCCGCTGGGAGGACGCCTTCCTGAGCGGCAACGGCCACCACGGCGCCCTCGTGTTCGGCGATCCGAACGCCGACCGGGTCGTCGTCACCCACCACACCCTCGTCCGCCCGAACGGCGACGACGAGCACCGCCGCCCACCCCGGCTCGCCGCCGACCTCCCCGCCCTCCAGGACCGCCTGCTGGCCGGCGACACGACGGCCGCCGAGGGCTTCACCGACGGCCGCCCGCTGCAATGGGTGCGGCCCTTCCACCCGGCCTTCCAGGTCCGCCTGAACAGGCCGCCCGGCGACACCCACGCCGCCTACCACCGCTCCGTGGACTTCACCACCGGCGAGACGACCGCCGCCTGCTCCACCTGGACCAGCCGCGTCTTCGTCTCCCGCGCCGACGACGTGATCGTCCAGCGCGTCACCGCCCCGCACCTCATCCTCGACCTGTCCCTCGACCCCCGCCTCCCCGGCGCCCCGGCCGGACTCGGCGTCGGCCACGGCGCCGTCCTCACCCCCGAGGGCGCCCTGCTCAGCCTGCGCGCCCGCTACCCCGGCAGCGACCTGGCGTACACCGGCGTCACCCTGGTCGCCGTCACCGGCGGCACCACGAGGCTGGTCCCGCCCGGCGTACTCGTCGAGGGCGCCACCGAGGTACTGCTCCTCACCCGCGTGCACCGGCACACCGGCGAACTGGACGTGGTCGCCGAGGGCCGCGCCCTGCGCGACCTGCCCGACGCGACGTCGTACGACCGTCTCCTCGGCCGGCACCTCGCCCTCCACCGCACCGCCTACGAGCGCGTCACCCTCGACCTCGCCGCCGACCCCGCCGAGCGCGCCCTGCCGGGCTCCGCGCTGCTCGACCGCTCCCGTGGCACGGACCGCGCGGCCCTCCTGGAGCGCCTCTTCGCCGCCGGCCGCTACCACCTGCTGTCGGCCAGCGGGATGCTCCCGCCCCGCCTGACCGGCCTGTGGACCGGCGACTGGGACACGGCCTGGTCAGGGGCGTTCACCACCAACGCCAACCTGAACCTCCAGACCGCCTCCGCCGCGGCGGCCGACCTCCCCGAGGTCACCGAGGCCCATGCCGCCCTGGTCCACCGGCAGCTCCCGGACTGGCGGGACAACGCCCGCGCGATCTTCGGCACCCGCGGCGTCGTCGCCCCCTCGCACACCGACGGCGAGTCCGGGCACACCTGCCACTTCAGCCGCGAGTACCCGCTGCACCTGTGGACGGCCGGCGCCGACTGGCTGCTGGCGCCCCTGGTCGAACACGACGAGACCCGCGGCGCCCACGACCCCCGCACCACCGCGGCACTCGCCGAAGTCGCTTTCTTCTACGAGGACTTCCTCACCCGGACCGACGACCGCGGTCACGTACTCGTCGTCCCTTCGTACTCGCCCGAGAACCGTCCCGCGAACGCCGGCTGGGGCACCGTCAACGCGGCCATGGACCTCTCCGCCGCCCGGCACGCCCTGCTGACCGCCGCCGACCGCCACCCCGAGCACGCCGACCGCTGGCGCGCCCTGGCCGACCGCCTCCCACCGCACCGGACCAACGCCGACGGTGCCCTGGCGGAATGGGCGTGGCCGGGCCTGGCGGACACCTACGACCACCGCCACCTCAGCCACCTCTACGGCGTGTGGCCGCTCGACGAGATCAACCCGTACGACACCCCCGAACTCGCCGAGGCCGCCCACCGGGCCCTCCACCTGCGCGGCGCCGAGAACGACTCCGCCCACGGCCACCTCCACCACGCCCTGATCGCGGCCCGGCTGCGGGACGCCGCCCGGGTCGCCCACGCCGTCGGCCAGGTCCTCGACGGCGACTTCTTCCACACGTCCCTGATGAGCGCGCACTACCCCCACCGCGACGTCTACAACGCGGACGCCGCGCACGCCCTGCCGGCCGTGCTCATCGAGATGCTCGTGCAGTCCACCCCCGACCGGCTGGTCCTGCTGCCCGCCCTCCCGGAGTTCTGCCCGCAGGGCGGGATCAGGGGCCTGCGCACCCGGTTCGGGGCGGTCGTCGACCTCACCTGGAGGCCCGACGGCGACGCGACGGCCGTCCTGCGCCCCGGACGCACGCACCGCATCGAACTCCGGACTCCTTCCGGCACCGAGCCGCTCGACCTCGTCGCCGGAGAGGACCGCGTCATCAGCGTCAAGACGCGGTAGCACCACCGCCCTCCCCACTCCCCCCACCCATGGAAGGAACGCCATGGCACCACGCACCCGCACCCTGACCGCCCTCCTGGCCCCGGCCCTCGCGCTCGGCGTCACCGCCGGCCTCGCCGCCGCCCCCGCCCAGGCAGCCGTCTGGAACTCCTGCGACCAGTGGGGCAACACGCAGCTGAACGGCTACACCCTCTACAACAACATCTGGGGCTCCGGCGCCGGCGGCCAGTGCGTCTGGGCCAACTCCGGCACCGACTGGGGCGTCTGGGCCGACCACCCGGGCACCGGCGGCATCAAGTCCTACCCGAACGCCAAGAAGGTGATCAACAAGCCGATCTCCTCCCTCGGCTCGCTCAGCAGCACGTACAACGTGACGGTCCCGTCGTCCGGCGCGTACAACACGTCGTACGACATCTGGGACACGGACCACGACTACGAGATCATGCTCTGGGTCAACCACCACGGAGCCGTCGGCCCGCTCGGCAGCCCGCAGGGGTCGGTCGCCCTCGGCGGCCACACCTGGAACGTCTACAAGGGCGACAACGGCGCCAACGAGGTCTTCTCGTTCCTGCGCACCTCGGACTCGAACTCGGGGAGCGTCCAGATCCTGCCGATCCTGAAATGGATCAAGGACACCAAGGGCTGGATGGGCGACGAGACCATCGGCGACGTCCAGTTCGGCTTCGAGATCACCTCCTCGCCGGGCGGTCTGGACTTCCGTACCCACAGCATGTCCGTCAGCGGCGGCTGACCCAGCTCCCCGGCCGGGGCCGGGGCCGGCCGTGCCTACGTCAGGCGCGGTCGACCTCGGCCCGCAACGCGTTGTACTCCGCGAAGGCGGATTCGACCTCGGCCCGGGTCAGGCCGTACCGGGACAGCTCGTACCGGTGCGGGCGGCTGCCCTTGGGGCGGGCGGCGACCCCGGCGAGCCGGGCGGCCTCCGTGCCGGTCCAGCGGGCGCCGACGGCGGCGTAGAGCTTGGGGGCGCCGACGGCCGGATCGGTCCCCAGCCAGGAGTACGGGACGTCCACCAGCCTCTCCGGGGGGAGGGCGGCACGGGCCGCGACACCGCGCGCCGCGGAGCGGCTCAGCAGCTCCAGCCAGGTGGCGCCGATGCCGTGCGGGTCGACGGGGCGGGTGCTGACGGCCATGCCGTGCTCGACCAGGCTGCAGAACGACGCCACGACGGTGACCGGATCGCGGTGGGTCCACACGATGGTGGCGTCCGGGAAGACGGTGTGCAGCGCGTCGAGGTTCTCCAGGTGCATGGGGGACTTGAGGATCCAGCGGCGGCGCGGACGGCCGTACTGGAGCACCTGGTAGACCTGCTTGAGGTGGCGGTAGTCGGGGACGAAGTCCCGCTCGTAGTGCCAGGCCTGGTACTCGGGTATCCGCGCCGAGGAGAGCGGCATCAGCGCGTGCGGCAGCGCGAAGGTGCACTCCTCGGGGCCTTCGGCGGCCATCGGGTGGATGTCGCGGAAGCGCGGCGCGAGCAGGTTGATGCCGTCGACCATCCGGCGCGCGGGCGCCGTCGCCTTGCGTCGCCCACCGGGCGGCACCTCCAGGCCGGGGGTGAGCAGCTCCCACAGCAGGGGGCAGCGGTGCTCGTCCGACAGCGACAGCACGCCGTGCGTGAGCGTCGTCGCGGTGCGCGGCAGGCCCACCACGAACACCGGCTTCTCCACGGGCTCCCGCTCGATGCCGGGGTGCTCCGCGATCAGCCGCCGGATCCGGGCCCGGCCGGCGAGGTGTCTGCGGACGTGGGACTGCGCGGACTGCCAGCCGACCGGGGTGAGGTTCTCCGCCCCGGCCCACCAGCGCAGCAGGGAGCGGAAGTCGTCGGCGAACCGCTCGTCGGCCTCCGCCCCTCCCGCCCGTGCGAGGAGCCGGTCGAAGGTCCGGTCGGGCGTGTGCCGGGATCGGGACGCCGGCCGCAGCAACAGGTCGGCGAGCCGGAGGGCGAGGGGAGTCGAGGGCACGTCTGGCCTTTCGGTAACGGTCGACTGCACTGCACTGCTAGTAAGGTGACCCGGCGTCCCACCCGGCAACCCTCTCCCTCCGGCGGAACCGTTACTCCTGAGCCACCGGCAGCTCGGCCCCGTCCCGCAGGAAGAGCGGGATGCGGTCCAGCGGCGCGTCCACCGTCACGGCCGCCCCGCCCCCGTACGTCTCACCCGTCCACGCGTCCGTCCAGCGCGCGCCCGCCGGAAGGTAGGCCGTGCGGGCCGTGGCACCGGCCGTGAGCACCGGCGCGACCAGCAGATCCCGGCCGAGGAGATAGGCGTCGTCCACCGGCCAGGCCGCCGGGTCCTCGGGGAACTCCAGGAACAGCGGCCGCATCACCGGCAGCCCCTCCTCGTGCGCCTCCCGCATGACGTCGAGCACGTAGGGCTTCAGCCGCTCGCGCAGCCGCAGGTACTTCTCGAGGACCGGGTACGCCTCCTCGCCGTACGACCACACCTCGTTCGGGCCGCCGGTCATGTCCGGGCCCAGCGGCATGCCCGGGTCGCGGAAGCCGTGCAGGCGCATCAGCGGGGACAGCGCGCCGAACTGGAACCAGCGGATCATCACCTCGCGGTACGCAGGGTCGTCCGGGTCGCCGCCGTGGAAACCGCCGATGTCCGTGTTCCACCAGGGGATGCCGGAGAGCGCGGTGTTCAGACCGGCCGCGACCTGACGGCGCAGGGTCGCGAAGTCGGTGCCGATGTCACCGGACCACAGCGCGGCGCCGTGCCGCTGACTGCCGGCCCACGCCGAGCGGTTGAGGGTGATCACCTCGTCCACCCCGGCGGCGCGCAGGCCCTCGTCGAAGGCGCGGGAGTTCTCGGCCGGGTACATGTTCCCGACCTCCAGGCCCGGGCCCGCCCAGTAGCGCAGGTTCTCCGGGAAGCCGGGCTTGAGCTCGGGCTCGCAGGCGTCCAGCCAGAAGGCCGTGATGCCGTACCTGTCGAGGTAGTTCTCCTTGACCTTCGACCACACGAAGTCGCGGGCCTCGGGGTTGGTGGCGTCGTAGAAGGCCACCTGCACCGTCGACGCGACCTCCTTGTCCGGCCAGTCGGCGTGCGCCATCGGGCCGTACTGGGTGCCGACGAAGTAGCCGCGCTGCTCCATCACCGGGTGGTTCTCGGAGAGCGGGGACACCGACGGCCAGACGCTCACCACCAGCTTGATGCCCAGCTCGTCCAGCTCACGGACCATGGCCGCCGGGTCGGGCCACTCGGCCGGGTCGAACTTCCACTCGCCCAGGTGCGTCCAGTGGAAGAAGTCGCAGACGATCGCGTCGATGGGCAGTCCGCGCCGCTTGTACTCCCGGGCCACGGCGAGGAGTTCGTCCTGGGTGCGGTAGCGCAGCTTGCACTGCCAGAAGCCCGCCGCCCACGCGGGCAGCATCGGCGTACGGCCGGTCACCGCGCTGTAGCGGCGCTGCGTGTCGGCCGGGGTGCCGGCGGTGATCCAGTAGTCGATCTGCCGGGCCGAGTCGGCGACCCAGCGGGTGCCGTTGTGCGCCAGCTCCACGCGGCCGATCGCCGGGTTGTTCCACAGCAGCGTGTAGCCGCGGCTGGAGGTGAGGACGGGGATGGACACCTCGGCGTTGCGCTGGACCAGGTCCACGACCAGGCCCTTCTGGTCGAGGCGGCCGTGCTGGTGCTGGCCGAGGCCGTACAGCTTCTCGTCGTCGTAGGCGGCGAACCGCTGCTCCAGCCGGTGGTGCCCGCCTCCGACCGCCGTGTACAGGCGCGGGCCGGGCCACCAGAAGTGGGCGCGCTCCTCGGCCAGCAGCTCACCACCGTCCGCGGTCCGCACGAACCGCACCTGCCCCTCGGGGCTGACCTCCACGGTCAGCGCGCCGACGGTCAGTGAGCCGTGCCCGTCCTCGGTCTTCACGGTGCTCTCGGTCGGCGGGGCCTCGGTGAGGAGTGCGCCCGGCAGGTCCTCCAGCACCGGCCCGCCGAGGCGGGCCCGGACCCGGACGGCGTCCGGCCCCCACGCCTCGATCCGGACGGTCTCCTGACGGCCGCTCCACTCCAGCGCGCCGTCCCGCTCGCGGAACGTGCCGACGGTGGGGGAGGACTGGGCGAGGCTGACCTTGGGCTGTGTCTCGGCAGGCTGGTTCACGAGGCAGGCTCCTGGGGGAGTGCGAACTTCGAGTGCGGACATCGAGTACGAGCTTCGAGTGCGGACTTCGAGTACGAGCTTCGAGTGCGGACTTCGAGTGCGAGCTTCGAGTGCGAGCTTCGAGTGCGGACACGGCGGTGCCCTGGCACGGGCGGGCCGAGCGGTCACGCGGTGCGGGGGAGGGCGGCGGTCGAGGACGGCGGTGACGCGGTGCGGGGGAGGCGGGCGGGCGGCCTGCGGTGGGGCCGGTCGCGTGAGCTACGGCCGGACGGGTGCCGGCCCCGAGCTGGCCCGGACCGTCAGCTCCGGCGCGAGCAGCACGACCTCGTCGCTGCCGCGCCCGTCCAGCTTGGCGACCAGCTGCTCCACGGCATGCCGGCCCATCTCCTGCGCGGGCACGGCGACCGAGGTGAGCCGAACCGAGGCCTGGGTGGCGACCTGCTCGGGGCAGACCGCGACCACCGACACGTCCTCGGGCACCGCCCGGCCCTGCTGGCGCAGCAGGGCGAGCAGCGGCTCGACCGCCGATTCGTTCTGGACGACGAAGCCCGTGGTGTCCGGGCGTTCGTCGAAGACGCGGGCGAGGGTCGCGGCCATCGCGTCGTACCCGCCCTCGCAGGGGCGGTGCAGCAGCCGCAGCTCCAGCTCCCGCGCACGGGTGCGCAACCCGTCGAGGGTGCGCTCGGCGAAGCCGGTGTGCCGTTCGTAGACCGCGGGAGCCTCGCCGATGACCGCGATGTCGCGGTGCCCCAGCTTCGCCAGATGCTCCACGCACAGTGCGCCGGTCGCCCGGAAGTCGAGGTCGACGCAGGTCAGCCCGGTGGTGTCGGCGGGCAGACCGATCAGCACGGACGGCTGGTCGGTGCCCCGCAGCAGGGGCAGCCGCTCGTCGTCGAGTTCGACGTCCATCAGGATCATCGCGTCGGCGAGCCCGCTGCCGGTGACGCGGCGCACCGCGTCGGGGCCCTCCTCACCGGTGAGCAGCAGGATGTCGTACCCGTGACTGCGCGCGCTGGTCGCGACCGCGATGGCGATCTCCATCATCACCGGCACGTACATGTCCGTGCGCAGCGGGATCATCAGCGCGATGATGTTCGACCTGTTGCTGGCCAGGGCGCGGGCGCCGGCGTTCGGGTGGTAGCCGAGCGTGCGGATGCTCTCTTCGACCCGCTGCCGGGTGGTGGTGGAGATGGACCGCTTGCCGCTGAGGACATAGCTCACCGTGCTTGCCGAGACTCCGGCGTGCTGGGCGACCTCGGCGAGGGTGACCATCCAGCTCTCCAAGCTTTGTGAAGCGCTTCGACAGCGCGCGGGGTGGACAATAGCGGGTGAGGGTGGTTCGACAGTAGCCTCAGCCGGGGTGGGTGTCCATAGGTTGTCGAAGCGCTTCGACACCTTTCTTCTCGCTCCGTCCGCCCTCCGTCCGCCTCCCGTCCTCCTTGCGGTCATCGGCCGAACGGCGGCACGAAGGGTGGTGGGAGCGCCCGGGATCGGGTACATACGATCGGGTAGCACCGACTAGTAACGTACGTCCGCAAGTTCGCGAATGACGAATCCCGGCGATCACCCCGGCGATCTTCGTGGACGTACCTCCCCCGATGCCGATTCGCGGCGAGGTGAGCCTCATGTCCGCACCACCCACCCCCTCCTCCCGACCCACCGTCACCGAACGTGAGGCCCGCCAGGTCGCGGAGGCGGCCCGCGAACAGGACTGGCGCAAGCCGAGCTTCGCCAAGGAGCTGTTCCTCGGCCGCTTCCGCCTCGACCTCATCCACCCCCATCCGCTCCCCGCCGACGAGGACGTCCAGCGCGGCGAGGAGTTCCTCGCCAAGCTGCGCGACTTCTGCGAGACGAAGATCGACGGAGCCCTGATCGAGCGCGACGCGCGGATCCCGGACGACGTGATCACGGGGCTGAAGGAGCTGGGCGCCTTCGGCATGAAGATCGACACCAAGTACGGCGGCCTCGGCCTCACCCAGGTCTACTACAACAAAGCCCTCGCCCTGGTCGGATCCGCGAACCCCGCGATCGGCGCGCTGCTCTCCGCCCACCAGTCGATCGGCGTGCCCCAACCGCTGAAGATGTTCGGGACGCAGGAGCAGAAGGACACGTTCCTGCCGCGCTGCGCCCGCACCGACATCTCGGCGTTCCTGCTGACCGAGCCGGACGTCGGCTCCGACCCGGCCCGCCTGGCCACCACGGCCGTCCGGGACGGTGACGACTACGTCCTCGACGGCGTGAAGCTGTGGACCACCAACGGCGTCGTCGCCGACCTGCTGGTCGTCATGGCCCGCGTCCCGAAGTCCGAGGACGGGACGGGCGGCAGGGGAGGCATCACCGCCTTCGTCGTGGAGGCCGCCTCCGAGGGCATCACCGTCGAGAACCGCAACGCCTTCATGGGCCTGCGCGGCCTGGAGAACGGCGTCACCCGGTTCCACCGCGTCCGCGTCCCGGCCGCGAACCGCATCGGTCCGGAGGGCGCCGGCCTCAAGATCGCCCTCACCACCCTCAACACCGGCCGCCTCTCCCTCCCCGCCATGTGCGTCGGCGCCGGCAAGTGGTGCCTGAAGATCGCCCGCGAGTGGTCGGCGGTGCGCGAGCAGTGGGGCAAGCCGGTCGCGCTGCACGAGGCGGTCGGCTCGAAGATCTCCTTCATCGCGGCGACCACCTTCGCGCTGGAGGCGGTCCTGGACCTCTCCTCCCAGATGGCCGACGAGGACCGCAACGACATCCGCATCGAGGCCGCCCTCGCCAAGCTCTACGGCTCCGAGATGGCCTGGCTGATGGCCGACGAGCTGGTCCAGATCCGCGGCGGCCGGGGCTTCGAGACCGCGGCCTCCCTCGAAGCCCGCGGCGAGCGCGCGGTCCCCGCCGAGCAACTGCTGCGCGACCTGCGCATCAACCGCATCTTCGAGGGCTCCACCGAGATCATGCACCTGCTGATCGCGCGCGAGGCCGTCGACGCCCACCTCTCGGTGGCCGGTGACCTGATCGACCCCGACAAGACCCTGTCCGACAAGGCACGGGCGGGCGCGCAGGCGGGCGTCTTCTACGCCAGGTGGCTGCCGAAGCTGGTCGCCGGGCCGGGGCAGCTCCCGCGCTCGTACGCCGGCTTCCACCCGTCCGGCCACCAGGACCTGTCCGGGCACCTGCGCTACGTCGAACGCACCGCCCGCAAGCTCGCCCGCTCCACCTTCTACGCCATGTCCCGCTGGCAGGGCCGGATGGAGACCAAGCAGGGCTTCCTCGGCCGGATCGTCGACATCGGCGCGGAGCTGTTCGCGATGAGCGCCGCCTGCGTCCGCGCCGAGCACCTGCGCGCCGAGGGCGACCACGGCCGCGAGGCCTACCAGCTCGCCGACGCCTTCTGCCGCCAGGCCCGCATCCGCGTCGAGGAGCTCTTCGGCCGCCTGTGGACCAACACCGACGACGTCGACCGCAAGGTCGTCAAGGGCGTGCTGGGCGGCGCGTACGAGTGGCTGGAGCGGGGCGTCGTCGACCCGTCCGGCGACGGCCCGTGGATCGCGGACGCGACACCGGGCCCGAGTAGCAGGGACAACGTCCACCGCCCCATCAGGTAGGGCGGGCATACGTCAGGCCCCCGCCGGGACTGCGCGGCCTTCCCGGCGGGGTTGCCCGGCCTTCCCGGCGGGCCAGGTCCGCCCGCAGGCCGCGGGGCTCTTCCGGGCCCCGCGCGGGCCCGCGACACCCGTGCGAGGGACGCGCTGTCCAACCGGAGGGCGGTTGCGGCAACAATGGGGGGATGAGCGACAGTCCAGCCCCACTCGCCGACCCCCACCTCGTCTACGACCCGGTGGCGGGCGACGGCCCGAAGGACGTGGTGATCCTCGGGTCCACCGGGTCGATCGGGACCCAGGCCATCGACCTCGTGCTGCGCAACCCGGACCGCTTCCGGGTCACCGGCCTGTCCGCCAACGGCGGCCGGGTCGCCCTCCTCGCCGAGCAGGCGTACCGGCTGAAGGCACGGACCGTCGCCGTGGCCCGCGAGGACGTCGTCCCCGCCCTGCGGGAGGCACTGAGCGGCCAGTACGGCCCCGGCGAGCCGCTCCCCGAGATCCTCGCCGGAGCCGACGCGGCCACCCAGCTCGCCGCCTCCGACTGCCACACGGTCCTCAACGGCATCACCGGCTCCATCGGCCTCGCACCGACCCTGGCCGCCCTGGAGGCGGGCCGCACCCTCGCGCTCGCCAACAAGGAGTCGCTCATCGTCGGCGGCCCGCTGGTCAAGTCCCTCGCCAAGCCGGGGCAGATCATCCCGGTCGACTCGGAGCACGCCGCCCTCTTCCAGGCGCTGGCCGCCGGCACCCGCGCCGACGTGCGCAAGCTGGTCGTCACCGCGTCCGGCGGCCCGTTCCGGGGACGTACGAAGGAGCAGCTGGCGAGCGTCACCGTGGAGGACGCCCTCGCCCACCCCACCTGGGCCATGGGCCCGGTGATCACGATCAACTCCGCCACCCTCGTCAACAAGGGCCTGGAGGTGATCGAGGCCCACCTGCTCTACGACATCCCCTTCGACCGCATCGAGGTGGTCGTGCACCCGCAGTCGTACGTCCACTCGATGGTCGAGTTCACGGACGGATCGACCCTGGCCCAGGCGACGCCCCCCGACATGCGCGGGCCCATCGCCATCGGCCTGGGCTGGCCCGAACGCGTCCCCGACGCCGCCCCCGCCTTCGACTGGAGCAAGGCCTCGACCTGGGAGTTCTTCCCGCTCGACAACGAGGCCTTCCCCTCGGTGGACCTGGCCCGGCACGTCGGGGAACTCGCGGGCACGGCCCCGGCGGTGTTCAATGCCGCGAACGAGGAGTGCGTCGAGGCGTTCCGCTCCGGCGCGCTGCCTTATCTCGGGATCATGGAGACCGTCACGCGGGTGCTCGAGGAGCACGGCACCCCCCGTACGGGAACCTCGCTCACCGTCGCGGACGTCCTCGAAGCGGAGACCTGGGCGCGCGAGCGGGCCCGGCAACTGGCGGCACAGACGGCGGAGGCCCGTGCATGACGACCCTGATGTTCATCCTCGGCATAGTCCTCTTCGCGGTCGGCCTGCTGTTCTCCATCGCCTGGCACGAGCTGGGCCACCTGTCCACGGCCAAGCTCTTCGGCATCCGCGTGCCGCAGTACATGGTCGGCTTCGGGCCGACCCTCTTCTCGCGGAAGAAGGGCGAGACCGAGTACGGCGTCAAGGCCATCCCGTTCGGCGGCTACATCCGCATGATCGGCATGTTCCCGCCCGGCGCCGACGGCCGGCTGGAGGCCCGCTCCACCTCGCCCTGGCGCGGCATGATCGAGGACGCCCGCTCGGCCGCCTTCGAGGAACTGCAGCCGGGTGACGAGAAGCGCCTGTTCTACACGCGCAAGCCGTGGAAACGGGTCATCGTGATGTTCGCGGGCCCGTTCATGAACCTCATCCTCGCGGTGGTGCTCTTCCTCACCGTTCTGATGGGCTTCGGCATCTCGCAGCAGACCACCACCGTCAGCTCCGTCTCCCAGTGCGTGATCTCGCAGACCGAGAACCGCGACGACTGCACCAAGTCCGACCCGGCCTCCCCGGCCGCGGCGGCCGGCCTCAAGGCGGGCGACAAGATCGTCTCCTTCGACGGCGTACGGACCGACGAGTGGGACCGGCTGTCCGACATGATCCGCGCCAACCCCGGCGAGCAGGTGCCGGTCGTCGTCGAGCGCGGAGGCCAGGAGGTCACCCTCCAGGCGACCATCGCCACCAACCAGGTCGCGAAGAAGGACGGCAACGGACAGATCGTCGAGGGCGAGTACGTCACCGCGGGCTTCCTCGGCTTCAGCGCCGCCACCGGCGTGGTCAAACAGGACTTCGGCCAGTCCGTGACCTGGATGGGCGACCGGATCGGCGACGCCGTCGACTCCCTCGCCGCCCTGCCCGCCAAGATCCCGGCCCTGTGGGACGCAGCCTTCGGCGACGGGCCCCGCGAGGCGGACTCCCCGATGGGCGTCGTGGGCGCCGCCCGCGTCGGCGGTGAGATCGCGACCCTGGACATCCCGCCCACCCAGCAGCTCGCCATGTTCATCATGCTGGTGGCCGGCTTCAACCTCTCCCTGTTCCTCTTCAACATGCTCCCGCTGCTGCCGCTCGACGGCGGCCACATCGCGGGCGCGCTGTGGGAGTCGCTGCGCCGGAACGCGGCCAAGGTGCTGCGCCGCCCGGACCCGGGCCCGTTCGACGTGGCGAAGCTGATGCCGGTGGCCTACGTGGTGGCGGGCATCTTCGTCTGCTTCACGCTGCTGGTCCTGGTGGCGGACGTCGTCAATCCGGTACGGATCAGCTGAGGCGGGGACGATCCGCCCGATCCACGCGAAGCCGCATGATTCAGAAGATCCCCTGCGATCCACATGATTCAGGCGATCCGTGCGATCCGTGCGATCCGTGCGATCCATACGATACGTACGATCTGAAACGATCGGATGAGAAGCCCGATCCGGAGAGCATGCCCCTCCGGACCGGGCTTCACGCCGATCACCCGGCGAACGGACGCCAAAGGGTGCGTCTCCCGTACGCCGTGTGTCTGGCGTCCATGTCCGTGCCGTAATCTCGGAGGCCGGAGCCCGCCGCTGAACGGGGCCGGATTCTGATCCACGACTTGGGGTTGCACAGCAGATGACTGCGATTTCTCTCGGCATGCCGTCCGTTCCGACCAAGCTCGCCGAGCGCCGCAAGAGCCGGCAGATCCAGGTCGGGTCCGTGGCGGTGGGTGGTGACGCGCCCGTGTCGGTGCAGTCCATGACCACGACCCGTACGTCGGACATCGGTGCGACGCTCCAGCAGATCGCCGAGCTGACGGC